>NZ_JBIDDP010000020.1:0-122522 GCF_043195475.1 Streptomyces sp. Y20
GCAGTCCCATCTTCATTGGATCACCGTGGAGCATTGTTGGGACCGGTGATTTCGATCAGAACGGCAGTGTCGATATCCTCTGGCATAACGCTGAAACCGCGGAGACTCAGATCTGGCTCATGAACGGGAACCAGATCACCCGTCGGCCTACGGTGGTCGACGAACAGGGCAGTCCCATCTTCATTGGATCACCGTGGAGCATTGTTGGGACCGGCGATTTCGATCAGAACGGCAGTGTCGATATCCTCTGGCATAACGCTGAAACCGCGGAGACTCAGATCTGGCTCATGAACGGAAACCAGATCACCCGTCGGCCCACGGTGGTCGACGAACAGAGCAGTCCCATCTTCATTGGATCACCCTGGAGCATTGTTGGGGCCGGCGAAGTCAATCGAAATCTGATTGTCGAAAGTAACACACCAAGTTCGGACGAGCAGCGGATTATTGATCTGGTCAACAATGTGCGCCAACAGCATGGATGCCCAGTGTTGCAGGTCGATCGGCGGCTCGTAGCAATAGCGCGAGAACACAGCCGAGATCTGGCCAGCCATCCGAATCTGACCGCCGCGACTCAACCGAACCGCGGCCATATTGGGAGTGACGGCTCACTGGCCTGGGACACGCCCGGCGGAAAGGGGCGCATCCATATGGCTTTGGGCTCTGCGGCTGATCGGGCCCAGGGCGAGAACGTCCACTGGGGTTTGGGTGACTCGCCCGACAAGGCGATGGATGATTGGATTAATCACGACGAGAATGCAACTCCTGCCTTCGGTCACAAGTACAACATCATCGGCTGTGACCCCAACGACAGCAGCAACCCCTTCAGCCATAAACCCTTCTGTCCAAATAATCAGGAGAATTGTCCTCCGGCCACTGCTTCTTACAGTTTGATCGGTGTGGGTATTGCGAAAGGTGCGGATGGCACTGTTTACATCACGCAGGACTTCGCGGGTTGACCAGATCCGGCGGCGGTGACTCGCCAGCCCCTGCGCCGAGTTACGGGACAACGCTTAGGCGGCCGGGAACATGCACCGGTCGTCGCCCGTGCCGTCCGATCGGGTGGAGCAGCACCGGTTGCCAGGCGGGTTTCCTGCGGGAGCCGCTACGAAGATCGCATGTCCTTCGCCCGTACCGCTGCCGCAACTGTCGTGTTCGCCTGCCTCCTTCTTCCGGCCGGCGCTCGTGCAGCTGCGGCCGCAGCTCCCGGTGACACCGTCACCGCACCCGTCCAGGACCTCCTCGCGCGCCCTCCGGTCCGGGCCGAGGACCGCACCGGCTACGAGCGCACCGCCTTCAGGCACTGGATCGACGCCGACGGGGACGGCTGCGACACCCGCGCCGAAGTGCTCAAGGGCGAAGCCGTCACCGCGCCCGCGCAGGACGCGGGGTGCCGGCTGAGCGGGGGCGAGTGGTGCTCGCCCTACGACAACCGGTACCTCGAGGGGCCCGGTGGTGTGGACATCGACCACCTGGTCCCGCTCGCCGAGGCCTGGGACTCGGGTGCCTCCGTCTGGACGGCGGCGGAGCGGGAGGCCTACGCCAACGACCTCGGTGACGACCGTGCGCGCGGTGTCGGCCGCCTCGGACCCCGCGAAGGGCGACCAGGACCCGGCCACGTGGCTGCCCCCGGCCGCTGGCTACCACTGCACGTACGCCACCCACTGGGTCGCCGACAAGCTGCGCTGGGGCCTGAGCGTCGATTCCACCGAACAGACAGCGCTCACGGACGTCCTCAGCCGCTGCCCCAACGTGTCCGCCACCGTCACCCCGCCCGCTGACCCCGGCCGCGAACAGCAGCGCCCCTCGCACTGGGGGACACACAACCCTCCCCGAGCCGCGCGCTGCCGGCCTTCCCCGAACTCGTCGGTGCGGCGAAGCGGTGCCGGCCGCCGGTTCCCGCACCGCTCCGGCCTGTCGCTACCGAGGCCCTGACGGGCCCGTAGTCTTCAGACGCCCGGACGGAGGAATGTGACGGACCTCCGGCCGGGCGCTTGGCCTTGTGTGTCTCAGCCGCCGCTTCCGGCCTCGCACACGCCGCGTACGGCGTCGCCCCCTGGCGGCGCCGGGCCGAGTGCGGCGCGCGCCCGCTGGTGCAGGCCGGCGGCCCGCCAGGGCGGGTAGTCCGCCGCGGGCGGGGGCCTTGGCGGCCGGCTTTGATGGTCTCCACGGCGGCGCCGGCCAGGCGGACACCGCCCTTCCCGGAGGCACGCCCGTGTTCGGCAGCGCCGGCCGGGAGAACACCAGTCCCGCCGCCCAGGTCCGGAACCTGCTCACCGCGGCGGGCATCGACTTCGAGGAGACCGTGCGCACCGACGGGTCCGGCACCGAGATCACCGAGTTCACCGGCAGCTGGCCGAAGGATGACGCGTGAGCGCCACCCCGCAGCGACCCGAGCTGCGCTTCCCTCCGGTCGAGAACGGCCTGGACTACCTGGTCGACGTCACCAACCGGCTCACGACACCCCCGGGCGTGGACCCCACCCCACGGGACCAGAAGTACGCGGTGCGCAGCGGACCTGGATCGTCGTCCGCGATCACGATCAGCCTCAGTTTGGGCACGGCATCCCTACCCACGGGACCACCATAAGGGTCCAGCCAAGGCAAGCCGAAACCCTGTGGAGCCCGCCCGCGTGGCGTGGAATGCTCTTGGGCGGCTACTGAAGGAAGGGAAGGTCAAAAAGGTGTACGTCCCGTCATCTGCACGAGCTCTCGATGATGATGAGCGTGAGCTCGTGGAGCTGGCACGCCGCACCATAGACGCGCATACCGATGCCGGGCCCGATGAAGATGGAATCCACACGGTGGGCGCCGCAGTCATGGCCGCCGACTACCGGATGTTCGCCGGCGTGAACCTCTACCACTTCACCGGCGGCCCCTGCGCCGAACTCGTGGCTCTGGGAGCCGCGCGGGCCCAGGGCGCCCGCCAGATGCGCTGCATCGTCGCCGTGGGAAACCACGGGCGCGGGGTCATCGGCCCGTGCGGGCGCGATCGGCAGGTCTTCTTGGACTACTACCCCACCATGCGCGTCATCGTGCCCACCCCCGCGGGGCTCATGTCCGTGCTCGCCGCCGACCTGGTGCCGCTGGCTCAGCGATGGACCCCGGAGGCGGGAATGAACGGTCTCGAACCATCGCTCTACCAAGACCCCGAGACGGCCGGCCCCCCGATCATTCGGTTCAATCCTCGCTACCTCGAAGTCGTCCGCTCCGGCGCCAAGACCAAGACCACCCGATTCCGCGACCCGGCGCAGCTCGGCCCGGCACGGCTGGTGTTTGAGAGCGACCCTGAAGTCGTCCTGTCGGCAGAGGTGACCGGCATCAGGCACTGCCTGGTCAGCGACCTCACCAACCAGGACGCCCAAGCTGAGGGGCTGACGACCGCAGCCGAACTCCGGGAAGCCCTCAAGGGCCACTACCCAGATCTGACGGGAACCGACGAAGTCGACGTCATCACCTTCCAGATCAACGACAAGAAGGGCGCCGCTTAAACCGCGGATGCGCCAACGACGGCTGGGCCGCGAGGTGACGACGAGCACTCAGGAAACCGAGATTGACGGCATCGGCGTCCGTCTGCCCCCGTCGCTTCGGGCAGCCCCGTCCGAAGCGACAAGCCCCTGACCGCACGGATTTAAAGAATCAGGATTGGTCCGAGCTTAGATCATTTTGTCATGCAGTCCTCAGACACAGCTTCTGAGGCGCCCCGGATGCCCTCCAGGGCAGCTCCCCCACGCGGTGCGCGCACTTCGGCGCGCGGGCAATATGTCCGCACCGAGCTGATCCCCGAGCCGGCCCGGGTGCCCGTAGGGCGAACCCCTCGCCTCCCAGGGCACGGCGGCCCCTGCCGGTGTGGTGCGTACCTCGCCGGCATGGTCCAGGCGCTCGGCGGCTCCGGGAGATCGGATATCTGCAGGTCGGCCTGGTGTGTCAGATGCGCGTGGTATCTGCTGTTGCGTCAGCTTCACGGCGCTGAGGTCCAGATTCCCGGGGGTCACGAGCCGTGCGGTTCACCGCGCTGCACCCTGATGCCGGCCGACTGGATGCCACCCAGCCTGATCTCGGGTGCGCGATGGGCTGGGCCCAGGTCTACAAGGTGCGGCCCCGCGTTCCCCTGGCCTGCCCTGCGGGTGGGCCGTGCATGCCAAGCATTCCCCGCAAAGGGTGCGGTTCTTCTGCCACGACCCGGGCCGCGACAGTACCTGCGAACTGGGCGGCGAGTCACAAGAAGCCGGCGCCGGCGAACAACAGCTCCGCGAGATCGCCGCCGAAGCCCTGGGCGAGGTCTACTTCCGCGACAGCGGCCGCCGCGCCCACGGCCTGGAGGTGGAGTTCACCGACGTCGAGCAGCTGGAGTTCGACCTATAGGTACTCGCGCGGGTGATCTCCCCACCGGGACCGTGACACCCGGCCCCTCCCTGGGTGTTGCTGAGGCATGAAGCGTCAGCCCGCCACGGCCGGCCCGGTCGAACGACCTCACACAGCTGAGGCCCGGGCCCCCTTCGGCAAATGCGGCTATCAGGTGACGACGGACGGCGTACGGCTGCGGACCGGACCGGGCAGCCGGTACCCCGCGCTGGGTCAGCTCCACCGCGGCGACATGGTGGATGCCACCCAAGCCCGCAGCGGGTGGTACAAGGTGCGCCTGGCCTACGACTCCGGCAGCGATTTCGGCATGCACAAGACCTCGGGGCTGCGCGAGGGCACCACCGGATGGATGGCGAAGCGGTACGCGCGGCCGGATGTCTGTATGCAGACAGACTGAGGCGTCACTCTCGCTCGCCCGCTTGCTCGCGCTCCACCAGGGCGCGGTACTCCCGCGGATACGCGGTGCGTAGCGCGTGCTCCACGACCTCGCGTTTGCTGAGCCCCTGTGTCTGCCCGATCACGGCCACTAGGTGTTGCGGGACCGGCCGGAAGTGGACGACATCGTGGGGGAGTGCGTGGGCATTGTCACGTTGGCTGACCGCGAGCGCGTACGTCCGTGGGTCACGGGCTTCTTCCGCATGCTTGTGGACCGGCCGCTCGGCGGCGCCTCCTGAGCGGTGACGTGGGGGCGTTCGGTAGGGTTCCGGGGTGCTGGCTGTCTGGTCGGTGCCTTCCTGGGGGGATGACGAGACGAGGAACATGCCGGAGCAAGCGAGCCCGCCTGTGATAGCACCGAGCGGGCTTGTGGCCGCGCCGGTCGAGGCGGCACGGATGGCGGCGGTGCGCCGTTACGACATCCTCGACACTCCGCCGGACGGCGCCTACGACAGAGTCGCGGCGCTGGCGGCACGGTTGTTCGAGGTGCCGGTGGCGACGGTGACGATCGTGGACGAGGACCGGATCTGGTTCAAGGCCGCGCACGGCCTGGAAGGCGTCAGCGAGATCGGCCGCGATCCGGGCCTGTGTGCCTCGGCGGTGCTCACCGATGACACCACCGTCATCCCCGACACTCTGCTGGACCCGGTCGCCTGCTCCAACCCGCTGGTCGCCGGCCCGATGGGAGTACGGTTCTACGCCGCCGCTCCGATCATCACCGCCGACGGGTACCGGTTGGGCACGGTCAACATCCTCGACACCCGCCCCCGCGAGATCAGCGAGGCCGACGCATCCACCCTCGCAGACCTGGCCGCGGTAGTGCGTGACCAGCTTGAGCTGCGGCTGTCGGCACTGAACGCGGTACGCGCCGAGCAGGAGCGCCGTAAGGTCGAGCAGGAGAAGCGCCAGGCGGAGGAAGAGGCCCGCCAGCGTGCGGAGCGGGACAAGGCGGCCATCGCCGCGTTCGCCTCCACCCTGCAGCGCACCCTGGTGCCCCCGGCACTGCCCGCGGTACCGGGCCTGGAGCTGGCCTGCCATTACAAGACCGCCTCCCCGCAGGAAGTGGGCGGTGACTTCTACGACGTCTTCCCCGTGGGCGGGGGCCGGTGGGCGTTCTTCCTGGGCGATGTGTGCGGAAAGGGCGCCGAAGCCGCCTCGATCACCTCACTGACCCGCTACACGCTGCGGGCCGCAGCCCTCGTCGACGCGGACCCCACGGCTGCGCTCAAGGCCCTGAACACCGCGCTGCTGCTGGACGCGGCGGTCGGTACCCGCTTTTGCACCGCCGTCTTCGGCATGCTCGATCCGGCCCGGGACGGCGGATTCACGGTCACGCTGGCCACCGGCGGTCACCCGCCCGCCTACCACCTGAGCCCCCTCGAGGGCGGCGGCGTGCGGGTGGAGGCGGTCCGCGCCACGGGGGGCATGCTGGTCGGCGCGTTGGCCGAAGCCGCCTTCGCCTCACGCACCCTCCACCTGGCACCCGGCGAGGGACTGCTGCTCTACACCGACGGGCTGACCGAGGCCCGCACCGCCGACGGCCACATGCTCGCCGACACGGGCCTGACCGACTTCCTGGCCCGGCGCCCGGCGCCGGTCAGTGCCGGCGCCCTGATCGACGACACCGTCGCGCTCCTGGACACCCTCCCCGACACCGAACGCGACGACGTGGCCCTGCTGGCCCTGTCCGTCCCCACCCCCGATGCTGCTCCTGCCGGCATCACCACCACCGCCCACAGCGCCGCCGCCCCGACCGCCGACGTCTCCGTCGGGCAGGAGAACCCACGCCCATGACCGACGCATTCCACATCGACGTCCCGCACACCGACGCTGCCCTGGCCGTGATCGCCCTGTCCGGCGAGTTCGACATCGCCGCCGCACCCGCCGTACGGGCCCGCGCCCTGGAACTCATCGCGAACGGCCACCCTGACCTGGTCGCCGACCTCTCAGGCGTCACCTTCTGCGACTCCTCAGGACTGGGCGCCCTCGTCGGCATCTGGCGCTGCGCCAAGGAAGCCGACGGCTCCCTGGCCCTGGCGGCCATCCCCGACCGGCTGAGCCGCCTGCTCAGCGTCACCGGGATGGACACCTTCCTGCCCGCCTACTCCAGCGCCGACGCCGCGCTCGCCGCACGCCAAGGCAACCGCACCACCGCCTGAAACCCCTCGCTCGCCAGGGCGGCGCCAACATCTGGCTAGCACTTCACGGCCCGGCCCTTCCTCCCGCGGGGCACGGCGGCATGGCCAAGCGCGCGCCGCGACCAACGTACTGGTCGCGACGCGCGCTCATGCGCTACACGTCGGGCCGCGGCGTACAGCACACCGGATGCTGCCTTTCCCCGCCGGGTTGGCGGGACTCGTCGCAGGGGTCGCGGCTGCCGGACTTGGCCAGCCCACGGCTGATCATGTAGCCGACGGTCAGGATCACGATGTACAGCCATGCCTTGTCGGCGCGGAAGTAGTCGGTGTGTCCCTCTTCGGTGCCCACGACCATGGAAGCGATCAGTACCGTGACCACGGAGGCGAGGTAGATGAAGAAAGCGGTCGCCTTCAGAGCCGACTTCGTCTCGGTCGACAGGCGACGGGGACGGTGCGCGACAGGGCCGGTGCCAGCAGGATCGTTCGGGTTGCCGGCCGGGGTTCCGATGTTCATGGCGATGCATCCATGCAGTACGTGCGAAGCACCTCATGCACTCGACGAAGGCGGAAGCGCCGCGTCAAGATCAACGCCCCCAGCCCCCGACTACCCCCGGCTCATCGTGGTGACGGTTCAGGCCACAGCGGCGTGGCCGTGGCTCGGCTGCCGGACGTCGTGGCCTTCGAAACGGTCACTGAGCTGCGCCCTCGCATACTGGCGCTGCTGGAGGAGGGTGACTGCCGCTACCTTGTGCTGGACCTATCTCACATCGACTGCTTCGACTCCTCGGTGCTGGCCATGCTGCTGGGAGCGCGGCAGCGAGGTCAGGCCACTGGCACCGCGCTCACCCTGGCCGCACCCACCCCTCTCATCAGCCGCATGCCGAACATCACCCAGGCCATCGCGGTCCTATCAGTGGCCCCTTCCGTGCACGAGGCACTGCGCCCCCACCCAAGGGACACAAGGAGACTCTGCCCAGGCAGCGGATCAGGCCTGACCAACTGTCTGCAAGACGGCCTGCGAGTTCGTAGCCGCCACGCACTGCGCTGCCAGGTCGGACAGGTAGTGGAGTTGACGATGGGGTCAGCCGTCCGCTTCGTTTTCGAGGCGGCCGGCGTCGTCGGGGCCCCAGGGTGGTCGACGCCGGGCACCTTGGCGTTGTCGTAGACGAACTTCACCTTGCCGAAGAATTCGCTGGTGATGGGTGGGGGGTTGTTGTCGGCGATGATCAGCTGCCGGCGTTCGCCGTACGCGTCGGCCATAGTCCTGAAGCGGCTGTAGATCTCGGCCGCGCGTTGCCGGTCGGAGTCGTTGTTGCCGAAGGCCTTGCGTGGTGAGTCGATCACGAGGAGCGACGAGCCGACGATGGAGTACGCCCGTGCCCACCTCGCGGCCGCGCTGGAAGCCGTGCTCATCCACGCTGGGTGGACGCCGACCGGGACGGCTGCAACACCCGCACCGAGGTCCTCAAGGCCGAAGCCATCGTCGCGCCCGAGCAGGGCCCGCGCTGCAAGCTGAGCGGAGGCCAGTGGCACTCGCCCTACGACGACCGCTACATCAACGGGCCCAGCGGCCTGGACATCGACCACCTGGTCCCGCTCGCCGAACCCTGGGACTCCGGCGCCTCCACTGGTCGGCGACCGAGCGCGAGGCGTACGTCAACGACCTCGGCGACGACCGCGCGCTGATCGCGGTGTCCGCGACGTCGAACCGGTCCAGGGCCGACCAGGACCCCAGCACCTGGCTGCCGCTGGCCGCCGGGTACCGCTGCCAGAACGTCACCGACTGGGTCGCCGACAAACTGGGCTGGCGCCTGAGCATCGACACTGATGAACAGGCCGCGTTGAGCGATGAGTTTGGCCGCTGCCCGGACGCTCCCGTCACCCCGGCCCGCTGGACCTGCGGGGCGTGGCGGGCCCCGTCGGAGCCGACCTGCCGCGCTCCGGGGGAGCGCAGCGTCGCGCCCGGCTGTTGGCGAGCCATGACCAACCGCTGAGGACACACCGTATGCCGGCCCGTGGTCTTCGCGGTGGTGGGGCCGGTAGATCCCCATGCGGCCGTGCCCGTGCGGGTGCCGGGCCGGGTCGGCCCGAGCGCGGAAGGCGCAGCCCCGCAGCTGAAACGTCAACGCGGGCCTGGTCCATGTCGTCTTCGGGCACGCCGGAGAATTCGCCACCGCGGGCGTCAGAGTGGAGGACATCCCGGCTCTGGTGAAGAAGGCCCTGACCGAGGGCGCAAGGGTCGGCACCCAGGGAACCGGAAGGCCGATCTACGGGGTCGTCTTCAACGGCAAGACCCAGCGCCTGGCCGTCAGTGTGGGTGACAAGGGATACGTGATCTGAGCAAACCCCGTATGACCTTCGAAGAACCGCGGCGCTTGCTCGTACGCGCCCAGGGCGAACCGTCTCCGCTGTACGAACGGGAGCATGCCGGGGCCTGGGACGAGGCCGATGCGTTCACCCGCAACGTCCAGATGGACGACTTTCGGCTGGACCTGCCCGAGGACCTGGCCAACGCTCTGCGCTCGTGGTCGCTTGCCCGCCCGCCCAAGGGTTTCTCCTCCTGCCCGGACCTGCGCAAGCACGTCAAGGAGGGCTTGGCGGCCGAGCGCCGGAACTTGTCCCGCGCGATCTCCTCGCGAGCCCACCAGCGTTGCCACGGCCGGTGCGGCTGCGGCCTTCATCGGAAAAAGGTGGACGGCTGGTTGGTGCGCCTGCCCCGCTGCGGTCCTGCATTGGTTGTGTTCGAGGTCGCCACCGGGTCCTCCATGGCTGGTCGATGAGGGAAGGCTGCGCGACGCGCCGGGTCGCGGCGTCCCGCTCGCGACGCCGGTGGATGGGTTGTCGACCAAGATCAACCTGTCCGCCCGGAGCTTCACGTGCTTGTCTGCCCAGCGGGGATCGATCTGTCCAACCCGACCCTGCGCCACCTGTCCGACCTGCTGAGAGCCCTGGCGTCGTGAGCGCGGCACGCGCTGGCGCCGCCTGACCGCGGACCGACAGGCTCTGCTCGCGCTGGCCCATCTGCGCTGCGGGCACACGTACGCCCAGCTCGCGGCCGGCTTCGGGATCGGGCTGGCCAGCGTCTACCGGTACATCGTCGTGGCGGTTGAGGTCCTGGCCGCCCTTGCCCCCGCCCTCCAGCAGGCCATGACCGTCGCCGCCAACAAGGCATTCGTGATCCTGGACGGCACCCTGCTGCACATCGATCGCATTGCCGCCGACCGCGCCTACTACTCCGGCAAGCACAAGCGCCACGGTATGAACGTCCAGGTCATCGCCGACGCGTTCGGACGCCTGCTCCGGGCTTCACCTGCCCTGCCAGGTGCCGTCCACGACATCAAGGCCGCACGCACCCACGGCATCATCGAAGCGCTCACCCAAGCCGGCATCCGGACGTGGGCCGACAAGGGATATCAGGGAGCCCCGGGGGACGATCCGGGTGCCTTACCGGGGCCGCTGGAGCACGCTCCCAGCCGGGAAGCGGGCGGTGAACTCCTCCCACGCCAGGATCCGAGCCGTCGGAGAGCAGGCCAGCGCCACCCTGAAGAGTTGGCGGCTCCTGCGCAAACTCCGTTGCAGCACCACCCGCATCACCGACATCGTCAAGGCCGTCCTGGCCTTGCACCTCGCCACGGCAGCCTGAGATCGCTGTGGCCGGAGGCATGGACAAGGACAGCGCCACCATCAACGACAGCAAGGGAGACCGCTCACCGTGACAGACGTCAGAATCACCTACGACAAGACCGTCAACGCAGCGTACGTATACCTCACCGAACCGCAGGCCCGCGTGAAGTCCGCGCGCATGTATCCCTGCGATCCAGTGGACGTCGACGGCATGATCAACCTCGACTTCGACGAGCAGGGCCGCCTCATCGGCGTCGAGGTATTGGCGGCCAGTTCGAAACTGCCCGAGTACCTGCTCCAGTCCGCGGAGCGACTTGACACCGAAGGTGCATGACCAGCCGAGCACCACGCTCGCGGCGAACAGGTTGGAAGAGGCTCACTGGTTACCCGAAGAGACTGGGTTGAGTCCGTCGGGGGCCGGCATGCCGCCGCTGTTGCAGGTGGAGGCATAGGCGAACTCATCGCACGACAACGGATCGTTCCCGCTGGGCACGTTGCCCGGCAGCGCGGTCGTGTCAGGGTTGCCTGACTTTGCCGCCCAACCCGACGGACAGATCACGTCACGACTCTGCGCCGGTGTACGCCCGCTGCTGGAGCCGCTGGTCGGCAAGTACAACACTGCCGGGGCGAGGGGCGGACGTCTTCTCAGAGGGCGGAGTCGGGGATCCAGGAGCCGTGGATCATCGCGGGCACCCGGCGGGGGAGGTGGATGGTGGCGACCGGAGGCACGGTGAGGTCGGAGGCGTCGAGGACGAGCATTTTGGAGGCGTCGGCGTTCAGGTCGCTCACGATGGTGAGGAGGTATCCCTCGTCCTCGCCGGTGGCGCCCTCGGCCTGGACGAACACCGCCTCGCTGGGCAGCTGCCCGGTGCCGAAGGGCCGCAGCTGCCGGGTGCCGGAAGCGCGGTCGTACTTGACCAGGGTGTGGTTGCCGATGCCGAGGTCGTTGGGGAAGGACAGGGCGTACTGGTAGCGGTGCTCGCTGCCGGTGAAGTTGTCGTTGATCGTCGGGAACTCCACCGTCAGGTCGTCGGTCTCCTGCTCCCTGACGGTTCCCGCGGCCAGGTCGATGGTCCAGCGGCGGTTGCGGGAGCCGGAGTTCGGCTCGGCGCCGCGGTCGGGGGCCCCGACCCACCAGTTCCAGGAGCGCTGCCAGCCTTCGCGTCCCACCGTGGGGCCTTCGACGACGATGCGCCCGGTGGCGTCCTCGTAGGCGTTGGCGAAGTGCATGCCGTACCCCTGGCCGATCTCGAACCAGCGGATCTTCGCCGCGCCACCCGCCCCGCGCGGCATGACGCCGATCCGTGGGACCTGTGCGTCGCTCCAGCCGTAGGGGATTCCGGAGTGCTCGGCGGGGTTGAAGGTGACCGAGCCCTCCAGGAAGACCACGTGGTGCTCAGTGATGGCGAAGTCGTGCTTCAGCGCGGCGCTCGCACCGGGCACCTCCTGGCTGTCCAGCACCTGGCCGTCGCGGGAGGCGACGTGGTGAATCAGGTACGGCGGGAAGGGGGACGAGGCGAAGAAATGCAGTTCGCCGGTGGCCGGGTCCTCCTTGGGGTGGGCGGTCATGGCGGAGGTGAGCTTGCCGCCGAAGTCGTAGGCACCCACCGTCTCCAGATCGGCCGTCAGCTCGAAGGGCAGGGCCGCCTCCGAGAGGGCCAGCAGTCGTCCGCCGTGCTCGATCACGTGCGTGCCGGCCGTGCTGACCCTCAGGTCCGGTCCCCGGTCGGTCATGTACGGGGCGCCCTCCAGGGCGGGGGTGTGGACCCACCGGTTGCGGTACCACTCGGCGCGGCCCTGGTTCAGCCGGATGCCGTGCACCATGCCGCTGCCCTTGAACCAGTGGGACGGGGTGATGCCGGGCTTGGGATTGTGGCTGTTGCGGATCAGGCGGCCGGTCAGCTCCGGCGGCAGGGTTCCCTCCACGGGCAGTTCGGTCGCGGTGATCTCGTCGGCGACGGGGGAGTAGTGACCGGTCAGGTAGGGCTTGCTGGTCATGACGGACCTCAATCTCAGTAGGAAGTGTGTGTGGTCAGACACTCACTATTGGGACGAAAAAAGGGCGCCCGCAGGACCCGCGGACATGCGGCCGCCCTCGAGGAGGCGATGTCAGTAGTGCGTGATCCCCGCCGTCAGGGTACGGGTCCAGGGGGCGGAGATCGCCTCGGCGTCGATGGACACCAGCAGGTGGCAGAGCATGCCGACGGCGAAGAACTCCTGCACCTGCTCCTCGCTGCCGCCCGAGGCGCTGCGCACGTACTCGACGGTGCGGGCGTACCCTGCCCGCACCGCTTCCCGGACGGCCGGCTCGGACACCGCCGCCGCCTGGGCGTGCAGCTGTACCAGCATCAGGTCGTTGTCTTTGATCAGGCGGGCGTAGGCGTCACCCATGGAAGCGAGCACGGCCTCGGGGGAACTGCTCTCGGCTTTTGCCGCACCGCTTTCCAGGGCGGCGCGCACCCTCACGAAGCAGTGCTCGACGACTGCGGTGAACAAGGCCTCCTTGTTCGGGAAGAGGCGGTAGACGTACGCCTGCGAGATGCCCGCCGCCTTGGCGACCTCCGTGGTGGTGGTCCCGAAGTACCCCCGGGCCGCGAAGGCCCCGATGGCGGTCCGCAGGACCGTCTCCCGGCGTTCGTCGGCTGTGGACAGTTGGCGTCGCTCCGTCTTCATGTGAGTACTCAACCACTCACACAAAAGTGTGTCAAGCATGGCCCTCTGGCCGCCGGGCATGGGGTGCTGGAGTCGAGCAGCCGGCGCGGACCGCGCGATCGCGTAGGCGTCCTGTGCTGTCCCCGGGCCGGCGGTAGTGCTCCGCGCATTTGAGGTACCCCGCTCCTCCGGCGCGCCTCATGGCCATGCGGTGGAGAGCGGGCGCGCCCCGGGCCGGGTGGGGAACGGTCTTCTCCCGGCGGCTGAAGGGGGAGAAGTCGGCATCCGTACAGGGGGCGCGTCCTTCCGGAACCGCGACAGCGGTGCTCGGACGCCGCGTCCTGAGGCGCGCTCGGCCGGACCGCCGGTGGCAGGTGCGGGCCGGTCGGCGGCCGCCCCGGCCAGGGTGTCATCGAAAGGAGAAGACCGCATGTCTCGCAGGCCTGTCGATGGCGGGGCGCCCGTTCAGAGGCCTCCATAATGGCCGGCTCCGATCGACGCATGTCGGCGGATCCGTCTCAAACCCGTGCGCTGATCGGCGGCGTCATGGGGGTCCTCCGGTCGCCGCGGCTCCGCCGGGGGGGGCACTGGCGCAGTTCCGGGTCCGGCTCCACCGCGGCGTCGCCGTCCCTTCGTGTGGAAGGGAGGATCGGGCGCGCCGTCCAGGGCGCGGTTGTGGCAGCTTCATTGCCCGCTCGGTCCACGGGCGCGTCTCGCGGTCCTTCGTCCGAGAGCTGCGACGGGAGCGCCTCCAGACCTGGCCGCACCTGGATCGGCGAAGAGGCAGTTGCGGCGAACGAAAGAGAGTGGTTGACTACTCACATGCCGGAAGGTGGATCGCCTCGGCTACTCGATACGGTCCTTCCTGCAGGCTATCCGCACACCATTTCGCAAAGTTCAGGCCGATCCGGAACTGAGTGAACAACCACACTCTCCTGTTCGTATTGGTGTCATCTCTCGATTCCCCTGGAGGAACCCTCATGTTCACCAGCGTCACCGCACTCCTCGCCGCACTGCCCCTGGCCTTCGGGAGCGGAGGGCCCGCACCGGTAGGGATCGACGAGAAGGCCCCGGTCATCACTCGGGACGACATCGTCATCCACGCCTCCTTGGACCGGGTGTGGCGCGTCCAGACCGACGTCGAGAACTGGCCGACCTGGCAGCCGGGCATCAGCTCCTCCGTCAAGCAGACCCCGGGCCGGCTACGTCCGGGCTCCACGTGGGTCTGGTCCACCGAAGGTCTGGAGAACATCACCTCGACGGTGAAGCAGGTACTGCCCAAGCGCCGCATCGTCTGGGGCGGGCCGGCCCAGGGCATCACGGCGGTTCACGTGTGGACCTTCACCCAGGCCCGGGACGGCATCCACGTCCGCACCGAGGAATCGTGGACCGGTGACCCCGTCACGGCGAACACCGTCTATCTCCAGGGAGCCCTGGACGCCTCCCTGGAGAACTGGCTGAACAACCTCAAGCGGCAGGCCGAGAAGCGCCA
The DNA here is from genome assembly GCF_043195475.1 of Streptomyces sp. Y20. Lineage (NCBI taxonomy): Bacteria > Bacillati > Actinomycetota > Actinomycetes > Kitasatosporales > Streptomycetaceae > Streptomyces > Streptomyces sp. Y20. The sequence continues at coordinate 14,703 of NZ_JBIDDP010000020.1, forward strand.
CTCCGAGCCCGACAGCGACCAGCGCCCCTAAACACGGCAGGCCCGGCCACGGCCGTGATCCCCGGTGCGGGCCCCTTCCGGTGGCGAAGCCGCTCGACAGTGGCCGCACACCCCACGCCTCTGACGGGCGGCCGCTCGCGCACCTACCGGACCCGGACCGACCTCAAGCAATCCGCCGTCCTCGGTGCGCGTGCTGCAGCAACAGCCCCGCCGGCATTCCGGGGCCCGCTCCGCCGCCACGCTGCCCCGTCCCGGACAAGTTCCCGAAAGGCATCATGTCCATCCCCGCCTCCTCCCCACCACGCTCCTTCCGCCCGGGCCTCCTCCTCGTCCTCCTGGCGGGTGCGCAGTTCCTCGTCGTGCTCAACACCTCCATCGTGAACGTCGCCCTGCCCGCCATCGGCCAAGACCTCAAGCTCACCCCGACCGGCCTGGCCTGGATCGTCAACGCCTACCTCATCGCCTTCGGAGCCCTGCTGCCCCTCGGCGGCCGCCTCACCGACCTCCTCGGCCACCGCACCGCATTTCTGGCAGGACTCCTCGTCTTCGCCGTCGGCTCCCTGGCCGCGGGCATCTCTTCAGATGCCGGGATACTCGTCGCGGCCCGAGCCGTCCAGGGCACCGGCGCGGCTCTGCTGTCACCGGCCAGCCTCGCCATCCTCCTGGCTCACTGGGCCCCAGGCCCCGGCCGCGGCAAAGCTCTGGGCATCTGGGGAGCGGCCTCAGCAGCCGGTGGAGCCGCAGGGGTACTGCTCAGCGGAGTCCTCACCAGCACCCTGGGCTGGTGGGCCGTCTTCGCCATCAGCGCCCTGCTCGCCCTCCCCGCGCTAGTAGCAACCCCTCTCCTCCTGGCTCGGAGCGAGCGCAAGCGCACCGCCCGCCTCGACGTGCCCGGCGCGCTCACCGTCACCGCCGGCCTCACCCTCCTCGTCTACGGACTCGGCGCCAAGAACGCCACCCCCCTGCCCGACTTCGTCCTCCCGGCAGCCGGAATGCTGCTGCTCTCGGCACTGATGCTGATCGAGCGACGGGCGAAAGACCCCCTGCTGCCGCCCGCATTGCTGCGCAACCGGTCCCTGGTCACCGGCAACCTCCTGATGCTGCTGCTCGGAGCGATATGGGTTGCCACATTCTTTTTCCTCCCGCTTTACCAGCAGAAGATCCTGGGGTACTCGCCCCTGGAAGCGGGCCTCACCCAACTACCTCTGGCCGCGGCCCTTATGGTCGCTTCCTGGGCCGCGGGACGCCTGCGCGGCACTCTCCTGCCCGGCCTGATCGTGCTCGCCGCCGGCCTGTTCTGGCTGGCCCGGCTCCCCATCGACGGCGCTTTCCTGCCCGACCTCCTCGGCCCGTCCGTACTGATCGGCGCCGGACTCGGCCTGGCCTTCGTCCCCCTGACCGCCCTGGGCATCGCCGAGACCGAACCCCGGCACGCCGGCATCGCCGGCGGACTGATCAACACCTCCCGGCAGGTAGGCGGCGCCCTCGGCCTTGCGGTCCTTACCACCCTCGCAGCTCCGGCTGCAGGGCGGGCAGCCCCTGCACTCGCCACCCTGGCGTACGGCTACCGCCGCGCCCTGGTCGCAGCTGCCCTCATCGCGCTGCTCGCCGCCGCCGGGGCCGGCGCCCACCTGCTACATGGCCGCAACCGTGCGGCCACGGCAGAGCCGGCCCTGCCCGGCAGTTCCTGAATCGCCGGCCAAAGCCGCAACCGCACTTCCTGCACCACTCACCCCGCCCCAACCGGTCACCATTTTTTTCTGGAGAACGAACATGATGGACATCGACCGCACCGCGCCCGTCGTCGTCGAACTGCGTCAGACCGTGCATGCCCCGCTGGAGACGATCTGGCGCCTGCACACCGAGATCGGCTCCTGGCCGGCATGGAACGAGGACATCGACACCGCAGTCCTGCACGGGCCCCTCGCCCCTGGCGTCTCCTTCGACTGGACCACAGCGGGCCTTGACATCCGCTCCACCGTCGCCGAGCTGATGCCGATGCGCCGCATCGTCTGGGGCGGCCCCGCCCACGGCATCACCGGCATCCACGTCTGGGAGTTCGAGGAGACCGGCGAGGGCGTACAGGTGAGCACCCGTGAGTCCTGGGCGGGTGGCCCCGTCGAGGCGTCCCCGCACGCCCTGCACCAGGCTCTTGAGGAATCACTCCTGGCATGGCTGGACGTCCTGAAGGTGACCGCGGAGAACCGGACCTGAACCGCGGCACGACCCGGCCGGATGGGAGGCGCGCGGCCTCACGCCCATGTGCCTCCCCCGGTGCTGCCCGCCCGCCTCACGTGCCTCCGTGCGTCCCGCTGCGACGCCAATCTGCGCAATCCCACACGGAAGGCTCATCGACCATGACCACCACCGCCCCCTCGCCGTCCGGCCACTGACACTCCCGACCGCCTGGAAGCCGCCGGACTGCTGGCCCTGGCGCTCTGCGAGCTCCTGTGGTGGGCGGGTGGGCGAGGTCGCTTTTCGTCACCCGCTTCATGGGGAAGGCCCAGGGCCGAAACCTGGGCCTTTTGGTGTGCGGGGGATCAGGTGTCGAGCGTGTGGACCGGAGGCTTGATGCCGGTCGGGGTAGAGGTGCGGTGGGTGGTGAGGTCTCGAGTCGAGCTTCTGCAGGCCAGGAGGATGCCGACGGTGAGCATGGGGAGGGCGGCCATCAGGAAGCCCCATTTGACGCCGCCCGAGACCAGGAGGCCCATGACCAGGAACGACACCGGTTCGAAGACGACGCGGGGGAGGTTCATGATGCTGTTGACACGCCCCAGGAAGTCCGCAGGGGTCCGGGTCTGGATGAAGGTGGGCAGCGCGACGTCGCTGGAGTAGGCGACGCCGATGCCGAGGAGCGCCAGGAGCACGGCCACGGCCCAGGCGTGGGGAAGGCACCCGAGGACGGCGAACGACGTTCCCTCGCACAGGGTCATGCCGACGATCAGCAGGCCCCAGCGGCGGGGCAGACCGGTGATCGCCGCGGCTACGGTTCCAAGGAGCTGGCCGAGCCCCCAGGCGGAGACGAGCACGCCGAGAGCGAGCGCGCCGTCGGGGAACGTGCGGGCCAACGTCGGGAGGCCGACCGAGAAGAGGCCGCTGTAACTCAACGCGGCGGCGGAGATCAGCAGGAGGACCGTCTGGACCTCCTGGCTGCGCCGGGCGTAGCGCAGCCCGGACACGATCTCCTCGCGGATCGCCGCGAGCGAGGGCGAATTGGCGTCCTCGGCCGGGACGGCCGCGGGGGCCGCGCGCAGGGTGAGCGCGGCGAGAAAAAAGGTCGCGGCGTTGAACAAGATCGCGCCGGTCGGACCGGTCGCGGCGACCGCCGCGCCACCCAGGACCGGGCCGAGCAGCCTTGCGCCCTGTTCGCTGAAGCCGGTCAGGGCGTTGGCCCGGGGCAGCGCCTCCTCCTCGACGAGGGACGGCAGGATGCTCCCGCTCGCGGGCCAGAAGAACGCCTCGGCGACGCCCATCACGACCGCAATGACGTACAGCTGCCACACCTGCACCCCGCCGAACGCGCTCACCACGCCGAGAACGAGTACCGCGACACCGCGCGCGAGGTGCGAGGCGAGCATCACGGCCCGTGGCGACAGCCGGTCGGTGAGCGCGCCGCCGAGCAGCATCAGCAGGCCGCGCGGCACCGCCTGCGCGAGCACCACGCCGGCCAGTGCCGTGGGGGAACCGGTCTCCTGGAGCACTAGCCAGATGAAGGCGACTTCGAAGCCGAGGTCGCCGAGTATGGAAACGCTCTCGCCCGCCCACACCCACCGGAACGGCCTGGAGCGCAGCGGCTGGCGCAGTTGGTCCAACATGACGTGCCCTTCCTGAACACGGCACACCATGGGGACGTGCCGTCGAGGTACGGGGCCGGCTGTCCGGCCGACCCCGAGCGATGCGTGCGGGGTGTCTGCCGGCGGCGGCCCGCCGGCGGGCGTCAGCCCATGCGCTCGTACGTGCCACCCACCGTCCGCTCCAGCCGCTCGACGAGCCGGCGCAGTGCCGCGTGGTCGGCGACCTGCCCGTGCACGAGGCCCAGCGACTGGTTGCCCAGCCGCCAGTCGATGGGTTCGCCGGGGCGGGCGTGCACATCGACCGCCGTGACTCCTTCGAGGGCCCGCGCATCGTCGGCACCGTACAGCGAGATCAGCTCGCGGGCGTCGACCGGAGGAAGCAGCACCCACTCGAACGTGACGCCGGTGAAGCGGAACGCCTCGGTATCGGGGAGCCGTCCGAGGGCCAGCTCCAGGGCGGCGGTGCTCAGGCTGCCCCGGCAGGCGCGGGGCACGATGTCCACCACGTGTCCGCCCACGCGGCCGTTTACCTCGATGATCCTGGGGCCGCTCGGGGTGAGTTTGACCTCCGTATGGGCCACCGCGTCCCGGATACCGAGGGCGCGTACGGCGTCCGTGGCGAGCTGCACGACCTGGTCCAGCAAGTCGGGGGCCAGGGTCGATGGGATGAAGAACCCCGTCTCCCGGAACGGTTCGGCGAGCGGCAGTTTGCCAGTCGCGCAGGAGGCGCGGACCGCGCCGCGGTGCACCAGCTGCTCCACGGAGACGTAGTCGTCCCACCCCTCCCCGGCGGCGGACGGGGAACCGAGCAGGCAGTCGCCAGCGCCTGTGAGCGGACAGCGAGGGCCCTGCGCACCGACGACACCGACCGGGCCCAGGAGGCTGGCCGTCCCGCCGCCGGCCTCCTCAGGCCACCCCTGTCCCAGTAGTCCCAGCGTGCTGTCAGGCGGGCTGTGCACCAGGGCCCCTGTTCAGCGTCGGGAGTGGCAACGGCGTTAACGGTCGGCGGGCCGCTGCCGCCTCCGAGCTGTCTGGGCAGGGCTGTTACTCACTTCCGGGTGAGGTCTGCCTGAGGTGGTGGGGTGGCGCAGCCCGGCGGTGCATTGCCCCAGACCAGTACTTTCCGAGGCCCGGAAGCCGATACTCCCGGGTTCTGCCGCGGCCGCCCCCCGGGGTAGTCCCGCCGCGGGCCCCCGTGAGTCCGGCCGCGGCCCCATCTGTGCCCCATAGCGTCGCCGGCCCGCTCTGGGATCGCACGCGGCAACTGGCTGCCCAGGAGATCCTCCAGACCGCGTTGCGCCTGTTCACGCAGCAGGGGTACGACGAGACGACCATCGCGCAGATCGCCCGCGAGGCCGGCGTCTCCCAGCGCACCCTCTTCCGTTACTTCGGCACCAAAGAAGACCTCGTCGCCGGCAGCCAGGAGCGGTTCGTGACCCTCCTGACGGAAACCGTCCGCGAGCAGCCCGCCGATGCCGGCGTCTGGGAGGCGTTGCGCGCGGCCTTCAAGGCTGCGCTCTCCCTCCATGCAACCCCCGAGCAGGCACTGGAGCGCTTCCGCTTGGTGCACCGCACCGACTCGCTGCGCGCCGCCTATCTCGGGAAGCGCGTGCGCTGTCAGGAGGAACTTCTGCCACTGCTCGAAGCCAGACTGGCCCCCTCGGGGACCGACAAAGGGCAAGCCCGCGCCATCGTGGCGACAGCGTTCGCATGCTTCGATGCCGCCACTGCGACGTGGATCGAAAGTAACGGGCAGAGCGACATTCTTGACCTGTACGACCAGGGCCCGGCCGCGGTGCGCGGCTAGCATCCTCACGAACGCCTGACGCTCTGGAGTCCGCTTGTGCACGTGCCCGAGCCCGGGCAGCCGGCCCGGGTTCTTCGGCCTGCGCTGCACGAGTCGGTGCAGAAGGCGAAGGCCTCGCGCACCCAGGAGGCACGCCGAGCGAAAGGGTGCAGGAGCTGCTGCGGCCGAAGAGGGCGACCGTGATGGAGCAGCCGGCCATGCAGCGCGTGAGCCGCCTCGTTCGGATCCGCTCGGGTGCGCGGGGGGTCTGTGCGTGTGCGTGGTCGTCGGGTAGCGCGTACATGTGGGCTGTGGTCCTGCTACCGCCGATCGAGCCGATGCTCGCCGAGGCCTGCCCTGCGCTGCCGCCGGAGCGGGCACTTGCGGGCGGGCTGGTGATGGAGCAGAAGTTAGGGACAGGGTTTGAGATTGTCCGTTGTCCGCAATGAAAACTGGGTCGGATCCCCCAACATGAGGGACCCGGTCCCATGCACGCGTTTAGTTCTGGCAGACGCACGCCGACGCGCTCCTGGCCTCCGTGAGGCTGGGGCCGAAGGAGGTCTCGTCTGACGCGTCGACGCCGCACCAGGGACGACCGCTGGCCGTCACTCGGTGTGCAGGACGCGGGCGATGGTCTGCCGGGCCGCCGCACGTGCCGGCAGCACCGCACCCAGTGCGGCGATCGCCACCCCGGACAGCACCAGCAAGGTCATCACTCCTGGGTGCCATACATCCAGCATCCGGTCTGGGAAGGTGAGTTGGGCCGCGTGCTCGGTGATCGGGATCACCACGTGGTACGCCGCGACTCCGAGCGGCAGTCCCACGATCCCGCCGACCAGCCCGAGTCCGGCCATGGACACCACCATCATCCCCGTGACCTGGCGTGGCGTCATGCCGATCGACTTGAGCATCCCGAGGTCGCGCCGACGCTCCCGTGCGTTGAGTACGACGGTGTTGAACACGCCCATCGCTGCGACCAGCGTCAGCATCAGGGTCAGTACGGACGCGGAGCTGATGACGGTCACGGCGTCCGCGTTCAGCATGGTGTTTTTTGTCGGGTAGAGCCCCGGGTCGGCGGCTTGTACGACCTTCTTGTAGGCGTTGAAGTCGGCGCCGCGGGTGAGGCGCACCCAGTACTGGTTGGCCTGCGCGTGCGGTGCCAAAGCGGTCAGCGTCGACCAGTCCGCGCGCATCCAGTCCTCCGGGCCTGCCAGGATCTCCCCGACCAGGGTCACGCGCTCCTGGCGGCTGTCCGCCGTGGTCAGGGTGAAGGAGTCGCCGAGCCGTAGTCCCTGCTTGGCGAGGAATCTGCCGGAGGCCACCACTTCGTCGGGTCTGCTCATCCAGCGGCCCCTCGCCAGGCTGTCCGGGAGAGTAGACGGTCCCCCGCGCACGCCCTCGATCGCCACTCCTTCACGTCGGCCGAGGATCCGTACGTTGATGAAGCCCACTGCGGCCACGTCTGCGACATGCGGCAGACCGCGCAGGAGTTTCTGTGCCGCGGCGTCGTTGTGATGCGGGGCGGTCTGACCGAACCTGGTCTGGCCTCGCCAGACGGTCGACTGTGCCTTGCCGTAGTCCTGTGCCGCGCGGCCGTAGGAGACCATGGTGGCCGACAGGCCGGTTGCGAAGGTCACCGTGGCCACGCCGAGCAGGACCGAGGCGACGGTGAGCAGCGCCCGTCCGGGCCGGGCGAAGGGCAGGCCCAGGCCGAGGGTCACCGAGCGCGGCAGCCGGACGCCGCTCAGCCACCGCTGTACGGCCGGTCGCCGTCCACCGTGCGGTGCGCTGCCCGCGCTGATGGCGCGTGCCGCCGGGAGCCGGTGTGCGCGCAGGGCCGGGATCAGCGCGGCCAGCAGTACCGTCAGGGGCATGCCGAGTGCGGTGGTCGCGTACGACCAGGAGCCAATCGTCGGCTTCACGGTCGCAGTGCCGAGCTTTGCGCCCTGGAAGACCTGGTGCAGCAGCGACGGCGCGACCACCCCGCCCAGGGCCGTGCCGACCAGCGCGCCCGCAGTGGCAGGGACGCAGACCATCACCAGGTAGACCGCGACGACCTGATTGGGCGTGAAGCCCAGTGACTTGAGGACACCGATGTGCCGGAAGCCGGAGACGACGGCGCCGCTGACTACGTTGCCCACGATCAGGAAGGCCACCAGCAGGCCGAGGATCCCGAAGGCCACGAGGAACGGCACGTACGCGTTGGGATTGGCCGCGAACTGCGCCTTCAAGGTCAGGTACGTCTGGTGGGCGACCAGCGATCCGGTGGGCAGGCCGGCGCTCACCGCAGAGAGGTTCTCACTGATCTCGCGGGCTGTCGCGGCCCGGTCGAACCGGTAGAGCATCTGGTACGTCGTGGGATGCAGTGCCGTGATCTGCTGCGGGGAGACCCATGCCTGCGCGGTGCCGCTCACGCTGGAGGCGAGGCCCACCACGGTCAGGGGCCGCTGCCCGGGCAGTTGGATCCGCTTGCCGAGCGGCGAGTGCGGCCCATTGCCCATCCCGGGCGCGTCCGGCAACGCCAGCACGATCTGGCCCGGGCCGGCGGCCCAGTGCCCGGCGAACAGGTCCAGTCGGTCGACGTCGCCACCGGGGTCCGCCCGTCCGACGAGTGTCAGGGGGCCGGGCGCCATCCCGGGCATCTGGGACGCCGCGCTTTCCGGCATGTCGATCACGGCTTGCGCAAACGGCCCGGCCGAGGCCCGTACGCCCGGACGCTCCGCAGACCGCTCCAGTTCCGCGCCGGAGACCTTCGCCGCGTCGAACGTGGCGACGACGTGCGCGCCGTGCGCCTGGCCGAAGAGCCGGTCGAAGGGACCGGACGCGACGTCGAGCAGGCCGAGGGCGACCACCAGGGCCGTGCTGGAGACGAGGACCACCGCCGCGATCACGGAGGTCTGGAGCCGCCGGCGACGCACGGCCGCGCGCGAGGCCCGCCACACCGCGCTCATGCCGACTGCTCCAGGGTCCGCTCGCCGGTGATCCGGCCGTCCGCCATCATTACCAGGCGGCTGGCGCAGCGGGTGGCCAGCGTCTGGTCGTGCGTCACCAGCAGCAGGGTCTGACCGAGTTCGTTGAGGTCGATGAGGAGGTCCATGACCTGCTCGCCCGCGTGGCTGTCCAGCGCGCCGGTGGGTTCGTCCGCGAGCAGCAGCGCGGGGCGGTTCATCAGCGCGCGGGCCACCGCCGCGCGCTGGCGCTCGCCGCCGCTGAGAGCAGCGGGGTAGACGTTCTGGCGGTCCGCGATACCGAGTTCGTCCAGGAGTTCCAGTGCCCGGCGCCGGGCCTGCCGGGCGGACGTTCCCCTGAGCTGGGCAGCCAGAGCGACGTTGTCGATCGTGGACAGGTCGTCGATGAGGTTGAAGAACTGGAAGATCATGCCGATCCGGCGGCGCCGGAAGAGCGCCAGCCCGGTCTCGTTCATCGCGCCCAGGTCCTCGCCGTGCACGTGCACCCGGCCGGCGCTGGGCCGGTCAAGGCCGGCGATCATGTTGAGCAGAGTGGACTTGCCGCAGCCGGACGGCCCCATCACCGCCACTGCCTCCCCGGCGCCGATCTCCAGCGACACCCCGTTCAGGGCGACGGTGTCGCCGTACTCCTTGCGCAAGTCGCTCACCCGGACGACGTTCTGCTCGCGCACTGCCGCCGGACCGGCCTCCGCAGTCGTGCCGCTGATGTCTTCGGTGGTCATGACGGGGACGGTAGGCGGCGTGGGCAGCGCCAAGCATCAGCCCCCGGAGGTATCCCGCGGCGACGGTCATCCTGGCGATGTACGGGGTGGCCCCGGAGAGGGACGCCCGCTCCTCGGCCGACTGGCACGATGGACGACGTGTGGAGATCGGAGACGGGCTGGCTACTCATCGCCCTGGTGACCGTGAGCGTGGCGGTGACCGGGGGCGCCACCCTGTTGCTGGCGCGCGCTCGCCGCCGCTACCGCAAGGTCTTGGAGGACCGGCGCTGGTTGCTGGAGCGCGAGCGGGAGGCTGCCGCCCGCACGGCGGTGGCCGCAGAACGTTCCCGCATTGCCCGGGAGTTGCACGACATCGTCAGCCATAAGGTCAGCCTGATGGTCGTCCAGGCGACCGCCGCCCGCGAGGTGCTCGCCATCCTGCCGGACGCGGCTGAGACCGCGCTACAGGCCGTAGAGGGTGCCGGACGCGACGCGATGACCGAACTGCGGCACCTGCTGGGCCTATTGGCACCGTCGCCCAACGGCGACGACGACCGAACCGAGCGCGACGGCGAAGGTGACCCCTCCGCACTAGCCCCTCAGCCGAGCCTGCGGCAGCTAGGCGCCCTCGTCGACCGGATCGCCTTCGCCGGCCTCCCGGTCGAGGTGCGCATCTCCGGGGAACCACGCCCATTGCCGCCCGGCATCGACGTCACCGCCTACCGGATCGTCCAGGAGGCGCTGACAAACGCACTCAAGTACGGCGACCGCGGCACGGCGACCGTGGTGGTGCGCTATGCGGACCACGGTCTACGGGTCGAGGTGCTCAACAGCGGGCCGAGCGTGCTGTCCGCTGGCCCCGCGAGTACGGGAGCCCGATCCGGTGGCCACCAGCGCCGGAACGACGGAGCGGGACACGGCCTGATCGGTCTGCGCGAGCGCGTCGCCGTCTACGGAGGCCACTTCGACGCCCGTCGCCGCGTCGGTGGCGGGTACCGTGTCCGCGCACGCATCCCTCTGGAGCGCCCGTGACCCAGCCCGCCGCCGACCGCGGCACCCCCCATGCCCCGAACCGGATCCCGGACAGCCAGGAGCAGGAACCGGACCCGAGCAAGAAAACCGTCGCGCCCCGAGTCCTCATCGCCGACGACGAGGAACTCATCCGAACCGGCTTCCGCCTCATCCTCACCTCGCGCGGCATCGAGGTCATCGGCGAGGCCGCAGACGGCGCACAGGCCATCTCGGAAGCCGAACGGCTACGCCCAGACGTTCTTCTGATGGACATCCGCATGCCCAAACTGGACGGCCTGGAAGCCGCCAAGCGCGTCCTGCGGCTACTCCCTCGCTGTCGGGTCCTCATGCTCACCACGTTCGACCTCGACCGCTACGTCTACGCGGCGCTCGCCGCCGGGGCGAGCGGATTCCTGCTCAAGGACGTCACCGCCGCACACCTCGCCGCAGCCGTGCGACTCGTGAACACGGGCGACGCGCTGCTCGCCCCCTCGATCACCCGCCGCCTAGTCGAACGCTACGCGACCACCCAGGAGGCCGAAGCCGAGGCGGCTCACCGCCCCGCCACTGCGGCAACCGGGCACGGTACACCCCCGCTGCACCGGGACCTCGCTCCGCTAACACCCCGCGAACGCGAAGTGCTGGTCCTCATGGGCCGGGGCCTGTCGAACACCGAACTCGCCGACACCCTCACCCTCAGCGAGGCCACCGTGAAGACCCACGTCGCCCGGATCTTCGCCAAGCTCGCCCTGCGCGATCGCGCCCAAGCCGTCATCCTCGCCTACGAGACGGGCCTGGTCACCCCCGGCAGTTCTACCGCCGAATGACCCCCTTCCCCAGTACGCAGCATCGCCGCCCGCCAATCCTCTTCTCACACCGATCGACGCGGTTACGGGGACCGTTCAGGAGCCGAGCGCCCTGCTGGTGGGTCGCTACGACACGGCGGGCCGTCTCCATCTGGTCGTCCTGACCGCACCGCTGCCGGCTGCGGCACGCCGGGCGGTGGGAGCCCTGCTGACCCTGGCGGGAGCCGATCACCCGTGGCACGGCGTCCGCTTCTCGGCCGGCTCAGGGCGCGGCGATCTCGACTTCACCCTCGTGCAGCCGGGGCTGGTCGCCGAGTTCCTCGCCGATACCGCGGTCGATGAGGGCCGCTGGAGGCATCCGGTTCGCTTCGTCCGCGTCCGCGACGACCTGGACATCGACGATCTGCCCCTCGTGGCCCCGGGGCGGGCGTGACCGCAGCCGGTGCAGGGCGTTGCCACAGGCGTGGACGGCTTCGAGGACATGGACGACCTTTGGGACTGGGTGAACGTGCACGCTCGGATTGCGATTCAGGCCATTCCTATGCAGTGAGCTCTTTCCACCCTCAGTTTGAGCTGGCCAGATGCAGGCAGAGGACGGCCTGAACAAGACTCGTGATGCGGGTGGTCGAGCAGCGGAGTCTGCGGAGGAGGCGCCAGGACTTGAGGGTGGCGATGGCCTGCTCGACGAGGGCCCGGATCTTGGCGTGGGAACGGTGGACGGCCTGCTGGCCGGTGGAGAGGCTGTCCCATCGGCCGCGGTAAGGGAGACGGACCGTGTCGCCTGCACCCTGGTAGCCCTTGTCTGCCCAGCAGCTGATGCCGGCCTCGGCGAGTGCCTCGATGATGCCGTGCTCGCGCGCGGCCCGGACGTCGTGGACGGCGCCGGCCAAGGCTGGTGAAGCCCACATCAGACGCCCCTTCGGATCGGCTATGACCTGCACGTTCATGCCGTGCTTCTTGTGTTCGCCCGAGTAGAACGGGCGGTCGGCGGCGACTCGGTCGATGGGCAGGAGCGTCCCGTCAAGGATCACGTACGCCTTCGTCGACGCCGCTCGTACGGCTTCGGCGAGGGTGGGGGCGAGGGCAGCGAGGAGGTTGACGGCCTCGGTGATGTATCGGTAGGCGGTGGTGGTGCCGATCCCGAATCCGGCCGCGAGCTGGGCGTAGGGCTGGCCGTTGCGCAGGTGGGCGAGGGTGAGCAGGGCCTGTCGGCCTGCGTTCAGGCGCCGCCATCGGGTTCCGAGAGCGCGGCGGTGTTCTTTCAGACGGGCGGCGAGGAAGCGCAGGGCCGTGCTGGACACGTCGACGCCGGACGGGTAGACAAGCATGCGAAGCCTCTGGTGGAGACGGTTGTCTTGGTCGAAAACCCATCTACCAGGGGCTTTACCTGCCTGTCAGCTTAACTGCCAAGCCTGTCCGCCAGGCTGGAAGGACCAGGCGTGTAGGCCACAGTGAGGAGTCGAGTTGTTACGTTGTCAGGCGGTCGGTAAACGGTACGGCGGAGGACGATGGATCCTCAGTGACGTGGACATGGAAGTCGCGACCGGTGACGTCCTCGCGGTGGTCGGCAGCAATGGTTCGGGGAAGTCGACCTTGCTGAGGATCCTCGTCGGACTGTCGCAACCCACCACCGGGAGCGTGTCGGGCCGACCACCGCGCATCGGTTACGTACCGGACCGCTTCACCGGCCATGACCGCATCTCGGCGATCTCCTATCTCACTCACATGGGGCGTATCCGTGGCCTGTCAGGCTCCGCCGCCCGTGCCCGAGGCCATCAACTGCTGGAGCGGCTGTCCCTGGTGGGCGGGGGGAACGCGCCGCTGCGCACGCTGTCGAAGGGCAACGCGCAGAAGGTGGCGCTCGCCCAGGCCCTCCTTGTCCAGCCCGACCTGCTGGTCCTCGACGAACCCTGGTCAGGTCTGGATGCCTCGGCCCACGGTGTCCTCGCCGAGTTCATCGACGAAGTGGCTGCACAGGGCGGAGCAGTGGTCTTCACCGACCACCGCGAGGCGATCACCCAGACGCACGCCCGCGGCGCCTACACCATCAGCGACGGCCGGGTCACCTCGCACTGCGGCCGGCACGCCGGGAGCCGCACCTCGATGGTCGAGCTGGTCTTGACCGTGCCGCCCACCGGCGTCATGCCGATCGACGTGAACTGGTCCGCGCTGCCGGGTGTGACGGACACCGCCCAGCGCGGCGGGGAGGTCGTCCTGCGGGTGGCGCGAGAGCACTTGGACGCCGTGCTGCTGACGGCACTGCAGCACCGGTGGTCGGTGGCCGGCCTGGCCGGGGCTGCGGACGAACACAGTTGCCGGGCCGATGCGTGGCGGACCGCCCTGTGATCGCGCTGGTCCGCTATATGTCCACGGTGCTGCTGCTCTCCCAGCGCTACCTCGCGCCGCTATTGCTGTTCCTCGGCCTGGTGGCCGTGCTGACCAGCAGTGACACCGGCCCGCTCACCGCGACCTACGCCGCGGTGGCCGGGGCCATGCTGCCGTGCTCGGTCTGGCTGACCATCACACTGATCGGTCTCGAGGACCAGGCGCACCGCTCGATCGTCGTCGTCAGCGCCGGCGGCCCTCTACGCGTCCTGCTCGCGACGGTCGGGACGGCCGCCCTAGGGTGCCTGCTGCTGACGTCTGCCGGCCTGGTGCTGCCACTGCTGTTCGCAACCCACACACCCGGCCTCGCGGATCTGGCGCTGGGGACCGCGGCCCAACTCACCTGCGCCTTCACCGGCATCGCCATCGGAGCGGTCTGCTCGCGGCTGGTATTCCGACGGCAGGGCTACGCGCTCGTCCTCGCCCTGGTGCTCCTCCTGGCCGTTCTGCTGGGCAAGGGCGTTTCCCCGGTCAACATCATGCTTACCCACCTGCAGAACGCGTCGGACTCGGCGGACGCCCTGGCACCCACGGGTGCCCTGCTCGCCGTCACCGCGGGCTTCTTGGCGGCCGCAGTTGCTATGACACAGGCGATCACCCGCAGAAAGGCATGAACTCTGCGGCGGTGTGCCCGCACCGGCGCAGGCTGCGCAGCGCCGTCCGGTAGAACGCATGCCCCGCCGTCCTGGCCGCTTCGGTGAGTGTGGGGGAGCGAAAACGCCCAGGAGCTCGACGCCTCGGTGATGTAGCGGTCGGCAATGGGCGAGTGCCGAAACCGGCCGCGAATTGCCCGTGGGAGTACCCATTGCGCAAGTGGGCGAGGGTGAGCAGGGCCTGCCGGCCTGCGCTCAGGCGCCTTCAACGGCTGCCGATCGACCGTAAGTGCGCGCGCAAACGGGTCCCATTGAACTGCCATAAGGCAGGTTGGAAAAGGCTCAGTCCTTCGAAGCCGCCGCCTGACCCATCAATTACAAAAGACTCTCTTGGAGTGGCCTCGGGACCGATTGTGTTCCGAGGCCACTCCGTGTTTATGGTCGGGTTCTGGAGAGGGTGTCAACTCTGTTAAGGGCGACCGATGGAATTCGCCTCCCACAGCTGATGATTCGTCAGTTCGGGTCCGCGCGTGGCAGTCCGGTCCCCGGGCCGGGGTGGCCGGCCTCCCGTGCGGAGCGGCTCGGCGGCCCCGCCGGGTGGTGCCGTCCACGGCCAGGGCCACGAGCGCTGCGATCCCTCGCTCAAGCCTCGTCCCCGCACGTCCCGGAGAGGATCGGGCAGCGCTTGCTGGGCGGGGGAGCGGCTCTCACGGCGCCATACAGCCGATCTTGAAAGGTGGGTCCCGATGGGTCTGGTCTCCGACGGCCTGGACCGCGCCGTGTAAGGCCTCGCCCGGTGATCCTCCCTGCCCACCCGTGACGACGGCGACGTGGGCGGCAGCTGGCGGGGCATGATCCGACGCTTCATGAGCGCGGCCACCGTGACGGCTGCCGTCCTCGCCACCCTCGTCTCGGCCTCGCCGGCCCCCGCGGTAGTCGCACCGCACAAGCCCCGGGCCTGCAACACCCAAGGGGCCGACGCGGCAGTGCCTACCACCGCCCCCGTGCACCTGCGCGCGGGTATGGGCACCCGTTACCGCTCCCTGGCTGTCCTGGCGACGAACACCGACTTCTGCGCCCAGTGCTGGGGCATCACGACCGACCACGTGTGGTGGGCGTACGGCGAGGTCGTCTCCGGCCGGTACGCCGGCTTGGCGCCATCTGACCCGCTTGTGGGGCGCCCTTGTCATGAGGGGTGCACGGCCCGGGTCGGCCCCTTGGCCCCCCCACCATCGGCAGGCCAGCCGCCGACGTCGGCCCCGGTCGAGACAGGTGTCAGAGGCCGGCATCCCTCAGTCTGCCGGAGCGGGTGGCACGGGGTACCGGCCAGCAGAGAACCTTCCGAAGAAGGAACCCGCGGTCAGGCGTAGGCCGCCATCACAGGCGCTCTGTGCGCCGCGCTGAGGGGGCCCCGGACGCCCCTCGACGCCCTCGTGGGGCCGCGAGGGGCGCGGCGTGGGCTTCAGGGCGCAGCAAGGCCCTTGGTTCGCTGTTGGGGTGACAAGCGGCTGTTGTTTTCTGACCGGTGTGGGGTGGGTCGGCTGTTGTGGAGGTGGCTGTTCCCACAAGGGGGAGAGGTGAAATGTTCTATTCTCAAGTCTTGATCAACTTCCTTGTGTGCCTCAAACCCTCTCACCTAGAATCAAAAGCGCGCGGGGGATTTTTGCTCTTTCTACCCTCCCTCGCCTTTGATTCAGAACGAACGGGGAGAATCATGATTATGGCGTCGAAAATGCGCGCTGTCCTAGCGCTAGCCGCAGTCCCGGCGATTCTGGCCGCCGTCTCTACACCTGCATCGGCATCCGACGATATTGTATGGCGTAACAAACACACAGGTGGTTGTCTCCGAGTCTGGAATGATGCCAGCGTCGACAGTAGCGCCGGGGCCATGGTGCATTGCGTCGACGTCTCCAAGGGGCCCAGCCTCAGTTGGGACGACTCGCAGAGTAATCTCCAGAACGCGAACGGCGCTTGGAAGATCACCACCAGAAACACGTTTTTCTATGGCCGCTGCCTGGCCAGCTGGTACGCCGACGGGAGTGGCGTTGGAAAGGTCTACATCGAGCCCTGCGGCAGTCCGGCGAATTACTACCAGCAGTGGTATGAGAACTGGACAGGCGACGGCATGCAAATCGTCAACCGGCAGACCGGCCTGTGCCTCGACGGTGACGCCAATGGCGCCGTCTACACCAATAAGTGCAATGGTAGTGACTGGCAGATCTGGCAGTGATTAAGCCGCGGCGCAGGACCCGAAAGCCGGTCCTGCGCCGCACCGCCGTCGCGGTCAACATCCTCCAGCTACGGACCGGCTGTTACGACGACACAAAACTCCGGCGCAGGCCGTTCATTTCGGGGAGAAGGTCTATCGGAAGTCCCTTGAGGGCGGGCGCCGGTATTTCGGCTTGCCGGATTGAAGTGCGGGTGATATTTGGTGTCCCATTCCCGGTCCTCCGGGGTGGGGCATCGTTTGTGATTCCCCCGGTGCATCAGGCGATGCACCGGGGGGAGGGGGCTGGTGCCTGCGGCACCACTCGGGAAGGAGCGCGGGTCAGCCGATCTCGGCGGCGTCGGCGGTGGTGGACGAGGTGGAGGCGGCGCGCTGGGTGACGGTGCGGCGGCGTGCGGGGGCTCAGGGACGCAACCTGTGGGGCGGCCCTGAGGCCGGGCGGCGGACCAATGCGGGGGGCGTCAGGGTTCAGGTGCGTGTGGTGAGTCGTGTGAGTGCCGCGTCGTATCGTGCCTGGACTTCTGGGTTCGCCGATGCCCGCAGGAGGGCGGTGAGTGCCCGTAGCGCGCCGTCGTCGTAGCCGGCCGCTTCCGCTTCCCGGGCGGCGAGGTCGAGCTGGGTGATGCCCTCGGCCTGATTCCCGAGTGCTTCTCCCTTGATGGCGAGCAGCAGGATGTGGGGGATGTCGGTTGTCTCGGGTCGGTGCTCGAAGCGCCGCTGCCCAGGTTGGGGCTTGGCTCGTCCTGATAGCCCGCTGCGAGGAGAAGTCTGCCTGTTCCCCCGCCCGGTCGCGGGCTGGTTAGGGCCGTGTCTCGCGCGGGTGATCTCCGGCCTCACGCCGTAACACCTTTGCGTCGGGGCGGGTTTGGCAGGCATGACCCCACTGACCCTCGCAGCGGCGCGGGATGGGTGATCAAGCGCGCGCTGCGGGCGAGCGTGTGCACACAGATCGATTGAGTCGGATGCCGGGCCGGACCAGCGGAGCCCGTCCCCGCACCGAACCATCGCCTGGCGCCTGTGCCGCAGTACGGGCGTCAGAGGGCCTGTGCTACGGCGGTGTGCAGCTCGCGTACGCCGCTGGTGCGTGGGTGTCGTTCGGCGAGCTCGGTGACGATGTGGCGGATCGCGGGTCGGTCGCGGACTTCGCCGGGGCTGGCGCGGTAGGCGTCCAGCAGTGCGCGGGTGGTCTGTTCAGGCCGCTGCCAGGCCCACCAGGCGCGTGCCATGTCGGTGCCCAGGCGGGCTCTGCGTTCGCCGGTGGGAAAGCGCTCAGGGCGCAGGTTCTTCCCGGCGTCGAGTGCGGCGCCGGCGTCGCCGAGTGCCCAGTGCACGCCGACCGCGTATAGGCCGACGGCGGCTGGGCTGATGGTGAACAGCCGGCCGGCGGGGAGGGACTGGGGCAGGCGGCGGGCGGCGCGGCGGGCCTCCTTGGTCATCGCCAGGGCCTCGGCGCGCTGCCCGGCCCGGGCGGCGGTGTAGGCCAGGGTGCACAACATCTGCGCGTAGGCGGCCGTTGTGGCGTCGGTGCGCAGCCCGCTCGCCTCGAGGTCGTCGGTTGCCGAGGACATCAGGCGCTGGACAGCGCCGTGCTGGCTCTGGTGGCGCAGGACGATGGCCAGTTCACGTGCTGCGGCCGCGGCTGCGAGCGGGGAGCCGGAGATCTCGGCCCAGGTGCGGGCGCGGTCCGCGGTGAGCCGGGCACGGTCGTAGGAGCCGAGCTTGATGAGAACGGTGGAGGCGATGCTGTACACGGCGGACAGCCAGGCCTGGTCGAGGCTGCGGCGGGAGCCGGCGGCGTGGTGCGCGTCGGCGATGAGGCCGGGCATGGCGGCCAGGAGCCGTGCGTGCTCACCTTGGTCGTACAGTGCGCGGGCGCCCACCAGGCGGCGCTCCAGCGGCCCCGCACCGTGCGGGGGTATCGGCCAGGGCATCGTCCAGGCCCACCAGCAGGGCGGCGGGGCCTGCGGCCGCCGCGGCGGCGAGCAGCGTACGGCGGCGCATGGGGTCCTTCTCGGCGTCACGCTGGCTGGCCGTCACTCTAGTGGCCGCCGTGGCGGTAGCGGGCGGTGGCGCGAGGGATGCCATGAGAATGTGCCGGGGCACGCCGACTTCTTGTGCGGCACGGTGCACAGGGCCAGGTCCGCGATCTGGGTGCGGCGCTCCAACCGGGAGACGGTGGCGGGCGTGCAGCCGATCCGGTCTGCGAGCACGGCCAGCGTCCAGCAGCGGTGCCGGCGTCCGATCCGGATGAGCGCGCCGGGGCGCCGCTACGCGGCTGACTGCAGTGCTGTCCTGCTGTTCCAGAGCGGGTCAACGGGCACGCGTCCCTCCCACACCGCACGAAGTGGCCTGGGCGTTGGAATTCGCTACGGCGGCATCCCGGGTGGGTGAGTCCGCGTGCTGCCGCGGCGGTACGGTGTGCGGCAGTCGATCGCGCGTTCTGCGATCGCTGACCGACTAGGGGGTTTTATGACACACCGCCGCCCGCGCCACCGTCGTGGAGTGATCGCCAGAGCGGTCGGCTCGGCGGGTGCGCTGGCCGTCGCGCTGGCCATGGGGACGACGCCGGCGATGGCCGCCGGGAAGACGCCCGACCAGCCTTCGGCCACCGGGTCCCCGGCGGACACGCCCGCCCCGAAGACACCCTGGGCGCCTGAGAACGACGAGCTGCCGCTGCACCACAAGCCCGTCCATCCCGGGGCGCTCGCGTCCGCCCGCACGGCAGGGTCCGGTCTCCAGCTCACCATGCCCGCGCCGACCGGGCCGAACAGCGTGGGCATGGTCGGCCTGCACCTCGTCGACTCGTCCCGTACGGATCCGTACGTGGGCGGCAAGCGCGAGTTGATGGTGTCGCTCTTCTATCCGGCCACCTCGACGTCCGGGCACTACCAGGCGCCGTGGATGCCGTCGGTCTCCGGCGCCCACTTCCTCGGTACACGCGGGCTGTCGCCGCAGCAGGTGACGCTGCCCAAGACCGCGGGCCATGTCCTCGCCCCGGTCAAGACCTCGCTCGGCAAGCTGCCCGTCCTGCTGTACTCGACCGGGCTGCACTCGGACCGCGCGATGGGCACCGCGCTCGCCCAGGACCTCGCCAGCCGCGGCTACCTCGTCGTCATCGTGGACCACACCCATGACGCCAACGAGGTGCAGTTCCCCGCCAACCGGCTCGAACTCAACAGGATGCCTTCGGGCGCCCACTCCTCCGACACGCTCAAGGTGCGCGCGGCCGACATCAAGTTCGTCATCAACGGGCTCGGCAAGATCAGCAGTGGCGGCAACCCGGACTACGGCCACGCGACGCTGCCCTCCGGGCTGTCGAAGAACGTGGACATGTCCCGTATCGGGATGTTCGGCTGGTCGCTGGGCGGCGCGGCGGTCGACACCGCCATGCAGCTCGACAAGCGGATCGCCGCCGGTGTCAATTTGGACGGCCAGTTCTTCGGGACGGCGCCGAGCAAGGACCTCGACCGGCCCTTCATGCTCTTCAGCTCCGGCTCCCACAACCGCAACAACGACTCGTCGTGGCGGACGCTGTGGTCGCACTTGAAGGGGTACAAGGTCGACATCAAGCTGAAGGGCGCGGCGCACCTGTCGTTCAGTGACAACGAGTACCTGGTGCCGCAGTGGGCGCGCCTGGTCGGGATGTCCCAGACCCAGGTCCAGCAGCAGTACGGCACGATCGACCCGAACCGGGCGGTGAAGGTCCAACGCGACTACCTCGCCGCGTTCTTCGACCAGGAGCTGCGCAAGAAGCACAGCACCCTGCTCGACGGGCCCACCAGCAAGTACCCGGAGATCTCCTTCGTCCCGTGACGGGACGGCTGACCGGACATCCGAAGGGCCGGGCCCGCTCGTGGGTCCGGCCTTCGGCGCGTGCGGGGCCCAGCATGTGCCGCCGCCGCGCGGAGTCCTGCTGTCTACTACGACACACAGCGCCAAAGTGTGATGGTGTTGCGAGCACCGCGAGCTAGAATGTTCGCCTTGTCGAACATTTGGGCGCTCGGCGCCAGTTGAGGAAGGACCCGCTCCCCTGTCCTCCGCACCCCGTGCCCCGCGCCGGCACCGCACTCGCCGCCGCGCCGATATGCCGATGCTCGGCGGGGTGCGCCCGCCGATAGCCTCACTGGTCGTACTCCTGCTGGTGGTCGCCGCCCTGACCGTGATCGGCCTCGAGGGCATCCACACCGGTGGCGTCCCCCAGGCCGTGCTGGACGGGGAGCAGCGGATCGCCGCGGACACCGCGGTGTCGATGCGCACCGCAATCGAAGCCGAGGCGGGCACGGTACGACGTAAGGCCCACGCGTACCCGGCGACGAGCACATCGACCCCCACGACGACGCTCAAGGCGCTGACCTCCGGCAGGAAGGCGTTCCTCGGCCGTGCGCTGCTCGACGCGCGCACCGGCAAACTGCTGGCGACCGGCGGCAGGACCGTGCCACTGGCCGGGGTGGACGTCGCCAGGACGGCGTCCGGGCACGGGGAGATCCCGCCCCGGCTGGTGACGTCGGGCGGCACGCGGGAAATGCTGTACTTCGCCAGGGTCACGCTGCCCGCGCAGGACGACCCCGACCAGGACCAGTACCAGGCGCAGAACGGGACGGAGCGGCAGTGGCTGCTGGTGGTCTCCGAGGCGCTCCCCGCCCTCGCGGCGTACGGCGACGGACGCACCGCACAGGCGCTGGACGCGAGCGGCACAGTGCTCGCCACCGCGGTCCGCGGCAAGGCCTCGCCGGCCGCTGCCCACAGCGGTCTGTCCGCGGCGGCGACCCGCGCGGCGAACGGGTCGGGGAGTGACACCGACGCCTCGGGAAGCCTGCTGGGCGCCGCCACCGGCAGCCGGCGCACCGTGGCCGCCTGGGCCCAGGTCGCCTCGACGACCGGTCCGGGCACAACCGACGACCTTGGCCTGGTGGTGCTCACCTCCCGCACGGTGCCCGTCACGACCACCGCCGCCGACTACTCGCGTTTCGCGCTCGAGGCAGCCGGGGCGCTGGCCGTGGTCGCGCTGCTGCTCGGGCTGGCGTTGTACTTCTCCGTGCAGCAGCCACTGCTGCGGCTCTACCTGTCCGCCGGCCGCCTGGCCCGGGGCGCGACCGGAGACGGGCCGGCCGCGTCGGAGGAGCTGTCCAGGCCGGTTCCGGTGCACGGCTTCGGGGAGCTCGCCCGGATCGGGCGGGCACTGGACTCACTGCGTCGGCAACTGCTCGGCGAGAGCGGCCCGCAGGAGTTCCCGGCCCGGCGCGGACCGGGCTACCGGGCGCTGGCCGTGGTCTGCCTGGTGGTCGTGGCCTGCTGGTCGGTTCCGATGGTCTTCCTGCTGAACCGGGCGGACACCGCGACCGCGGTTCCGGCTCCGGTCCTCGCCGACCAGCAGGCGCGCACCGAGATCGCGACGCATCGGATCCGGCAGTCTCTCGATCAGTCGTACACCGACCTGAGCGACGCGGCCGCGAGTCTGGCGGGCAGGAGCAGGGACGCCCAGACCGAGGTCCTGCGGCAGTCCCTCGCGGACCACAGGCAGTACCGCTCGCTGTATCTCCTGGACCGCTCGGGGGGCATCACGCTGAGAGTGGGCGGCACACCGCTGCGGACCCTCGTCCACGTGCCCCGTGGCGGCGGGATCACCACGGTCAACACCTCGGGCCGGATCCCGGCGATCGCCGCCTACGCCCAGGTCCGGGCCGTCAAGGGCAAGGCCCCGGCGGCCGGGGTGGTGCTGTTCGGCGAGATCGACGTGAAGGCGCTCAACTCCATCCTGCCCAGGCCGAAGCTGGGCAGCGTCTGGGTGACGGACGGCCACGACAGGGTGCTGGCGGCGAGCGTGGGCTACCGCGCCTTCCAGTCGCTGCCCGACTCCGGCCTGACCCGGCTCGTCCGCACCACCCAGGGCGCCCCGGGCACCACGGGCACCGCCACCTCGGCGGTGCACAGCACCTCCTCCGGACCGTCGGTCGACGCCGCCGCACCGCTGGCGCAGAGCGGCCCGACGGCCCGCCTCGGCTGGCACGTGGTGACCGCGGAGCCCGCGGCGGCGCTCCAGATCCCCGCGGTGCAGGCCGAGCAGCGCACCATGCTCGCCGGCATCCTGGGCCTCGCCGTGGCCGCGGCCTGCCTGGGCTGGCTGCACGTCGTGGTGGTCCGGCCGCTGCGCGCGGTCGCCGTGCTCGTCGAACGGCTCGCGGGCGGGGACCGCCGCACCGTGCTGCACCCGGTCAACCACGACGAGATCGGCTCGGTCACCCGCGGCCTGGAGCTGGTGCGCCAGACCCTGGCGGAACAGGACCGGGCGGCCAGGTCCGGCCACGCCGCCGCGCCGCCGCGGTCCCTGCGTGAGAACACCCTCCAGCGGTAGAAGGACGGAATCGGCGTGCTCTTCCTCTATGTCATCGTCCTGCTGTGCTGCGCCGGACTGTGGATCGCCGGAGCCCTGGAGCAGCGGCGGCACTTCGCCTCGCTGGAGCAGATACCCATTCGGGTGCTGGTCAACGGCATCCGCGGCAAGAGTTCGATCACCCGGCTGTGCGCGGGCGCGCTGCGCGGCGGCGGCCTGGTCACGGTGGCCAAGACCACCGGCACCGCGGCCCGGTTCATCCATCCGGATGCCACCGAGGAGCCGATCTACCGCAAGTTCAACATCTCCAACATCGTCGAGCAGATCGGCATCGTGCGGCGAGCGGCGACCTACCGGCCGGACGCGCTGGTGATCGAGTGCATGGCGGTGATGCCCGCGTTGCAGGAGATCAACCAGGAGAAGCTGATCCGTTCCACGATCGGCGTGCTGTGCAACGTCCGCGAGGACCATCTGGAGGAGATGGGGCCGACGCTGGACGACGTCGCCCGCTCGCTCTCCCGCTCGATGCCGGTGGGCGGGGTGTGCGTGACGGCGGAGAAGGACCGGCTGCACATCCTCCAGGAGGAGGCCGACAAGCGGAACTGCCGGCTGATCGCGGTCGATCCGGAGACGGTGACCGACGCCGAACTGCGCGGCTTCAGCTGGTTCACCTTCAAGGAGAACGTGGCGATCGCGCTCGCCGTCGCCGAACTGCTCGGCATCGAGCGGCAGACCGCGATGCAGGGCATGTGGGACGCGCCGCCCGACCCGGGCGTGCTGTCCGTGGAACGCTATGTCACCCCCGAGGGCAAGCGACTGCGGTTCGCCAACGTCTTCGCGGCCAACGACCCCGAGTCCACGCTGATGAACGTCAAGCAGCTGGAGGATCTGGGGGCCATCAGACGGCCGATCGGCGTGGTCATCAACTGCCGCCCGGACCGGGTGGAGCGCAACGGCCAGATGGGCACGATCGTTCCCGACCTCGCCGCCGAGACGGTGTTCTTGATCGGCCACCCGACCAAGAGCGCCGCCGACGCGATTCCGGCCGGCTTCACCGGGCGGGTGGTGGATCTCGGCGGCGACCGCCGGGACCCCGAGGAGCTGACCGCGGCGATCCTCGCGGAACTCGGCCCGGACTCCTCGCTGGTGGCGATCGGCAACATCCACGGCCAGGGCGAGTTGTTCCTGGAGTGCCTGGCCGAGCTGCCGCTGGACGAATCCGAGGACCCGCTCGACGTCGTCCCCGACGGCGACGGCCTGGACCAGGAGACCATGCAGTTCGCCATACCCCGGCCGTGGGTCTCGGTGGCCCGGCCGCCCGAGCCGGAGCCGTACAGCTGGGTGGCACCGCTGGATTCACCGACGCAAGCCATCCGCATCCCGGATCAGCGCGACCTCGCCCGCCGGGCCGCCGCCCGTCAGGGCCGGTCCGACGACCGGAGCACCGCGGACGAGCAGCACCACTCCTACGATCCGTCCCAGTTCACGAGGAACCCGTGATCCCCGCCAATCTCAACGCACAGACCGCCGCGCTCGGGATCGCCCTCGGGCTGATCTTCTCGCTCGTCTGCTATCTGACCACCAATCTCTCCCCCGGGGGGATGATCACCCCCGGCTGGATCGCCCTCACGCTCGTCACCGACGTGCGGATGGCCGGACTGATGGTCGCCGTGGCGACGGCAACGTACTTCCTGACGAAGCTGGTGCAGCGCACGGTGATTCTCTACGGCAAGCGGCTGTTCGCCGCCGTCGTGCTGTGCGCGGTGCTGATGCAGACCACCGTAATGCTCGCCCTCAGCCACGAGTTCCCGCTGCTGTACACGTCACAAACGCTTGGCTTCATCGTCCCGGGCCTGGTCTCCTACCAGATGGCCCGCCAGCCGCTGGCGGCCACGGTCATCTCGACCACGGCGGTGACCCTGGCCACGTACGTGGTGCTGGTCGCCGGTCTGTTGATCGGGGCACTGCCCACCGGCTGACCTGTTCACCCCCCTCACCTCACAGTTCCAAGGAGGATCGGCCATGCACTCCGCACATGACGGCGGACGTAGCCGCCCGACTCGACGCGCCGTGTTCCGGACGATCGCGGGCGTGGCGGCCGCCGGGGTGGCGGGCGGGTACGCCTGGGACCGCCTCGGGCACGGAAACGACGACAGTGGCGGTACGGCCGCCGACGGCACGGGCTCCGGCACGGGCGCCCGGTCCACCGGGCCCCACACCTTCGAGCGGCTGTCCGCCCCCGATCGCACCGTGGTCCGGGCCGGCGACGGCGGCACGCTCGCCACGTTCACCGACGGCGCTCGTACGGCCGTACTCACCGGGCCCAGCCGCACCTTCAGCGAGCCGCGGACCACCGAGGCCAAGGTGATCACGGACGCCTGGGTGCGGGTGCTGCCGCACGCGTGGCAGCCGGGCATGGAGAAGTCCGCCTGGTTCAAGGGCTGGTTCAAGAAGGCCCTCGGCGACAGCAGCCCGGACGTCTTCGCCGTGGCGTTCCAGTACAGCAGCGCCGGGGCGCCCGACAAGCACGACGCCAAGGGCGTGCGCTACGCGGGCACCGCGCACTTCGGCCCGCGCAACTCCGCGGTCAAGAACCCGCTGGACTTCGCCTACTACGACGAGCAGTCCGACTTCTACGACTATCTGGGCATCGACTGGACGTTCCCCGACGGCACACGCGCGCAGCCGGAGCAGGCCCGCTACGGCGATGTCGACTGCTCCGGCTTCCAGCGCCTGGTGTGGGGCTACCGCATGGGCATCCCCCTGCACAACACCAACACCAAGGGCGCCGGTCTGCCGCGCCGCGCCTACGCCATCGCCGCCTACGGTCCCGGCCGCACGGTGATCCCCCACACCGGCAAGAAGCAGGCCACCGATCTGGACGCCCTGCAACCCGGGGATCTGGTCTTCTTCGCCATCATCAAGGAGCGGCCGGACTTCATCGACCACGTCGGCATGTACATGGGCCTCGACGACCAGGGCCGGCACCGCTTCTACTCCAGCCGCTCCGCCGCCAATGGCCCGACCCTGGGCGACCTGTCGGGCCACGCGCTGCTGGACGGCACCGACTTCTACGCCCGCGGCTTCCGGGCGGCCCGCCGCCTGTGACCGCGCCGCGTGTGACTCCGTCGCTTCACCTGACCTGCTGATCCGAGGACCACTGCCATGACCGCCATCCCCGCCGCCCAGCCCACCGGAGCGCAGCAAGGCCGCCGGGCGGCGAACCGCCGCTCCGGCCGGCCGGAGGACGCCCCGCGCTGGGAGCGCCCGGCGCTCGCCGCGGTACTGGCCGTCGCCACGGTGCTGTACTCCTGGGGCATCGGGCAGGCCGCGCTCCACCCCTTCTACAGTGCGGCGATACGCTCGATGGCCGGCAGCTGGCGTGCGTTCTTCTTCGGCGGGCTCGACGCCGCCGGCTCGATCAGCATCGACAAGCTGCCCGGCGCCTTCTGGCCCGACGCCGTCTCCGTCTGGCTCTTCGGCCCGCACACCTGGGCGGCCGCGCTTCCGCAGGTCGTCGAAGGCGTGCTCACCATATGGCTGCTGCACCGGATCGTACGGGCCTGGGCCGGTCCGTTCGCGGCGCTGATCGCCGCACTGGCGCTCACCCTCACCCCGGTCACCGTGGCGCTCAACCGTGCCACCATCCCGGACACCGCGCTCACCCTGCTCCTGGTGGCGGCCGCCGGAGCGCTGCAGAAGGCGGTGCGCACCGAGCGGCTGCTGCCGCTGATCACCTGCGGGATCTGGGTCGGGCTCGCCTTCCAGGCGAAGATGCTGCAGGCGTGGCTGGTGCTGCCGGTCTTCGCCGCCGTGTACCAACTCGTCGCGCCCGGCAGGCCGTTGCACCGGGCTGCGCGCGTCCTGGTGGGCGGGGCGGTCGCGCTGGCGGTCTCCTGCTCCTGGATGTTCATCGCCTGGGCGACACCGGCCGCCGACCGCCCGTACCTCGACGGAACGTCCGACAACAATCCGTTCGCCCTGGTCTTCGGTTACAACGGCCTCAGCCGCTTCAGCAGCGATCCCACCGCGTTCGGCGCCGTCGCGGGCACCGCCGCCAGCCGCACCACCGGCAACACCGGCTGGGACATGCTGATCAACGACACGGTCGGCCCGCAGGTCGCCTGGTTGCTGCCGCTCGCCGTGCTCGCCGCGGTCCTGGGCGTCGGCCGGCGCGTCGGCCGGCCGCGAACCGACCTGCCGCGCGCGGGATTCCTGCTGTGGGGCGGCTGGCTGGCCGTGCACGCGCTGGTGTTCAGCGTCTCCAACGGCAACCACGCCTACTACACGGCCGTCACCGCCCCGGCGCTCGCCGCGCTGGCCGGCGGCGGCCTCGCGCTCTTCCGCTCGGAGTACGAGGCGACGTACGAGCCGGAGCCGGCGGCGGACCACGAGGCGGCCGGCCGGCGACACCTTGTGCTCCCGGCGGTGATCGTGCTGACGGCGGCGTGGGCGCTGGTGCTCGACTGGCCGACCCGATTCGTCTCCTGGCTGCTGCCGGTCGCCGTGATGCTCGCGCTGTGCGGCGTGGTGGGCCTGTGCAGCCGCGGGCCGCGCACCTCCCCGCGGAAGATCCACGCCGCCCTCGCCGCCGGGATCGCGGCCACCCTGGTCGTACCGGCCGGCTGGGCCGTCTCCAGCCTCGACCCGCTCTACGCGGGCGCCGCCACCTCGCCGATGGCCGGTCCGGTCGGCAAGTCGTACCACGAGCATCCCCGTCACGCTCCGCGGAGGAGAGGACTCGACCGGCCCAGCGCCCGTGACACCGCCCTGCTCGGCTACCTCACCGCGCACCGCCACGGCGAGAAGTACCTGCTTGCCACCCAGGCCGCCTACACCGCCGAGCCCCTGCTGCGCGCGAAGTCCGAGCCCATCCTCGTCATGGGCGGCTTCACCGGCAGCACCCCCTTCCCGAGCGCCCAGCAGCTCGGCAGCCTCGTCACCGCCCACCAGCTGCGCTATGCGCTGCTCACCACCCAGCGCCCCACCACTGCCGCCACCACCTGGGTGAAGTCCCACTGCACCCGCGTCCGACCCACGGCCTACGGCGTCCGCACCGACGGCAGCTTCACCCTCTACGACTGCGCCCCCCGGAGGTGAGGCGACGCCCGCCCCAGGCCCGCCGTGCTGGCGGGCCGCTGTGGGCCGGCGGAGGCTGTCGCCCGTGGTCGCGCTGTCGCGGGCCGTCTGCCGTCGCTGTGTGGGGGAGGGTCGGGGTACGCGCTGGGGGTGCGGGGGCATGTGAGGGCGCCGCCGGCAGGACGGAGCAGGGGCCGTCGATGCTCAGCCGTGCTCGTCGACTTCGACGGCCTTTCCCTGATTCACATGACCGCCCAGCCAGCGCTCTTGAGGTGCAGGTCAGAAAGTCTTCCCCGCCGGTCGCGGGGGTGTGCCGTAAGTGGGGGTTGCGAGGGAGACGGACTCGCTGTCTTCCCCGCCGTCGCGGGGGTGTGCCGGGGGACGCGACCGTGCGCGAGGTGACGCATATGTGCCGCGTCCCGCCCGGTCGCCGTCCCGGGCCGTCGTCCGGCCGCTGGCGCGCCGCGCCTGCCCGGCGGTGGGCGGGCTCGCGGTCCCGCGGTTCCGCCGCTGCGTCACTGTCACCTGTGCGCCGGGCCGTGGTCCGGGGCTCCCCCCTGGCGGGTTGAGTACCGCGTCGCCGTCCGCTGGCGCTCGTCCGTCGTCGAGGGTTGTCCGGCTGCCGGCGGGTTCCCTTACCCGTTCTGGCTGCTGTGCCGTGCCTGGTCCGCGTCTCAGTCCTGTCCGGCCGCCGGGGTTGTGCCTCGTCTGCGGCCTCGCCGCCGGCCGCTCGCTGTTGGCCGCCCGGTGCTGTGTCACTGCTTCCCGTGCCGGCCGTCGGCTGGCCGTGGCCGGGGGTGTCCGGCCGCTGTCGGCGTCGGTGCGTCCTGTCAGCATCCGTTCGCGGTCCGCTGCGGTTCGTTGGGATGCCGCCGTGGTCCCGGCCGTCCGTCCGCCGTGCCGCCGCACGGTCGTTGCTGCGCTCTGCCGTGGTGCGCCCCGCCTGGCCGTGGGTGCGCTCCGCCTGGCCGGCGCTCGCCGCCGGCCGCGCCGTCCCGCTGTCGGGTGGTCGCGGCGTGGGTGCGGCCGCTGCCTGGGGCGCTTGGTTCGTTCGGCCGTCGCTGGGCTGCTTGGTTGCCGGGCCGGCCCGTCGCCGCGCAGATGTCGTACTGGGGGTTCCACGAGCAGCGCCGCGTTCACTACATGCGCTACGCCTACCTCCAGCTCGGCTCCGACGCCGACGCCGAGGAGGCCGTCGACCTGACCTTCGACCGGATCATGGACCACTGGCTGCGGATGCTGGAGATGGAGATGGAGAGCCTGGAGGGCTACGCCTGGACGATCCTCAAGCGCCGCATCATCGACCTGTACCGCAAGCGCCGGCGCCGCCCGGAGCTGATGGAGACCGCCGCCTTCGAGGCAGCGCTCGCCGACCACGTCGAGGACCCCTACGACACGCTGACCGACGCCATCACCCTGTATGCCGCGGTCAGCGTCCTCAGCGAACGCCAGCGCGACGCGATCCTGCTGCACTACGGCATGGGCTTCACCGCCGCCGAAGCCGCCGAAGTGATGGGCAACCAGGAATCCACCGTCCGCTCCCAGCTGCGCACCGGCCGCCGCCTGACCACCCTGCTCAAACTCCGCTGCCCGGAGCACCCCGACGGGAAGAACCGCTCATGACCGTGCTGCCCGACGACGACCGCACCATCGACGACCTCCTCACCTCCGCCCGCACCCGCAACCGCTACGCCGCCTACGACATGGCCGCCGCCGAAGCCCGGCTACGCGCCCGCCAGGCCGCCCGCCACCGCCCACCACGCCAGCGCACCACCGACACCGCCCCTCTTCATACCGAGTGGACCGCGCCGGAGGACGAACGCACCCCGGACGCCGACCGCGCCTGGTGGGACTTGAACGCCGTCTGCCTGCTGACCCTCGGCCCCACGCAGACAAACAACTCGCCGCGTTCATCACCAGCCGCTACGCCGACAAGGCCGGCGCCCTCGCCTTCGCCTGCCTGCTCCACCTCAGCGGCGACAGCAGCGGCGCCCGCTTCTGGTGGCGCTTCGCCGCCGGCTTCGGCCACCCCGTCGCCGAGTACTGCCTCTTCCTCGAACACGCCCACAGCGGCGAGTACGACGACGCCGACCACTGGCGTACCGAACTTGTGCACCACCACTTCTCACCCGACCTGCTGTGCGGCGACCGCTCC
The DNA here is from genome assembly GCF_043195475.1 of Streptomyces sp. Y20. NCBI lineage: Bacteria > Bacillati > Actinomycetota > Actinomycetes > Kitasatosporales > Streptomycetaceae > Streptomyces > Streptomyces sp. Y20. The sequence continues at coordinate 44,540 of NZ_JBIDDP010000020.1, forward strand.
ACCGCCCCGGTCCTCAACCCACCCGGCATGGATCCCATCCACGCCCACATCGTCCACCAGCAGCACCCCGAGATCGGCACCGTCCCCCTGCCCACCTTCGGACTGGTCGGCCAGCTACGGCAGCTCACCTCCCTGCTGTGAACTAGCACGCGCACTCCTGCCGCCGCCCCCTGCGAGCGGGACCGAGGGGCATGTGGGGATCATCCCCGCGTTCATGGGGACGTTTGGCCCGGGCCCGGAACATTTCTGGGTCGGCGGGGAAATCCCGGTGACCTACGGAGTTACCGTCCGCACGACCGAACACCTGCTCGGCTCCCTGCTCGGTGTCCGCCTGCCTGACCTCGCCGAGCTGCGCGCCCGAGGAGTCCTCGGCACGCCCCCCGTGATGACTCGCCCCGCGCCGATCCCTCGCAGAACAGTGACCGCGCCGCCGACGACCCTGCTCGCAGAGAGCCGCTGTGCGGCCGTCCGGCCGCCCGGGAAGCCGAGCTGCGCGAAGCCGTCCGGATCGCCGTCCGCGCCGATGAGCTCCTGGCGCTGCGCGAGCTCGGCGCGGTGGGAAGGGCGGAGCGTAGCGTCCGCCGGCGTGGCCGGTCGATCCGGCGGCGGTGGGGCGCGAGCATGGTGTCTCCTCTGTCTGGTGTGGACAGGCCTGAGTGCGTCAGGCCTGTGGCCGCGGACAGGGGGCAGCCGCACATCGGCGTCTGCGCACTGGCAAGGGCACCCGTTACCGCTTCCTGGCCGTCCTGGCGAAGAACACCGACTTCTATGCCCAGTGATGGGGCATCACGGCCGGCCGCGCGTGGTGGGCGTACGGCGAGGTCGTCTCCGGCCGGTACGCCGGCTTCCCCCGCGGGCAGCGGGGCTGGGTGAGCGGCGACTACATGGCCACCGGCTACCTACACCTCTCGAGCGGGGCGGTACTCGCGATGGAGTGGTAGCGCGGAGGCGGTATCGGATGCCGGGTGTGAGCGTCGGGTGGGCAGGGGGACGGGCTGGAGGGCCGCCACGTCGTGGCGGCCCCCCAGCCGTTTCCGCACTTTGGGTTGATCAGGTGCTGTGAGTTGGCGGTGTATCCGGCGTCGCGGCCGGGACCACGACCAGGCTCATCGCCTTCGCCGCCGCATGCCGCGACGCAACAGCGACGGCGGATCCGGGCTTCGTCAACGCCACGCTTGTCGTCCCCTCGTGAGGGTGGCTGATCTTTCGGTCGTGTGTCGAGGTGTGGTTCGCCTTGTGCAGGAGGCGCCCCACAGGCCGCAGATGGGTAAACGCTCCGTTTCAAGACAAGGGTGTGATCCGGCGTCCTGCTTTTCGTTCTGTTTGTCCGCTCTCGACGTCATCATCAGGTCGGCGGTCGCGTGAACGGGCGAAGGGACGAAGATGAGCACTGACACGGGAACTGCAGATGGTGAGCATGCTGCTCGCCTGATCAGCACGGTTGCGGGAACAGCTACCCCAGGGGTGCCCAAGGAGGGCAAGGAGCTGGCCCTTTCGACTCAGTTGAGCGGTCCGTACGGGGTCGCGGTGGACCGCGACGGGACCCTGTACTTCTCTGAGTACGCCGGCCATCGGGTCCGGAAGGTCACGACTGACGGGAAGATCAGTACGGTCGCGGGGACGGGAAGCGCGGGACGGGGGGCAGAGGGTGTCTCGGCCGTCTCGGCCCCGCTGAGCTACCCGCGCGGGATTGCTCTGGACAACGCGGGCAATCTTTACATCGCCGATGGCGGCAACCATCGGATCCGGAAGATCACGATGGCCGATGGGAAGATCCACACGTTCGCCGGGACGGGCACCGGGGCCACTGACCGTTCCTTGGCCACCGCTACCCCTCTGAACACGCCGCACGATGTCGCGGTGGACAGCGCGGGCGATGTCTATATCGCCGACCACGGCAACCATCAGATCAGGAAGGTCACGGCTGACGGGAAGATCAGCACGGTTGCCGGGACGGGCGCTCCTGGCTTGGCCCCTGACGGTGCCCTCGCCACCGCCGCCCAGCTGAAGAACCCAAGCGCCGTGGCGGTGGACAGTGCGGGCAACCTCTACATCGCCGACGTCAACAACCAGCGGGTCCGGAAGGTCACTAAGGCCGATGGGAAAATCCGCACGGTCGCCGGCACGGGCGCCGCGACCTACGTCCGTGACGGCGTCCAGGCTGCCTCGGCACCGCTGTACTCGCCCATGGCAGTGGCGGTGGACAGCACCGACACTCTCTACATCGCCGACGCCAGCAACCACCGGGTCCGAAAGGTGGCGGCTGACGGAACGATCAGTACGCTCGCCGGCACGGGCACCGCGACCTTCGGTGGTGACGGCGAGTCGGCCGCTTCGGCCAAGCTGAGCGGCCCGCACGGGCTAGCCGTGGATTGCGTCGACACTCTCTACATCGCCGACTACAACAACAACCGGGTCCGAAAAGTCAGCTCGGCGAAGTTGGCGGGGTTGCCCGATTCGGGCACGGTGGTCTCCTGGGCCAACGTCCGCAGCAGGTTGCGGATGGCGGTGGTGCGTGAGTCGACCATGGACGGGGCCGAGGTGCACCAGACCCTCGCCGTCCCCAGGGAGCATCAGCGCTGGCGGCTGGTGGCGGCGGGCCAGGACAACGGCAACGTCCTGTACCGGATCGAGAATGTGCGCAGCGGCAAGGTCCTTGAGGTCGTGGGAGCGCAGGAGACCAAGGGGGCGGTGGTGGCACAGCGCGCCTACGAGGGTGCTGACGCGCACCACCAGCAGTGGCGGCTGATCCCGGTGGGTCCGGTGACCGATTCCCCGCGCGTCTATGAGATCGCGAACCGCAACAGCGGTCTGCTGCTGCGGGTCGACACCAACGCCCGCACGGTGCTCACGCAGCAGGAGGCGCAGGGCGACCCCCGGGACCGCCAGTGGCAGCTGATCCCGGTATGACGCCCGAGGGGGCAGGGGCGGTCATGCCCCTGCCCCCTCACCACCTGGACGCTAACCGGATGTTTCCTCGGTGGTCGTCCCGGTCGTCCCGGTCGTCCCGGTCGTCCCGGTCGTCTTGGTCTCCCCCAGCTTCTGCGGGGTCTCGGCGGCCGCCGGAGGCGGCTTGGGGGGCTCTGCGGCCTTGGGTGTCTCCGGCGCCTCGGGGGCCTTGGCGTATGCCGCCCTGTCCGGGTTGCTGCGGAGGCCCCCGTTCTTTTGCAGCCCCTCCTCCTTCTTCATCGTTTCGCTCGCCTTGGCCATGCCGGCGGACGCTGTGCCGGAGACCGTGCCGGCATGGGCCGATTGGCTCTGCGTGTGGGCCGAGTCCTGGGTGGTCTGGATGAAGGAGCCGAGGATGCCCATGATGACCCGCGCTTCGGGCGACTGCTCCCGGACGACTTTCGCCCGGCAGGAAGCCCCGTGGAGATCATGGATGAAGAGGTCCGTGCTCCTGTCGTCGTACGCGTCCTGCGTGACGTCTTCGAAGTCGACGTCCGCAGCCGGCTGCGACTGCGCGGTGCCGGGCTTCACCGAGAAGAGGCCCGCACTGCCTTTCGCGAAACCGAAAATGTTGTCGAACACCATGGTCATGGCCTCTCGTCGTCGTGACGGTGGTGGTGTCGCCGCCCGCTCAAGGGCCCTTGTACAGGGCTCGCTGGCTGTAGACCAGGCTCTCTTCTTCGAACATCGTGTGATGGACGTCCAGGGCGGAGACGACCTCCATCCGCCCCTTCATCCGGAATCCGCCGCCGGCCAGGTTGATGTTGGCGATGTCGTGGGCGACCACCTGGGCGAGCCCGGGACTCCCGGGCTGCGGGGGAGAGAGGACCGGAACCGGTACGGCGTACTGCACCGCGAGGTACCCGGCGAAGGTCACCGGGATCTCGTACTCGTAATGCCTGTGGACGCGCCGCTGCGTGGCCATGGTCTCCACGCGGAATCCTGCCGGGACCGTGCCGCCGATCTGCGATTTCGATGTCCAGCTGGTCGTCAACGAGCCGCCGACGGTGGCCGCGAGACCCAGCGCCAGCTGCGCGTTGAGCGAGGCGTTGCCGGAGGCACTGCCCTGGGTCGTGAACGCCACCGAGTCCGTCACCGAATTCGAAGTCGAGTTCCCCGTCGAGTTCGTCGTGGCCGTTTCCGTGCCGTTGGCGTTGTCGACCCCGACACTGTCCTTGCTGTTCTTGTTGGTCACCGTGTTGGCGTTCTTGTTCGCCATGTCGTTCCGCATCTGCGTCCCGAACTGCGCCTGGAGATCCATCTTGAGCTGGTTCTGCAACTGCAACTGCAGCTGCGCGCCGATGCTCCCGCCGAAGGTGAGCTTGGCGTCCCCGTGAAGCGACCACGTCACCCCGTTCGACACGGTGAATTCGACCGCGTCGGTGAAGGTCATTGAGCTCTTCTGGCTGCGGTTCACGTAGGCGCGCGAAGAGAACGTGTCGGCCCGGGGCGGAGTGATGTCACCCCGCTCCTCGATCAGCGGCTCCCCGAGGTTCATGTAGGCGAGCCAGCCCAGATCGAACGCAGAGCCCGGGAAAGCGTTGGAGGACCTTGCCTTGTTGATGGAGACGCCGACAGGCTTGTGCTGCACGCCGTTGTTGTCGGTATAGATCAGATTGGGGTGGTTCAGGAGGGCCTGCAGGTCGATGTTGAGTTCCTGCAGGTTCGTTTTCGTCAGCGGATGACGCTTGAACCGTTCCAGGTTGTATGCAGTGGAAGGCATTCCCCGTCCTAGACTGATCTGTCCGAAACGCGCTCGATGGAATGGAACAGATATCCGCGCGCTTTCCGAAATTCGAAACTATCAGAGGCGAAATTCCACGGGAAGACGTCTTGGCTCATCACGCTCAATCGAGTGAAAACAAATCGCCGCCCGCTCCAACTCGCCGCCGATTGAGCTAGGTTGAGGCGCTGTCAGTCGCTACGGGCTCCTGCGCATAATCCTTCACACATTTATTCCCGTTTCTTCACGCGCATGTTGGGGGTGCTTGGGTGGAGGGGGTGAGTCGGGCGCTTCTCAAACACCGGGATTATTCGCTGCGCTGCGGGACGGTTGAATACGGCGGTGATGCCGTGCGGGAAAGCGCTGCCCTTTTGGCTGGTTTATTGTTCTCCTCTTCAACAACAGGTGAGGTTCCGCGATGTACACCCAAGAACGCACGACGATGTCGAACCTGGTGGTCGGCGGCCCGGTGGCGGTGAACAGCTACGACAACGCGATCGTGGCCGCGCTGGTCGAGAACCGGCCGGTGATGCTCGTCCACGCCTTCAACGGCGGCTTTCTGCGGCCTGCCGACCTGAAGGACAGCGTCCACGACAAGGGGGTCCAGCTGTCCACCAAGCTCGACACGCTCACCAAGGAGGCGCAGGGCCACCTCTGGTACATCACCCCGGCAGGCTTCTTCGGGCAGCGGCCGCTGTACTTCATCGAGAGCGCTGCGGGCCAGGTGACACCCAAGCCCGCCGGCGCCGGCGCCGGCCAGGCCGATGCCGGGCGCGGCGACGACGGCGTGCCCAGGCCGCAGCGCCGGCGGATCACTGTCCACCAGGACGCCCCCACGGGCACCACGGGCACCACGGCCGACACCGTCCAGGTGGGCCTGCCCGACAAGGTCGGTGACCTGTGGCGCGGGAAGAACGGCGCGCCGGAGGACACTCAGCTCTGGGTCGTCACGCTGACCCCGTGGGGCGGGATCACCTTTGTGCCGATCACCCACCCGGACACCATCCTCGGGTTCAAGGACCACGCGGTGGCAGCCGACAGCGAGGTGCGCGTGACCTACAACTGGGGCGGGGACTTCACCGGGACGGTCATCAACACGTTCTACCCGCGGCTGCCCAACGAGTGGAGCGTCCCCTACCACCACGTCTTCACGTGACCCGCGGCCCCCACCCCACTGCACCTGTCCCGAGTCCACGCCCGCACCGCCTGGAAGAGGCACCACGATGCCCGTGCCCACGCAAGAACTGAAACTGGAGATCGTCAACGTCGCCACGGGGAAGATCCTCGGCGCCAGGTCCACGCCGGGAACGGACGGGGCACTGGTCGTACGCGACTTCCCTGACGGTGGCCCGGACCCGGAGCAATGGCAGCTCACCCCCGTGCAAGCGCAAGGCGGACAAACACAAGACGAACAGGCCTATGTGATCCGCAACGCGCTCTGCAGCAAGGTCCTCGACAACCCCGCCGCCGCGGACCGCGGCATCCGCCAATGGGATGCCGCCGCCGGCAAGAAGGCCCAGCAGTGGCGCGTCGTCCCCGTGGAGGGCGAAGCCGGCCTCTACTTCATCGAAGACGCGACCGACGGCGCCGTTCTCGATCTCGCCGACCCCGCAGCGGACGAGATCCGGGTCGTCCTGCGCGAGTACGACGACAGCGCGGCAAGCCAGCACTGGCGGCTCGTCCCGGCCGCCCCCGAGCGCACGAGCGATCTCGTCCTGCACTGGGCACCACTCAGCCACTGGAACAGCCGCCAGTCCTGGCGACTGGCCCGCTCGGCCGCGCTGCGGCCGGCACCCGACGCGACACCCTCCTTCAGCGACATGCTGCTGGTCGTCAAGCGGTTCGGAAGCGACCAGGACGCCGGCGCGTGGCAGAACGTCGGAGCCAGCAGCTCGACCGGCGGGCAACCGGGCCGGTGGGCCGGGCTCGGTGACCGGTTCCTCGCCGACACCACCGGAGCAGGCCAGGCGGACATTGTCGGGCTCAAACCCGCGAAGGGGGCTGTGACGGCCGCCAGCGAAGGCGACGGCACCTTCAAGGACGACGAGCGAGTCCTGCACCCACCCGTACCTTCCCCGAGTCCCAAGGACCTGTGGACCCTCGCGGACACGACGGGTGACGGCAGGCCCGACGTCGTCGTCCTCGCCGCCGACGGTGTGCGCGTGTTCCTGCAGGACGAGAACAAGAAATTCGCGCCCGCGAGCGGCGAGCCGGTCATCAAGGCGTTCGGCCACGGGCAGCCGGCCGGCGGGTGGGTTGCCGACAAGCATCCCCGCTTCGTCACCGACACCACGGGCGACGGTCGCACGGACATCGTCGGCTTCCACGACGACGGCGTCTGGATCTCACTCCAGGACGAGGAAGGGAAGTTCGCACCACTCGCCGCGGAACCGGCTCTCCGGGCATTCGGCCACAACGAGAAGGCGGGTGGCTGGCTTGCCGACAAGCATCCCCGCTTCGTCACCGACACGACCGGTGACGGCCGCACGGACATCGTCGGCTTCCACGACGACGGCGTCTGGATCTCACTCCAGGACGAGGAAGGGACGTTCGCCGACCCTCTGTACGTTCTCGACGACTTCGGGGTGGACCAGGGGTGGAGCTCGGTCGCGGAGCACCCCCGGTTCCTGCTCCAGATCACCGCTGGCGGAGCGGTGGACATTGTTGGGTTCGGCCCGCAAGGCGTCGTCGTCTCCCGCGGACGCGGCGACGGCACGTTCGAGCCCTCCCAGCTCGTCCTGAACGACTTCGGAACCGCCCAGGGGTGGACGAGCAAGAAGCACCTCCGGTTCCTCGCCGACGTCACCGGCGACGGCAACCCGGACATCGTCGGCTTCGGCGACGAAGGGGTCTGGGTGTCGCACAACTGCGGCGGCGGCCGGTTCGAGCAGGCGCAGCTGGTGTGCCGCGGCTTCGGCTACAACGACGACGCAGGCGCCTGGCGGGTCGGCCACCACCCCCGCTTCGTCGCCGACATCACCGGTGACGGACGCGTCGACATCGTCGGCTTCGGCGGGCCGGGCGTGTACGTGGCCCGCAACCTCTTCCGCCGCTTCAGAACCCGATAATCCTCCAAGGCCCTCCACCGCTACAGCACGACGACTGGTCACTGCGTCGGACACCGCGCTTCAGGCCGCCTACGGCATCGCCGACACCAATGGCGCCCCGCGGGGGCGTGGTCTGCTGGTGGGTCTGCAGAAGGACCAGGTCACCAAGGGTGCGGCTGCCGCGCTGGCGGCGTTGGAGAAGGCCGGTGAGACGGCGGAGGCCGCCACCCGTGCCGCGGCCGGGGACAGCGCGGCCATCGCGCAGCGCGCTTTGGCGCAGGCGGCGCAGTCGAGGGCGGATTTCCGCAAGAAGGCCGCCGAGGCGGCCGAGTGGCAGGCCAAAGCCGCCGCGGACGCGGCCAAGGTGCACCGGGACAACGCGAAGAAGGACAAGGAGGCCGCGGAAGCCAAGCTCGCCGTAGCCGTGAAGGCCGAGGGCGACGCGAAGGCGGCTGCCGCCGACGCGCGCGCCAAGCGCCTTGCTGCGGAGGCCGAGGAAAAGACGGCCAAGGCGGAGAAGGAGAACGCGGCCGCCAAGCAGGCCGAGGCCGCCGAGCACCGCAAGAGCGCCGAGTCCGAGGCGACGAAGGCTAAGGACGCCAAGGACAAGGCCGAGGCCGCGGAGAAGACGGCCGGCGACCGGCGGGATGACGCGGTCGAGGCCAAGGACCACGCCAAGGAGATGCGCGACGACGCCTGGGACGCCGAGCAGTCTTCCCCCAGGAGTCCGCTCACCGGCTCGCCTGGTGGCGTGACCGCCGCCGGTAGAGCCCGGCGCGTTCACGGGGGACACCGGGTACACGGGCGAAGCCCCAACCGCCCCAGGACAGTCAGGAGCGGGTGCCGCCGGAGCAACGTGACGATCGTGTCGATCTGCCGCCGGGCGGCCCGCGGCTGGGGGTTGGGGTGGACGGCTTGGACTCCGGTGCCCGCGTAGACCTTCGGTGTCAGGGTGAGCAGGTAGCGGCCGGTGGGGTGGGCGGCGGAGGGGCGGGCGGCGTGGATGGCGTGGACGGCGGCTCAGGAGTGCCCGAACCGCAATACCTCGGTGGCGGTGACGGCGGCGTCGGTGTCGAACGCCTGAATGCAGACGAACCGAAGCCCTTTGATGTAGGAGAGCAGGGCCGGCCGTTCGGCGTCGCTGGCCGTCAGCGTCAGCACCGGCGCGTACAGGTCCTTCGGGTCCAAGACGACCGCGATCCCCGCCACTACGCGGCCGCCCGCGGCCCGTACGGGGCCGCGCCGAGGCGCTCCAGCAGGGCCTTGGCCTTCGTCTCGGCCTCCGGGCTTGGCGCGCTGCCGAGGGCGGAGGCGAGCTCGGCGCGGGCCAGCTCGGCCGTGGGACGCGGCGGCACGGGTGTGCGCCGAGGCGGGCTTGACCAGTCAGCACAAACCCTCGCTGCGCCCCTCCGAGACGGCCATATCATCGCTTTGGCCCTCCCAGCCCGCACGATCTCAGCCAGCGACAGGCCATAGACAATCCCCGGCACGAGGCCGGACCGCGCCCTCGCCAGGGCGTGTCGGGGCGTGATCAATCTGCGGGATTCGTCCTCATCTCGTCTCCCGCCTCCCGTGCCCCACCGGCAAGCGGACCTTCATCATCGAGCCCGCCTCGGCCAGCCGGGCCCTGCGCCAGGAGGTGGAGCGGCTGCGGAGGAAAACTGGAGTAACACACCGCCGCCGAACCCGGCCGCGCGGTGCCCTGCTAGCGGGCGGTCGTGTCTTGGGCGACGAGATGAGCCGTCATCTCTGCGTGAGTCGGCGGTGACGGCAGGGCGCGGGTGTGCTCCGGGCGAAGTCCGTCGAGGAAGACACCGAGGTGTCGTGTGGCGAGCGCGGCGGCCTGCTCGTGCGGCAGGTGGGGCAGGGGGCGGCAGATCAGTGCGGCCGTGGCGATCAGGTCCACCGCGGTGATGTCACACCGGAGCACCTTTCGGCTGCGTCCGGCGGCCAGGATCTCCTCCAGCGTGACGGCGATGTGCTGTTGCAGGTCACGAGCGTGAGGGTCGTTCGTCATCGGCCCGCCGATCAGCGGCAGGGACAGCAGCTCACGGTTGTCGATCATGCCTTTCAGGAAGGACTCCACGGCTGAGAGCGGATCGGTCGGTGCTGTTTCGGCGGCTGTCCGGGCGGTGTCGAGTACGAGGCTGAGGCCGTCCACGACGACCTGGGTGATGAGGGCGTCACGGTCGGGGAAGCGCCGGTAGAGCGTGGCGATGTTCACCCCTGCCCGGCGGGCGATCTCGTCCAGGGGGACAGCGGTCCCCGACTCGCGGAAGGCGGCGCGGGCCGCGGCCAGGATCTGGGCGCGGTTGCGGGCGGCGTCGGCCCGCAGCCGCGGCGCCGGCGGTCCGCTTGGTGTGCTGGCAGTCACCGTGTCCACCTCTGCTGTTCTCATCGTCTGCGGTGTGTCGAGGGTACGTCCCAGCGTAAGTGAAGGATTTCCTTCGCTTTGGTGTTAGTGTCGTTGTATAGGCGACGCGGCGCACCAGTCACTCGGTGCGGTGGGCGCCATCGGCCGAGGCGGACAAGCGACCAGCCGGCCGTAGACGCGAAAGGAAGAACCCCTCATGACGACAGCGGACAACAAGCGCTTCGCGGGCAAGGTCGCGGTGGTGACGGGAGGCAGCCGGGGCATCGGAGCAGCGGTCGCCACTCGCCTGGCGGCCGAGGGAGCGGCCGTCGTCGTCGGTTACCGCGGCAACCAGCAAGCCGCCGACGAACTGGTCCGGACACTGGTGACCAAGGGCGGCAGGGCCATGGCGCTGCGCGCGGATGTGGCCAACCCCGACCAGACCGGGATCCTGATCGACCGGGCGGTCTCCGAGTTCGGACAGCTTGACGTCCTGGCCTCCTGCGCAGGCGTGGAGCACTTCGACGCACTGGAGAACATCACCTCGGCCGACTTCGACCGCGTCTTCGCCGTCAATACCCGCGGCCAGCTCTTCGCCGCCCAGCATGCCGCCGCACACATGCGAACAGGCGGCAGCATCGTGCTCACCTCTTCGGTCAGCGCGTCCAAGGTGTTCTTCGGACACACCCTGTACGCCGCGTCCAAGGCCGCTGTGGAAGCGATGGTTCTCAACCTCTCCGCCGAACTGGGCCGGCGCGGTGTCACCATCAACGCCATCGCCCCCGGCGGTACGGCCACCGACATGGCCGCCGAGCACGGAGCCAGCTACCAGCACCCGCAGCTGGTCGGAAAGCAGGACATGTCCGAGTGGCTCGATGTGCAGGTGGCGCTGCGGCGCCTCGCGGACCCCGCCGAGATCGCAGCCGCCTACGCCTTCCTCGCCAGCGACGACGCCGCCTACATGACCGGCCGCACCCTTCAGGTCGACGGCGGGATGTTCTAGGCGACCGGCGGGACCCCTCGACCGGCGGGCTCGGCCTTCGCACGTTCCGGTCGGTGGCCGGTTGTCCCGGCCGCCGACCCTGCTTCCCGCACCTGTTTCCCGAGAAGCCGCCTTCCCGGGGAAAGACCGTCACTCGGCCCTCGCACAACCCCGGAAAGTCCTCACCTCATGCACCATCCCACCTCCCTGCCGCTCGACGCCCCGCCTTCGCCCCCTCCGCACGACCCGGACCAGGACCCCGCGGCCGGCCGCGCCGGGCACGCCCGGCACGCGCTGGTCGACACCGAGCCCGGCCTGCCCGGCGCGGTGCTCGCCGCTGCTGCGGGAGTGCGTAAGGCGATGCTCGTGCCCGTGGTCACCGCGTTGGCGATCGGAACGGTGTTCGTCGCCGTGTACCTGGCCGCCTTCCACGCGCCGTCGGCGCGACACCAGCCCCTCGGTATCGCCGCGTCCGACAAGGTGGCCGCTCGTACGGAACTCGCCCTCAACAGCGCGGCACCCAGCAGCTACACGTTCTACCGCTACCCGGACGCGCAGGCTGCCCGCCAAGCCGTGACCCACGACAAGGTCCCGGCCGCCCTGGTGGCCGACAGCCGCGGAACGCGCCTCCTGGTGGCAGGCGCGCAGGGGCCGTCGACCGTCTCCAGCCTCGCCATGGCGGTGGCGGAGGGTACGGGGAAAGCGGTGCCCGTGCAGGACGTCCGGCCCCTGGCGGCAGGGGACTCCCGCGGCCTGTCGGTCTTCTACGCCTCCTTCGGCGTGGTGCTCGCAGGATTCCTCTTCGCCGTGTCCTCCTACCAGCTCGCCCCGCGCCTGCGACTCGCTGCTCGCGCCCTGTCGATGCTGGTCTTCTCCGTCGCCTCGGGAGTGACGGTGGCGCTGATCGCACATACCGCCTTCGCGGCACTCCCGACGTCGTTCGCCGTCGTCGCCCTCCTGGTGGGTCTGCTGGCGTGTGCATCGGCCGCGGTCGCCGGCGTGCTGCTGCGGTTGTTCGGGCCGATCGGCATGCCGGTCGCCTCGGTCGTACTGCTGATACTCGGCAACGCCACCTCCGGGGGAATCCTCCCGCCCACGTTCCTCCCGGCCTGGCTGTCCCCGCTGGCCTCGGTGATGCCCCCGGCTGCCGCGGTCCGGGGTCTGCGCGGCGCCTCTTACTTCCACAACGCGCACCTCACCGGCGCGGTACTCACCCTGCTGGCCTGGACAGTGGGCTGCCTCACGGTCCAGTACCTGGTGGACCGCTCCGCCACCCGCAGAGCCGGGCGAGCGGAAGCGGAGATCGGCCGGACGGCCGTCCAGCCATGAATCGCTCGCCGAGCTCGCCGCAGCCGGCAAGCTGGACCTGCCGATCTGGAAGACCTATCCGCTCGAAGAGGCCGCCCAGGCGCATGCCGACCTGGAGGCGCACCGTAACCGCGGCAAGATCGTCTTGATGCCGTAGCAGCTGGTCCACGCGACACTTAACGCCTGACCGCCAGCCACGCGGTGGCCGGCAAGGGCGTGGAAGGCTGAGACTCCGCTGCGACTCGCTCACCGTCGTGCTGCCCATGACGGCTTTGCCGTCGTTCTTCCGGGAGGTGTCGTCCCAGCCGTGGAAGCCGGGACCACACTGGTACTGAAACTGAGTTGAACCACCGCCTGCGCGAAAGGCATTGAGTTCGTGGGGCGGGTGCAGGAGGCGGCTGGCGTTGCGGGCTGGGGGTCCGGCGCGCTACCGGGTCGGGTGCATGGAGTGCGCGATGACCATGCCTGCCACCTGGCCTGAGCGGTCGGCTTGAGGACTCCGGCGCACAGCAGAGCGAGGAGATGTACGTGATGAACCGGTGGCTCGAGACCAGCGGCTACGAAGCGGACCTGGGCGGACTGCGTGAGATCCACCCAGAGACGCTGTCGCTGGAAGATTGCCCTTGCACCCAGGACTGGCGTAGGTGAACGTGAGGGCGTCGGCAGACCGGCACTTCCGGTGCCCTTCCGACGAATGGGCGCAGGCTTGGTCCTCAAATTGCTGCCGGGCGAGCAAGCTGCAAAGCCCCTCCTGCGAGGAATGCGGCCTCATCTGCCCGAGATGATCGTGAAGCGGTAACCGCGCGGATCCGTGGGGCGGGCGTATAGGCGGGCGGCCGCAGTGAGGGCCGCCCAGCTTGTCAGGACGTACCTCGGGTCCCTGTAGGCGGCGGGGTGCGGGTGAGGTTCGTCTCGAAGCGTTCGAGGACACGCAAGGCGGTGTCCTGGTCTTCGGGGGCGAGGTCCCCGAGGGTGTGCGCTTCGAGTTCGGCCCAGAGGCGTTCGACCGACGTGCGCAGCGCGTGGCCGGCAGGCGTGACCTCGATGAGCGCGGCGCGTTTGTCGGTGGGGCTGGGACGGCGGCGGACGAAGCCCGCGTGTTCCAGGCGTCGGATGGTGCGGGTCATGGTGGCGGCGTCGGAGTCCAGCAGGCGCACGAGGTCGGTCTGGCGTTGGGGGCCCTGCTCCCACAGGTGCATCATCACCAGCTCTTGACCAGGGTGCAGGCCGACGCGGCGCAGGAGCTGGCCGGCCAGCATGCGGTGCAGGCGCGCGACTCGGAAGATCGCATGGCTGACCTGACCGGTGCGGGCGGCGGACGGAAGCGGGACCGTTGCGCCGAGCACTTCCTCCTCCGACGCCAGGGCGTCTGCGTCTGACGGCTCACTTCTCGCCACGTCCATCCTCCCTACGGGTCCCATGTACTGTCCGAACAGTTATCAGGGTACCGCCAGGGGACGAAACATCGGCAGGGCGGCGCACCCCCAGAATTTTGCCTGGTGACGAGCATCACCCTTCGCAGGGAATGCCGGTATGCCATTTACTTGTTCAGACAGGTAAACCATGCGGCGCACACAGCTGCAACGGGTGGCCCGGCCCCTCCCGGCCCCGCCTTTCATTGAAGGAGCCCGAACATGACTACCGCTTTCAACTCGTTCCTGCTGGGCGGCAAGCGACTGGCCAACCGCATCGTCATGGCGCCGATGACCCGTAGCCGTGCCTACGGTGCCGGCGCCGTCCCCACAGCCTCGATGGCCGAGTACTACGCTCAGCGAACCAGTGCCGGGCTGATCGTCGCCGAGGGCACTCAGCCGTCAGTGGTCGGCCAGGGTTATCCCGACACTCCGGGCCTGCACTCGCCCGAGCAGATCGCCGGATGGCGCGAGGTGACCGACGCGGTCCATCGCGAGAGAGGCGTGATCTTTGCGCAGCTGATGCATACCGGACGCGTCGGACACCCCAGTCTGCTGCCCGACGAGATGGTCCCGGTTGCCCCGTCCCCCATCGCCGCCAAGGGTCAGGTCTTCACCCACGAGGGCCCGAAGGACATGGTGACTCCCAGGGAGCTGAGCGAGCTCGAGATCTGGCAGACCATCGACGACTTCGCCGCCGCCGCCCGTAACGCTGTAACCGCCGGATTCGACGGTGTGGAGATCCACGGCGCCAACGGCTATCTCGTCCACCAGTTCCTCGCCCCCAACGCCAATCAGCGCACCGATGCCTGGGGCGGCACCGTCGAGGGCCGGATCCGCTTCGCCCTCGAGGTGACCCGAGCAGTGGCGGACGCGATCGGCGCCCACCGCACCGGTATCCGTCTGTCTCCGGGCAACCCCTACAACGACATCGCCGAGCAGGATCTGGACGCCACCTACGGCGCGCTGGTGGACAAGCTCGCACCCCTGGGCCTGGCCTATCTCCACCTCCTGGAGGGCCCGGACCGCGACTTCACTCTTCGCCTGCGCAAGGTCTGGCCCACCACGTTCATCCTCAACCCGTTCACGCACCCGAATCCGACGGGGCCCGACGCGCTCACCCTCATCGAGGACGGCACCGCGGACCTGATCTCCTTCGGCATGCTGTTCCTGGCCAACCCGGACCTGCCCCGCCGCCTGCAGCTGGGCGGCCCGTTCAACAGCCCCGACCAGGCCACCTTCTACGGCGGTGACGACGGAGGCTACACCGACTACCCCGCCCTGTCCGCCTGACCGCGGGCACAGCACCCCGGCTCGGATGCGGCTCACCTGCGCGGATCCGGGGTGCGTGGCCCCGACAGCGGAGAGAAGGCGACTGCATGACCAGCTTCAGGGACAGGCGCTCAGCTACCTCGGCGGCCAGCGCCTGGGGCGCCCGGCACGGCGATCGCATCCTCGGGCCGGGCTGAAGCGCGGAAGTTATCCGCCTGCACCCGAAAGGATCCACGGCTGGGGCTTTTGACTGACATCCGCCAAACCGCCCGCACATCTGTTGACGGGGCGACGAAGACGCCGACGCGAAGGCTCCGCCGAGCAGGGCCCAGGCCGCACCGGCGCAAGCCCGCGACCACAGGAGGGGCGGTCCGGGCAAGGCGCACCCATACCAGCGGGTGCCCAGCTGGTGCCTGGGCTGCCAAGACCCGACCCAGTCCCGCCACATTTTTGGGCTGCCATTCCTCATGTGACCACTGACCCGACCGGCAGGAGCAAGCCGACCGGGTTCGGCTCGGTGACCGGAGTACCGAACCTGCCGTAAGGGCTACGGAGACGTTCGAAAGCCGCCTCGTCGATGTGGACGGCCTGCTCCTGCACGCGGTCGTCGGCGGCCGGGGACCCGCCCTGCTGTTGCTCTGCGGCTGGCCGCAGACCTGGTATGCGTGGCGATTCCTCATGCCGGCGCTCGCCCGCGACTTCACGGTGGTCGCGGTCGATCCCAGAGGCGTCGGGCTGTCTGACAAGCCCGAGGGCGGCTACGACTCCGGCATCGTTGCCCGTGACCTCATCGGACTCATGGAGGCACTGGGTCACCAGCGCTTTGCGATGGTGGGCCACGATGTCGGCATGCTGACCGGGTACGCGATGGCTGCCGACTACCCGGAGCGAATCGAGAGATTCGCATGCTCGGAGGGCATCATCCCGGGAGTCGCGCCCTCACCGCCGCTGCTCGGCGACCGCAGGCTGAACGACCTCCTGTGGCACTTCGCCTTCAACCGGAGGCTGGGCTCACATCGCCGGGTCGCAGGGTTCTGCTGTGAGGGTGTTGAGGTTGTGCACGAGGCGGTCGAGCATGCCGCGGAGCTGTTCGTGTTCGGCGGGGGTGAAGCCGGCCAGAGCTTCGGTGTCGATGCGTGAGCGCAGGGCTTGGACGTCGTGTCGGACGGCGCGGGCCTTGTCGGCGAGGTGGACCAAGGCGCGGCGGGCGTCGGCGGGGTCGGGGGTGCGGGTGATGAGGCCGTCGCGTTCCATGCGGCGGAGGTTGACGGCCATGGTGGGCTGCTCCACGCCGGTCCGGCGGGCCAGTTGGGTCTGTGTCTGGCCGTCCTGGGCGTAGAGGGCGAGCAAGGTGGGCAGCTGGCCGGTGGTGACGCCGAGGGCGGCCAGGCGGCAGGCAATGGCCTGTCCCAGGAGCCGGGCGGCATGGTTGACGGTGTAACAGACCATCGACTCCGCCGCAGATGCCTCCGGTCGGCCGATTGGGGGAGCCGCCTCACCGCTGGGGCGTGCCGCCATGACCGCATCTCCTGCTCGCTCAATGATCGTGGGGTCGCCTTGACATCATCCCATAGCTCTCTATGCTGAAAGTCAAAGCATAGGCGTCTATATATCTGCGGGTGGCTGACTCCCGGTGCCCCGCCCCCTCAGCCGCCGTGAACGAGCAGGGAAGAAGGTCCCTCATGCATGCCTTCGCGATCGACTCCTTCGGGCAGACTCCGCAGCTGAAAGACCTGCCGGTACCGGAGCCGGGCCCGGGTGAGGTGCAGATCAAGATCCGGGCTGCTGCAGTCAACCCGATCGACTGGAAGGTGGCCGCCGGTGCGTTGGCGCCTCCCGGGACAGACTTCCCCTTCCCCTACACCCTCGGCTTCGACGTCGCCGGCCGGGTCACGGCCGCGGGTGACGGTGCGGCGTTCGAGGTGGGACAGGAGGTGTTCGGGATGCGGCGCCCGGGGACCGCGGCCCGCCACCCTCACGGTTCCTACGCCCAGTACATGACCGCCTCCAAGGACACCGTCGCCCTGGCTGTACGGCCCGACGGACTGGATGCCGTGCCGGCGGCGGCGTTGCCGATGACCGGTGGGACCGCCCTGGGCCTGACGCGCCGACTTGACCCTTCCGAGGGGGAGACGCTCTTGGTGGTCGGTGCGACCGGGGGAGTGGGCTCCTACGTCCTGCAGCTGGCCGCGGCCCGCGGCGTGCGCGTCATCGCGGTCGCAGCCGGCGACGATCACGACTACGCCCGTACCCTCGGCGCTGCCGAGGTGATCGACTACCGCACCAGCAATGTTGCCGACGCCGTGCGCGCCGCGCACCCTGACGGTGTCGACGCCGTGCTCGACCTCGTCGACAACCGAGATGTGCTCATGCAGAAGATCGCGCCGCTGGTGCGTGACGGTGGCCGACTGGCCAGTACCGTCTTCGCGGCCGACCCCCACGCCCTTGCTGACCGCGGCGTGCGGGCGGTCAACTTCAATTACCAGGCCACCGACGAGGACATGGCCGAGCTGGCCGAGCTGGTCACCTCCGGCGTGTTGAAGATCGCCGAGACGACCCTCTTCCCTCTGACCGCCATGGACGAGGCCTACACCGCCTCCACCAGCGGTCACGTCCGCGGAAAGCTCGTCATCACATCCCACTGAACCCGCGGCACTCAGGCGTCGGGCACCGCGCGGCTCCGTAGTGCAGCCCCGCCCGGACCGGACCCAGCGCACACACCACCCCCTTCCCTGATGGAAAGGCGCCATCGTCATGGCTGAAAAGTTCACCGCGTTCACGCCGCAGGACAGTGTCATGCTGCTGATCGACCACCAGCAGGGCACGCTCAACTTCTGCCGGAACATCTCCCGGAAGACGATCGTGCAGAACGCCCGGGCCCTGGCCCGTATCGCCAAGGCCCTGGAGGTGCCGGTGGTTCTCACCACCAGCCAGGAGGACCATGCGCAGGGGCCGCTGATCCCGGACATGCAGGAGATCCTGCCCGAGGCTACGAGGCGCGGATCAAGCGCTCGGGCATGGCCAATGCCTGGCACGACCCCAACTACCGCAACGCCGTCCTTGAGGCGGCCGGTGACCGCAAGAACATCATCACGGCCGGCTTGACCAACGACGTGTGCATCGTCTACCCCTCGATCAGCATGGTCGAGGAGGGCTTCAACGTGCAGGTCGTGCAGGACGCCGGTGGCTCCCAACGCGATCGGTGAGGACGCCGCCCGCCGCCGCTGGGAGAGCTACGGCGTGGTCACCACCTCCACCAACCAGCTGGTGGCCGAACTCGGCGTCGACTGGTCCACCGAGGCCGGCGGCAAGCTCATCCAAATCACCTTCGAAGAGGTCATCTCCCACCTGGACGAGATGTAAGCCCCTCCGCCGTGCCGGGCGGGCCCCCCGCAGGCACCCGCACCGATCCCACCCAGCCGCGGCGCAGGCGCGAGGGCAAGCCGCCCGCAACCACACCGGCGACCCCGCACGTCAAGCAAGGACACGTACCATGACCACCGCCCCCGCCTTCACCGAGCCGACCCTCGAGGGGTTCGAGCACCACGACGCCGAGGTGAACGGAACCCGCCTGCACTATGTGACCGCAGGGCGGGGCGAGCCCTTGGTGCTGCTGCCGGGCTGGCCGCAGACGTGGTGGCAGTTCCACAAGGTCATGCCCGCGCTGGCCGAGCGGTACGCAGTGATCGCCGTCGACTACCGCGGCATGGGCACCTCGGACAAGCCCGAGGCCGGCTACGACAAGAAGACCATGGCCCACGACGTCTACGAACTCGTTCGCCATCTCGGCCATGAGCGGGTCCACATCGCCGGGGAGGACATCGGTGCGATGGTCGCCTACGCCTTCGCTGCCAACCACCCCGAGGCCACCATCAAGCTCGCCCTGTGGGAGGTCGGTCATCCCGGCGAGGTCTTCAACGAGCTGCGCATGCTGCCCCAGCCCGGCCAGCCGCACCTGTGGTGGTTCGCCTTCAACCAGGTCGACGACCTGCCCGAAAAGCTCCTGACGGGCCGCTACCGCCTGCTGATCGACCACCTCATCGGCATCGAAGCCCTCGACCCGGACGCCATCGACGAAGCCAGCCGTGAGATCTACGCGGGTGCCTACGAACAGCCCGGCGCGGTACGTGCCTCCAACGCCTGGTACCAGACGTTCGGCCAGGACATCGAGGACGCCCGTACCTACGACCAGCTGCACATGCCCGTCCTCGGCCTGGGCGGCATGAACTTCGCCTTCGTCCCCGCCTTGCTGGAGGGCAAGGCCACCGACGTGCGCTACGTGGAGCTCAAGGACGCCGGCCACTACCTCTCCCAGGAACGCCCCGAGGAACTGACCCGCGAGCTGGTGCAGTTCTTCGGCTGACCGGGGGCGCCGTGGTTCCGCACAGCAGCAGCTGCTGCCCGCCGGCGCGGGAGCGGCGCCCCGATCCATGGAGGTGGGCTGTCGATGTCCGTGCCCGAGCCGGCCCGGCATCCACTGCGCAGACCGATGCGGGGCCGCGATCCGGGAGAGGAGCATCGCGTCTCCACCACGCTGGAGCTGTTCTTCGACCTTTGTTTCGTCGTGGCCGTCTCCCAGGCATCGGCGCAGTTGGCCGAGCAGGTCTTGGACGGCCATGTCGCGCGGGGGCTTGGGTATTACGCGGCGGCGTTCTTCGCGATCTGGTGGGCGTGGATGGGCTTCAGCTGGTTCGCCTCCGCTTACGACACGGACGATGTCCCGTACCGGATCGCAACGTTCGTACAGATCGCGGGCGCCCTCGTCCTCGCTGCGGGGGTCCCGGACGCCTTCGCGGGCGAGTTCGCCGTCATCACCGCCGGCTACGCGGTGATGCGCATCGGCGTGGTCGGCCAGTGGCTGCGCGCCTCGCATGAGGACCTCGATGCGGACCGCCGGCGCATTGCACGCCGGTATGCGGCCGGGATCAGCATCCTGCAGGCCGGCTGGATCGGCCGGCTGTGGCTGCCCGGGACATGGCAGATGGCCCTCTTCGCTGGCCTGGTGATCGGTGAACTGCTCGTTCCGGTGTTCTGCGAGCGGGGTCCGGTCGCAGCCTGGCATCCCGGACACATCGCCGAACGCTTCGGGCTGTTCACCCTCATCGTGCTGGGGGAGACGGTCACCTCCGCCACCCGAGCCGTGCAGGAGGCACTCCACGGCCCCCATCTCCTCCAGCTGTGCCTGATCGCGGTGGGAGGGCTGCTGACGGTCTTCACCATGTGGTGGATGTACTTCGCCCAGCCCGGAGCCGCGCTCATCACCCCCCAGAAACAGGCGTTTCGCTGGGGCTACGGCCACTACCTCATCCTCGGCTCCGCCACCGCGGTGGGCGCCGGACTCGAGATCGGCGTTGCCCTGCTGGAGCACCACGGCGGCGTCTCCGGTTTCACGGCGGCGTGGATCTTTTCCACCGCCGTCGCCGTCTTCCTCGTCCTGGCCTGGCTGCTGCACATCCGTCCCCACGGCACCCGCGCCGCCCGCTCGTGGCTGCATCCCGCCATCGCTCTGCTGGTCTGGCTCACCCCCTTCACCGGACAGCCCTACCTGACCACCGGTCTCCTGGCGACCGTGCTGCTGGTGATGTCCCTGATCACCGCATCCCGGCAGCCCACCCTTTCCGGGCGCTGACCGGCCCTACGGCAGCAGCCGCAGCAGGGCACGGTGGCAAGACGGCGTATGCCGCCCCGGCTCGGCCGGCGCGGCATCCTTCGTAGAACTTCCTCAGCGGCAACCGTCACACTCCCGCCGGCGCACCGACCCGTCCAGGGACCACCGCGGAACCCGAACGGGACGAGACCTCCCCGGGTGAAGGGCCGACGCCCCCTGCGTCAGGCCGCGACGACGCCGGGGACCGCCGCCCGTCCGCTCACGGCTTGCCCGACCGGCCATCCGGGGGCAACGGTCCGCAGCACCGCGGTAGGGTCGATGACCTTCCCGCCCACAGAAACTTGCGCGGGACAAGTTCCGGCGCTGGGTCGGCGAGTACGGGGGTATGCCTGGTGCCCCGATCGTCCTCACCACCGTCGAGAGCGGCGACGTCCTGGTCGCCTGGCCGGACCTGCGGTAGCGGAGGCTCGGCTATTCGGCGCCTGGATCCTGCGGGGTGTGCCGGGCGGCCTTCTTCACGGCCTGTTCCACCTCGTACCGGTTCGCCCCGGCCGCCTCGGCGTGCGCGGTCACGGCCGCCTGGACCGTCCCGGACGCCTCACGCCAGCGCCGCCACTGGGCGGCGTACTCCTCACCGGCGAGACCGGCGAGCTTGACGCGCTCGCCCTCGGCGGATCGTTCCAGCTCGATCAGCTCATCGGGGACGTCTGCCACGGCCACGGATCCTAAGCCGCCCGCGGTATGTGTCGACGATCCGACTTGACCCCCGATCGGGTAGAGCCACTGCCGGTTTCCGGGCGGGTCGCCCGCGGGAGCCGCTACGAAGATCACGGCCTGCCTGTGTTCTTCGAGGGGACTCCCGCTCGTGCGCTTTGCCCGCCCCGCCGCCGCGGCTGCCGTGCTCGCCGCCCTCCTCCTCCCGACGACCGCGCACGCCGTCCCGGCTGCCGCCGCGCCCGGCGACTCCGTCACCCTGCCCGTACAAGACGCCCTTGCCCAGTTGCCCCTGCGCACCGAGGACCGCACCGGCTACGAGCGCACCAAGTGTGGGTCGACGCCGACGGGGACGGCTGCAACACCCGCGCCGAAGTACTCAAGGCCGAAGCCGTCATCGCCCCCGCTCAGGGCCCGCGCTGCGCCCTGAGCGGGGGCGAGTGGTACTCGCCCTACGACGACCGCTACATCCAGGGGCGCAGCGGTGTGGACATCGACCACCTGGTCCCGCTCGCCGAGGCCTGGGACTCCGGTGCTTCCACCTGGACGGCGAAGGAGCGGGAGGCCTACGCCAACGACCTCGGTGACAACCGCGCGCTGATCGCCGTGTCGGCCGCCTCGAACCGGTCCAAGGCCGATCAGGACCCCAGCACGTGGCTGCCGCCGACCACCGGCTACCGCTGCCAGTACGTCACCGACTGGGTGGCCGACAAGACCCGCTGGCGACTGAACATCGATGCCGTCGAGCACATCGCCCTCACAGACGTGCTCAGCCGCTGCCCGAACGTCCCCATCACCGTTACCCCGGCACGCTGATCCGGCCCGCCCGCCGGTGACCTCCCCCCTGATCCGGCCCGGCGGGCGGCGCTGCGCGGCCCCATGTGCTGGTCGGTAGCGCCATCGCCGCCGGCGTCCTCGTCACGGTCGGCATCGTCCGTGACCGGGCGCGAAGGGCGGCACGGGGGCCTTGCGTGTCACCACGATGCAGAAGGCCGACGCACTCCCCGCGGCCGTCCACCGCGCCGGCTGTCCCTCCCACACCTGGCTACATGTGTTTGACCGCCGCGCTATTGCACCGTTCTGTCGTCGGGCCGCCGGGGGAGGCCTACCGTCGGGCCGTTCGTGCCCGCCGTCCGGCCGTGCTGCGGTGCCCGGGCCGTGGTCCGGGGCACTCCAGCCTCCGCCCTCGCCCGGCTCCAGCTCGCCCGTCTGCCGCCGGCCGTTCTGTCGCTGGAACCTGAGCAGCCGGCGCTGGCTGTCGCCAATGCCCTTCACACCAGCTCGTCCTGGCCCCAGGCCCGTGCCGGAGCTGGTACATGAGAACGCGTCACCGTCAGCCCTCTGCGCCCCTACGATGAACGCGTCGACAGGAGAGGCCGCATGGAGGATCCGCCCGCCGGGCCCGACGCGATCAAGCCCCGGCCCGACTACCCGCCGAAGACCCCGCCGCCCCCGAAGAAGCCGCCGAGCCCGCCGCCTCCCGCCCCGTCCCGCAGCCACCTCCTGGCGGGGTTGCCCGTACCGCAGCGCGCCGGCCGCACCGGGCACCCTGTCATGAGGAACCGACGCGGCGCGTCATGGACGCTGGACACCGCCCCATGGACGCCGGCCAGAGCCGCCAGGAACGTGACGGCCCGATTGGCCGACTGGGGCCTGACCGCAGCCGCATCCCTCGACCAGGTGGTGCGTCTGCTGACTGCCACGGTCATCGCCGACGGCGGCCGCCGTATCAGCATTCACTTGTCCGAGCAGAACGGCATGGCTCTCGTCCTCTGCCTGAGCCACCGGCACGCCGATACCGGAGAGGCAGCGGACCTGCTCATCGGCTTGCGTGATCTGGGCGCCGACAGCTGCGGAATCGAGACGACCGCCGAAGGACGACACGTGTGGGCCCTGATGCCCGCACACCCCTGCGTGGGCAGCGGAGCCGAACGGTGTGCTCCGCCTCAGCCTCCGGGCTACGGCCGGTGACGTCCGGCGCTTTCCTCCTACCGCCGATGGCACTGACTGACGTGGAGCGGGCCTCGGGGGTGCCCTTCCTGGCCCACCCGTGATGACGTCGGCGTGGAAGAGAGTCGGCTGGGGATGATTCACGGTCCGTCAGCGCGGCCATCGTGACGGTCGCCGTCCTCTCATGGTGGCGGCCTCGCCAGTCGCCGTGGCGCCACCCCTGCACCGGCGTCGAAGTCTCGTGATATCTCGGGCCGACCTAGCCGGTTCCCCGCCTCGTCATGGACCGTGTGCTGTGGGGTCGCCGGGCTGATCGCGCTGGTGAGGCGGGAAAGTGCGGCGCCTGCCGCGCAGGCGCCGCAGACCAGGTACCGACCTCCCACTGCTTTGTCCGCAGCCCGGAGGACTCCGCCGGAGGCCGTACCCTCCGATGACCTCAGAGAGCCGCGATCAGGAGATCAGCTTGATCGAGTTGTACGGAGTAAGCGATCCGTGGAACGCCTGGCCGGCGGCAATGGTGACGGTGCAGTTGGTGCCGTTGTAGCCGAGACACAACAGCGCGCGAGCTCCGCCGGTCTGGTTGTTCCACACGGTGTGATCGTCGAACTCATTCACGAAGTTGTACGAGCCGTAGTAGTAGTACCGGTGTTCAGGTGTCATGCCGACTGGTATCAAAGCGGCATAAACGCAGACGTTCCCGGGCGCGCAATTATCGGGCGCAGGCCCGGGGTTTGGGTCGATCCACATGGCTGCGGCAGGAGACGCAACCAGCATCGACGCGGCCAGAGCGGCTCCGACTGCCACCGAAGCAGTGGAAGCCCGCACTTTCAGACGCCCTGACAGGTTCGCCAGCTTCATTCTGTTCCCCCGTATTGCACGATATGCGGTGGGCCGAATCTAGGGCTGACCAGTCGGGGACTCAACACACATTTCAGCCACCTCGATCACGTGTGCCCACTACCCCTGTCTCGTGGTGGCGCCTCATCTCCGCAGCGCCCCCACCGCAGCGCCCGGCTATACGGATGCCGCCCGCCGCCGGCTGTTGCTGTCAGTACGTCACCGATTGGGCGGCCGACAAAATGCGCTGGGGTCTGAGCGTCGACGCCGTCGAACGGGCCGCGCTCACGGACGCCCTCAGCCGTTGCCCGGACGTGCCCGTACCGTCACTCCGGCCGCTGACTGTTGGTCACTTCCCTGCGCGTCGCGAGACGCCCGACGGGCCAGCGGCGGGCGATGGTCGTCAGCTCGAAAATCATTAGATGATTGAACTTGCTGCAATCGTTTCGATACTGAACGTAACTTTTTGGGGGGATCGACTGCACATTTCTATCTGTTCAGGCCTGATGGGGTGGAGGTGGTTGTCGCCTCTGGTGCCCGGGGGGTGGGGGAGGGTGCGGCACCTGGACATGGAACAGGTATAGGGAGGACCCGTGCAGCACACTGCTGCCGTGTGGTTGTTCGACATCGCGCTCGCCTTCAGGGTGTTCGGCCCGGACGTGGGCCGCGGATGCCGTCGGCTGCTGACCGCCGGCGTCCGTATCGGCATCGCCCAACTGACCGGCGCCCGCACTGCGGTCCGCTCCGGCGAGTCGGACCGGGAGGCGTCGTGAGCGGCGAGCAGGAACGGAGGACACCGGCGGCGCGGTGGGCACCCCGCGCGCGGTGCCGATCGATCAGTGGCCCGTCGCCGCGCAGATGTCGTACTGGGGGTTCCACGAGCAGCGCCGCGTTCACTACATGCGCTACGCCTACCTCCAGCTCGGCTCCGACGCCGACGCCGAGGGAGCCGTCGACCTGACCTTCGACCGGATCATGGACCACTGGCTGCGGATGCTGGAGATGGAGAGCCTGGAGGGCTACGCCTGGACGATCCTCAAGCGCCGCATCATCGACCTGCACCGCAAGCGCCGGCGCCGCCCGGAGCTGATGGAGACCGCCGCCTTCGAAGCCGCGCTCGCCGACCACGTCGAGGACCCCTACGACCGGCTCACCGACGCCATCACCCTGTACGCCGCCGTCAGCGTCCTCAGCGAACGCCAGCGCGACGCGATCCTGCTGCACTACGGCATCCACACGGTCGGTCTGCTCGCCACCGTCTCCCCGGCCACCGTGCAGCGTCTGCTGGGCAAGAAGGCCGGCCGGCTCGCGGCCGACCGCGCCCGCGGCATCGACCCCCGCCCGGTCGTCCCTCGGGCCCTGCCGGCCTCCGCCGCCGTACGCCACCGCTTCACCCACCACACCCTCGACGGCGCAACCGTCCGCGCCGC
Organism: Streptomyces sp. Y20; assembly: GCF_043195475.1. NCBI lineage: Bacteria > Bacillati > Actinomycetota > Actinomycetes > Kitasatosporales > Streptomycetaceae > Streptomyces > Streptomyces sp. Y20. The sequence goes on from NZ_JBIDDP010000020.1 coordinate 70,125, forward strand.
CCTCCACGACCTCGTCGTCCAGCTCGGCCTCCAACTGCGCCGCCGCGACCAGGCCGCCCGCGCCCTCACCTTAACCCTGCTCTTCGCGGGCGGCACCAGCTGGGAGAAGACCCGCCGCCTGCCCGAACCCTCCGCCCACGACGAGGACCTGCGCACACTCGCCTACCAGCTGATGGACGCCGCTGGCCTCCAGCGCGGCCGCCTGACCGGGCTCGTCCTCAAGGGCGAGGACCTCCTCGACGCCGACCAGGTCGCCCAGCAGATCAGCCTGGACACCGCCCGCGAGTCCCGCCTCGTCGCCGAACAGGCCATGGACCGCATCCGCGACAAGTTCGGCTCTGGCTCCGTCGGGTCGGCCGCTGTCATGCCCTTCCGGCATGCATCATGACCTTCTCCTTGCGTGCCACCGGAGTCAGTGGCCTTCGGTGAGTCGCAGCCAGCGGGCGAGCCTATTGCGGGTGGTCATGGTGTCGGGGTGGTCGGGGCCCGGCACCCGCGGGCGGTCCCGGGGGCAAGCCTCTGCTTAACCTTTCCACGACCTGGCAACCCACGACGTCACCGAACCCGAGGGCCAGCTCGCCGCTCTCGCCGACGGCCTCGGCCACCTGCTGCTCGCCGACCGGCCTCAGAGCACGGCCGGGCTCTGAGCTCGCTACGCACTTTCGGACACCAGCAGGCCGGGGCGCGGCGCTTCCTGCTCTCCCCCTTCACCGAGGAGCCTTCGCGTGTTAGCCACCGTCGTCACCGCCGGCTTCGCCGTCGTCGCCACCCTCCTGGGCACGATCGTGTCCGGCCGCTTCCAGGAAGACAACCCGATCCGCTGCCGGGCCCGGGGGTTTGCCTCCGGGCGCGCGTTGGTGCTGCCCTCCGCACCGAATCGCCTGCCTGCCGGAGTGAGCGCGGTGCAGGCGGTGCCTAGCGTGAGGTCCCATGGCGATCTTCTTATCGAGTTCCGCGGTCCGCCGGCATACCGGGCTCGCGGTCATGGCGCTGGCCTGCCTGCTGACCACCGCCCCGGCCGCCGCCGCACAGTCCCCGCAGCACACGACCCGCGCGTGCGGCCCCCACCCGGCGCTCAGCCGGTCCGTGCACCACCTGGTGACGCACGACCGGATCACCGGCGCCGCGGTCCTGGTTACCGGCGCGGGCCCGGACGCGCCCTGCGCCCGCTGGACGGCGAGCGACGGCGTGGCCGACCTGCGGACCGGCCGCCCCATGAGCACCGCCGACCGGCTGCGGATCGGAAGCGTCACCAAGACGTTCACCGCGACGGTCGTCCTCCAACTCGCCGCGGAGCGGCGGCTGTCCCTGGACGCGCCCGTCGAGCGCTACCTGCCGGGTCTGATCCGCGCGGGCGGTCACGACGGCCGCCGGATCACCGTGCGGCAGCTCCTCCAGCACACCGGCGGGCTGCCCGACTACCTCGACGCCCCCGAGTGGCAGCACATCGAACGACTGCGGTACCGCCACTTCGAGCCGCGCCAGCTCGTCGCCCGCGCCCTGCGGCTGCCGCCCCCGCAGCACACCTGGCACTACGCGACCACCAACTACCTGATCGCCGGGCTGATCGTGCGCCAGGTCACCGGACACAGCCCGGAGACGGAGATCACCCGCCGCATCATCGGCCCACTGGGCCTGCACGACACCTACTGGCCGGGCGACGCCGTCCGCATCCGGGGCCCGCACTCGCGCAGCTACTTCACCGCCGGGGACGGCCGCCTGGTGGACGGCACCGACTGGAACACGACCTTCGGCGGCGTCGGCGGCGCCCTGGTGTCCACCCCGGCCGACCTGACCCGGTTCGCCACCGCGCTGTCCGCCGGCCGGCTCCTGCCCGCGCCCCAACGTGCCGAGATGCGGCGCACGGTGGTCGCCGACCCCGACCGGCTCTGGCCGGGCGCCCGCTACGGGCTCGGCCTGATCTCCTCACCGCTGTCGTGCGGCGGCACCTGGTGGGGCCACGCCGGAACCGTGCCCGGCGGCCACCGCGCGCTCGTCGCCACCGGGCCCGGCGGCCGGGCCGTCGCCCTGAACGAGGTGCCCGCCACCCTCCAGGCCGAACGGGACTTCCTCGACGTCGTCGACAAGGCCCTCTGCGAGGGCACGTCCACCGAAAGGACACCCGCATGACCCGCCCCACCTTGCCGGCCGTCAGCCGGCGCCCGCGCCGCCTCCTCTCCCGGGGCGCGGCAGCCCTCACCCTGGCACTGGCGGGCGCGCTGACCCTGGGCGCCGCCCCCGCAACCCCCGCCGCGGCCCGGCCGGCCGCCGACCCCCTGGCCCGCTACCACCACCAGCACCTCCACTGGAAGAGCTGTCTGCTCGGCCCCGACGACACCACCGGCAAGGAACTCGAACAGGCCGGCGCGCGCTGTGCCGACGTCACCGTGCCGTTGGACTACACCCGCCCCGCCGGCCGTACCGTCACCGTCGCGATATCCCGGATCCGGGGCACCGACACCGCCCACCGCGCCGGCGCGCTCCTGCTCAACAGCGGCGGACCCGGCGGACAGACGATCGGTGACCCGCCGTGGGTGCGCAAGGCCATGAAGGACGTCGCCGTCCGCTACGACGTGGTCGGAGTGGACCCCCGCTTCGTCGGCCGCAGCACCCGGCTGGACTGCCGGTGGCCCACCGGCAGCATGATCCGCGGAACCGGCAGCGGCCGCGCCGGTTTCGACCGCATGGTCTCCTTCTCCGCGGACCTCGCCGACCGCTGCCGCACCCACGCCGGTGACCTGCTGCCGTACGCCACCACCCGCAACACCGCCCGCGACATGGACGTCGTCCGGGCCGCCCTCGGCGAGCGCAGGATCAGCTACCTGGGTTACTCATACGGCACCTACCTCGGACAGGTCTACGCGACGATGTTTCCGCAGCGCGTCGACCGAGTCGTCCTGGACGGCGTGGCGGACCCCGCCCGCTACAGCCCGCGGCTGCTGCGGGGCTCGGAGGAGGCCAACCGGCACGCCCTGCGCGGCTGGGCCGACTGGGCAGCCGCCCACCACGCGGCCTACGGGCTGGGCCGCACCCGCAGCGCCGTCCTGGGCACCGTGGAGACGGTCCGCGCCGCCGCGGCCCGCACACCCCTGCGTCTGGGCGGCTACCGGGTGGACGACCACGTGCTGCCCGTCCTCGTCTTCAACGGGCTCTCCCAGGACAACCCCCAGGCCTACGGCGACTTCGCACAGGGCGTCCGGGACCTGCGGCGCGCCGTCAGGGGCCGGACGGTCACCCCGTCCCCGTGGCTGGCCTCGGCACTGGAATTCCTGCTGACCGGGCACGAGTCCGCCTACGGCAGCGCGCAGGCGGCCATCCTGTGCGGGGACGTGGCCGCACCCCATGACCCGGAGACGTACTGGCGCGATCTGCGGCGCGCCGGGACAGGGGACCGGCTGTTCACACCCGTCACGAACGGCATCAACGCGTGCGCCTTCTGGGACGCGCCGCGCGAACGCCCCACCACGGTCCGCGACGACCTGCCAGCCCTGCTCGTCAACGCCACCGGCGACCCGCGCACCATCTACCGCGGCGCGCGGTCGGTCCGCCACCTCTGGCCCAGCTCCCGCCTGGTGACCCTGCGCGGAGCCGACCAGCACGCGGTGTACGGCGTGTTCGGCAGCGCCTGCGTGGACACCACCGTCAACACCTACTTGGCGACCGGACACCTCCCGATCCGCGACGTGACCTGCGCCCGGCCGCGACCTGACGGGCCGTCCGCTACCTGAGGCGATTGGCGAGTCCCTTGACGAGGTCGGTCCGCGCGAACGTGGCCCTCCGGGCTCATTGCGGGTGGAGGAGGTGCGAAACAGGGCTGTCAGGGGCCACCGAGCCCGGCCCCCTGCGCTCCCACGAGGACCTGGCCCGTTGAGGTGAGGTAGTACAGGACTGAACGGCCCGCGCGCCGGTGGTGGGTCAAGTGGGCCTCGCGCAGGATCTTCAGGTGCCGCCCTACCGAGCCCAGCGGCTGGCCGGTGAGGGCCACCAGCTGGGTGGTGGTCTTCGGGGTGTCGAGCAGGGTGAGTGTTTCGGCCCGGGCGGATCCGAGTAGCGCGGCAAGGGCCTCGGGTGCCTGTTTTCGGTCCCTGTCTGCTAGGACGCCCGAGCAGGGATAGACGATCGCGTACCGCTGGGTGGGGCGTGCGTCCCGGCCGTCGACGGCCGGGACGTCCCAGCAGACCCAGCTTTGGTTCAGGGTAACGGGGACGAACATGAGTGGCACCCCGGAGAGTTCCAGAGGAGGGCTGTCACAGACAGTGGTTTGCAGGCGGTCGTCCCCGAGCCATCGCATGCCCGGACGCATCTCGTTCAAGGCTGTGGCCTATCCGTGCAGGCCCAGCCGTGTAGTGCGGGCGGCGTTGCTCTTCGGCGTCTGCGCCACGCTTCCCTTCGCCGTCGATGCGGTGTCGTTCGCCGCTGCTGCCGTACTGGCCCTGACGCTGAGCGGCGACTTTCGTCCACGGCCGCGAACCACACCAAACCCTTGGAGGAGGTTGCTCGACGACACGACTCAGGGGGTGCGCTGGCTCTGGCAGCAGCCGTTGCTCCGTCGCCTCTGCCTGACGTCTGGGATCACCAACTTCGTAGATGGGGGTCTCATCGCCATTCTGGTGCTCTACGCCCGGCAGACCCTGGGCCTGACCAATCTCGGATTCGCCTTGCTGGTCGCCTCCTTCGCGATCGGAGGCGTAGCGGGGGCGATGGCGACCCCTCGTCTGAGCGCCCGCTACGGACCCCCTAGAGTTCTGCGGCTGACTGCTGCGATCACTGCAGGCACCGCAGTGGCTGCCGGCGCGGCCCCCTCGGGCCTCGTCGCCGGCGCGTGTATCGCAGTGTACGGAGCGGCGAAGCTGGCATGGAATGTGACCGCAGTGTCCCTCCGCCAGGCACTCGTCCCTGCTCACTTACTGGGACGCGTCGGCATGGCCTACCAGATGGTCATCGGCGGCGGAATCACGCTCGGCGCTGTTCTCGCGGGTCTTGAAGCCGACTCCTTCGGGCTTCGCGCCCCCTTCTACATCGGGGGCGCTCTCCTACTCGCCGCAAGCTTGATCAGCATGCGCCCCGCCAGCAACGACACTCCAAGATCAAGGGTTCATACAGTCCGACGACGCACTGGCGATACACAAGCGACTGAGCCGGAGCGCGACCGATGAGCCGTATCGGGAGAGGTGTGCACCCTTGTTGGCCCAGTGCAGCGCAACGGGCCATCCATGCGAATACCACCAGGGGTGAATACGTACGTGAGCGCCAGCTCTCTGCGGAGGCCTTCGCCCGGAGCAGGCCCTGAGTCCGACATGAGACATCAACGGGCTGAGACAGGCCGACAGGTCACATAACTCCGTCCAGCGCAGTCGCGTCCGGCAGCTGCGCGGCCCCGGCGCCGATCTCCGGAGACGCCGGAAGCATCTTGGTGCCGCGCCTGGAGCGCAGCACCACCTGGCCCGCATCGACGGAAAGCGGGGCAAAATACTACAAACCTGTGGGATCAGAGATCGCGCCGACCCACTATGCAGACGTGCTCATGCGGCACCATGCCGCCCTGCGCCAGATCGATCTGGACGCATCGCATTTCACCGATCGAGTCGCCGCGGCGCTGAGAGAGGTGAACGATCGGGAACAGTCCCCCGAGCTACCTGGTTATGGTCGGGAACTTCTCAGCGACACACTCAGCGGGCTGAGTGCCACGATCAGCAGCGACGAACCCGGCGACCAGCTGTTGCACGGCGAGCCGCATCCGGGCAACCTCCTCAACACGAGAAGAGGGCCGCTTTTCGTAGACCTTGCCACATGCTGCCGTGGTCCGATCGAGTTCGACCTCGCCCATGCCCCCGAAGAAGTGGGAGGGCACTACGCGGGGGCTGACCACGGCCTGATCCAGCGGTGCCGCGCCCTGAACTGGGCGATGTTCTCGGCCTGGCGCTGGCGCCGAGGCGACCAAATGCCTGATCGGGGCCACTGGAGAGTGGAGGGACTCAACCGGGTTCGTGCTGCACTCGATCGCTGCGCATTGGGCTGAAGTGGAGGAAGAGGGCTGCTACAAGTCCTTGAATGATCTTTGGGTCGCCGGCGGAAACCAGGGTTGGGCGCCCTCAGCCCCCTACGACGGGCATCGCCGCCTACCCTGCCCGCGCAGGAGAGGTGGGGCGGCCCGCCCGGGCAGCGTGCGAAGGGCCTCGGACGGGCTCCGCCTCGCATGATGCCAGCCCACGAACCCCGGCGCGCCGCGACAAGCCGGCCCTCCTGGGCTGCGCTGCTGGTCGGCCTGTCCGCGGCGGCCGTGGTGCGCCTGTTGTAGCCCCCGTGAACGCCCGCACCGGGCCCTCGTGGTGAACCCACGGCTCTCGGTCGCCCGCGCGCCGCATCCGTTGCGGTGCCGTGGTGCGGGGTAGATCACGCCGCCCCGGCCGGCCGTCCAGGGGAGTGACGGCGGCCGGGGCCGCTCCCAGACTCCCGCTCACCAATCAGGTGGGCGGGCCAACCGCGGGGCCGGTCCCCGCAAGAACACGAAGAGTGCCATGACGGAGAAGAGCGGGACGCTGGACCTGTACTCGGTGCCGCTGGCGGGTGCCGAGTTCGCCCGTCTGTGCCGTGGCAACGCGGGTGGCGACCACGAGACGTGCCTGGAGCTCGCGGCCATCTCTGGCGAGGAGGGTGCGCCTTGGCCCGATGATCTCCACCGCCAAGATCATCATGTTGGTCCGTCGTCCGGCCTCAGGGCCGCCCGGAAGGTTGGAACTCCTGAGGTGCGGGGGGCGTCAGGGTTCAGGTGCGTGTGGTGAGTCGTGTGAGTGCCGCGTCGTATCGTGCCTGGACTTCTGGGTTCGCCGATGCCCGCAGGAGGGCGGTGAGTGCCCGTAGCGCGCCGTCGTCGTAGCCGGCCGATTCCGCTTCCCGGGCGGCGAGGTCGAGCTGGGTGATGCCCTCGGCCTGTTTCCCGAGTCCGAGCAGCGCTTCTCCCTTGACGGCGAGCAGCAGGATGTGGGGGATGTCGATTGTCTCGGGTCGGTGCTCGAAGGCCAGGGCGTGGGTCGCAGTGGCGAGGGCTTGGTGCCAGTGTCCGGCGTCGGCCTGATGGCGGGCGAGGTGTTGTGTGGCGAGGCGTTCCATCCTGCGGTCGCCGATCTGGCGGGCCAGGTCGGCCGCGCGTTCGCAGCTGTGGGCGGCTTCTTTGAGGCCGCCCAGGGAAGCGTGGGCCATGGCCAGCACGATCAGGGCGTTGGCCTCGGCGAACGCGTCGCCAGCGCGGGCGGCGAGCGTGGACGCGGCCTTCAGGTGGACGAGTGCTTCCGGGGTGCGGTCTTCCTCGGTCAGGACCCAGCCAAGGATGTTGAGCACCCGGGCCTCGCCGTGCTCGTCGGCGTCGGCGCGCGTGGCCGTGAGGGCGGTCTGCAGGAGCGGGGCCCAGCCGTCGCGCACGCGCCACACGATCAGCGGCCACATCGTCATGACGATGCGCCAGGTTCTGTCGTGCAGTTGGGCGGCGTTGGCCGCGGCGACCGCTTGGGTGAGGTTGTCGCGCTCGGCGGCGTACCAGGCCACGGCGGCGGAGCGGTCGTCGAACCTTCGCACCGCAGCGGGCGGGAGAAAGTCGGACGGGGGCGGGAAGCAGTCCTCCGAGCCGGGTTCGGCCGCCGCCACGGCCCCGGTGGCCGTGACGATGTAGTGGTCGAGAACGCGCTTGAGGGTGTCGGGGTGGGCGTCCAGGCTGCGGGCGTAGAGCCGCACGAGGTCGTGCATCGCCCACCGGCCGGGCGCCGTTTCGGTGAGCAGGTGCGCGGCCGCCAGGTGCTCCAGGGCGCTCTCGGCGGCCGCCGGATCCGTGCCCGCCAGGGCGGCCGCCGCGTACCGGTCGACGTGCGTGCCCGGGTGACGGCCGAGATGGGCGAACACCCCGGAGATGTGCGCCGGAAGCTGCTGCAGTGTCAGGTGCAGTGCGGCGCGGACACCGGTGTCCTCCAGGTCGAGCAGGCTCAGGCGGCGTGTTTGGTCTGACAGTTCGGCGGCCATCGAGTCAAGTGACCAGTCGGGCCGGCCAGCGAGGCGGGCGGCCACCACCCGCAGGGCCAGCGGCAGCCCGCCGCACAGCTCGGCCAGGCGGAGCGCGGCCGCCGGCTCGGCGTGCACCCGGTGCGTGCCAAGGACCCGGGCCAGGAGGGCGGTGCCGTCCAGGGGAGCGAGGACGTCGACCGCGACGGGCCGGGCGGAGTCGCTGACGATCAGCCCTGGCAGCCGGTGCCTGCTGGTGACGACGGTGACGCAGCGGTCACCGCCAGGCAGGAGCGGCCTGACCTGTTCGGAGTCGCGGGCGTTGTCGAGGACGACCAGCAGCCGGCGGTCGGCGGCCAACGACCGAAACAGTGCGGCCGCACCGTTCTCCGACTCCGGTATCCGCTCATGCGGCACGCCCAAGGCCGCCAAGAACTCGCGCAGCACCTCAACGGCGGCCGGCTCACCCATGTCGCTGAAGCCGCGCAGGTCGGCATAGAGGCGCCCGTCGTTGAGTCCGGCGGGGTCGCGGTGGGCCCAGCGCAGGACCAGGGCGGTCTTCCCGACCCCGGCGGGCCCGACGACCAAACAGACCGGGGCCTCGCCCGCGGTAGCCCGGGTCAGGGCTGCGAGCTCCGACGCCCGGCCGTGGAAGCCGCGCGGTGCGCGCGGCAGCAGGTCAGGTGCACGCGTGGTCATGGCGGCTGCCGGCTCGGCGGCGGACAGCTGGGCGGCGTCCGCCGACCGGCAGGGGCGGGGCCGGCCAAGGCTCGCGGCCTCCTCCAGCTCGCCGGCCTCAGCCGCATCCAGGCCCAGCGCCTCCGCCAGCGCCCGCACCGTACGGCGCTGGGGGCCCCGGGTCCGCCCGCGCTCCATGTCGGCCAGCGCCCGCACGCTCACGCCGGCCTCGTGGGACAGCGCCTCCTGGCTCAGTCCGGCGTTCACCCGCAAGGCCCGCAACCGCTGCCCGAAGTTCCTGCCCGAAGACGTGCCGTCGTGCACCGTGGCTTTCCCCGATCGTCCGGCTCGTCTGGTTGAGAGCCCCCCGGCAGAAGTATCGCCGACCGTATTTCTGCCGGGGGAACTGCCTGGGCGAGGACAACCGGAAGTGGTCGACTGAAGGCCGACACGGAGCGCCTGTTCACGGGCCTGCGCGGGTCCGGCCGTCCCGGCGGACGCAACTGCGGGGCACCGGGGTGCACGGGCCGGGATCCCTTCCGTCGTCGACCGACCGGCATCACCATCCGGGCCGGCGGCACCGCGCCGCGGCCCGCACCACGCACAGGGGACCTCTCCATGAACACGCTGCACCGCTCCACGCTGCTCGCCGTCGCGGGCACGGCTCTCGCCTTGTCGCTCACCGCCTGCCAGAGCGACTCCGGCAGCACGTCGTCCCGGCCGGCAACGTCGGCCACGGTGGCGTCGTCCCCGGCGGCCGGCGCGACGACGGCCGCCAAGGACACAGTCACCTCCGAGGCGGCGGGGTCGGCCGCCTCCGCGCGCCCGGCGGAGGCGAAGGGCTCCACCGGCGCCTCCTCGACCGGCGCCACCGGCTCCACCGGTGGACGCGGGACGGCCTCCACCCCGGTCTGCACCGCGCGGGACGTCCGGGTCACCGCCGCCACGCAGGACGGCCCGCCCTACACCCACATCGTCCTCACGGCGCGCAACACCTCCGGGCACTCCTGCCGGCTGACGGGCTTCCCGCACATCCAGTTCCTGGAGAGCCACAAGCAGGACGTCCCGCCAGTCGCCAAGAGCAAGCCGGCCAGGCCGGTCGTGCTCACGGCCGGGGCCCCGGCCTACGCCCTGGTGAAGCTGTCGGACGGCGGGGTCGACGAGGACAACGAGCCTGTGTCGGCGTTCTCCGTGCAGTTGGAGGGCGACTCCACGGTCATCGCCGTCACCGCCCCCGGCAGCGGCGGCATCGCCGTCGACCCGGCCAAGGCCCTCACCGGCTACTGGACCCCGGAACTCCGCAACGGCGCGGACGACTTCTGAGTCCCGTCCCCGAGCGGGAGGACGCGGCCGCACCAGCGCCGGAGCCGTGGCCCGGACCCGCGCCGGTGCGCCCGCGGCCGACGGTCCGCGGGCGGCCGCCGTGTCCGACCCGAGCCAGCGGCCCGGCTCGGCGCATGCGAGGAAGCCAACGGTCCGCCGGTCTCCGCCCCGCTCCACCGGGCCGGTGGCCGGCCCGGACCGGGGGCCTCCCACCTCGACGCCATGCCGAGGGCTGGGCGACGCAAGAGGCGTACTCCGAGCCGTTGAGCAGGCGAACGCCGATTAAGGGAGTCGGCAACCATCACGTCGACGTCGGCCTGTCGCCGTTGTTGCTCCGGCGAACCAGCCGTCCTCGAACCGCGGCTCGGACCCGTGCGGGGCTGCTCTCGAAGACCCAGGTGCGGGCGCCGGCCACCGCCCCGGCCTCCAGCTTCGAGACAATGTCGTCGGTCTGCTCGTGTCCGATGCCGCCGGCGGCCGGAGCCTGAAAGACCGTGCACCGCGCGTCGGTGGCCTCGAACGCCGCACATGTCTGCCAGCAGCTGGCGTCCGGCCGTGTTTCAGCAGCACCTCGGCGTCAGCCCGTGCGCCGCCGCCCTCATGCCCGGGCGGGTAGTTGCGCCACTTCCAGCAGGCCCGCAGCACCTTCGCTTCCATCCCGTAGCGGCTCGCGATGCGGCAGATCAGCGACGAAGTCGTCTCCCCCGGCAGGGGAGCGGTCCGCAGCAGGCCCGGATGATGGATCACTCCACGACGTTCTCTTGCTAGCCGGCCCGGTGGGCCCTTTTCGCAACAGATACCCAGCTGGACCGCAAGAGCGTCGGCTGTAGGAGCGCCATCCTCTCTCGGCCCCTTCGCGTCGGCGCCCGAATCCAAAGAGCAGGGACGGGATGCAAGGCAGGACCGCAGCATGGTCGCGTTCCGTGCGCGATTCGTACGGTAAAAGTGCGCGCGCTGCCGAGATTCGCGCGGACCTCCAGACGCCGGTGATCAGGTCGTGTCATCTGCGCTGCGCAAGGTTCAGGTTCAGTGGTCGTTCGTATGTGGGTGCTCGCCCCGGTGTGGGAGCCGGCGTTGTCAGCTGGCCACGACGCCGCGTAGTTCCCGTACCGCGGGCTCGCGGTGGTGCTGGGCGGGGATCGCTTCGTACAGGTCCAGGGCGCGGCGGCGGACCAGGCCGGTGCGGTAGTCCGCGGGCAGCGTTGTCAGGGCGGCCACCGTGCGGCGGCACGCCTGCTCGGTGTCGCCGTCGTGATGGGAGCAGGCGGCAGCGTCGATGGTCAGCAGGGTGCGCGTCATGGTGCTGGTCGGCGCGGACAGCTCCAGGGCGCGCTGCTGGCTCTCGTTCGCACGGCGGGTGTCCCCGAGGGTGGTGAAGGCGTGGCTGAGGTGGACGTGGTGCTTCTGCTCGCCGTACGTCAGCCACGTGTCCGACCGCTCGCCCTCGGGGAGGCGTTCCATGAGGGCGTCGGCGTCGGCAAGCGCACGCCAACGACCTCGGTGACGACCGCGCGCTGATCGCGGTCTCGGCTGCCTCGAACCGGTCCAAGGCCGACCAGGACCCCAGCACCTGGCTGCCGCCGACCGCCGGCTACCGCTGCCAGCACGTCACCGACCGGGTGGCCGACAAGACCCGCTGGCGACTGAGCATCGACACCGACGAGCACGCCACGCTCGCAGACGTGCTCGGCCGCTGACCCAACGTCCCCGTCACCGTCACGCTGGCCCGCTGACCGGGGCCCGGCCACCCCCGAAAGCGGCCCGGACCTCTTTGTGCACTTCCGGGCGATCCAGGGGAACGGTTTCAAGAGTCTCAAGGAAGGCCAGAAGGTGACCTTCGTCGCGGTGCAGGGCCAGAAGGGCATGCAGGCGGACGAGGTCATCCCGGAGGGCTGAGCCCCAGACCGGGTAAGTGCCGACCTGCTGCTGTCCCGAGCAACCGTCCGCCTGCTGCCCGGCCCACCAGGCCGTCCCGGGAGCCTCAGGCCGCGGGTGACGTTGCGGGTCCGGCTGCTTCGTGCCGCCGCCCGGCAGTGATCGCCGTGGACCTGCTCCCCGCCGCGCCGGCTTAGGCCGTACTGCGCGCGCCGGCCCGGTGCCGGGGCTGCCCGCCCCGGCGCCGCTCCTCGTCGGCGATCCACCGGCGGGTACGCGCGAGGTCCCGCTCCTGGACGCACTCCAGAAACCGGAGCTGGGCGGGAAGGCGGCCATGCGCGGCCAGCGGCCGCCTGATGGCGAGGCGTCCGACCCGGTCAGGGTCAACATGCGGCGTCGGTCGTTCGGCCGCATCCTGGATTTCGTCACCTGCTTGGCCCAAGGCATCAGCCGCGGGAGGTCCCATGCTCGTGCTCGCGTTCGCCCTCATGACGCCGGTTGTGATGATGGCGGCCCTCTTCGCCCTGGACGCGTTCGAGAACTGGCTGTTCCCGCCTCTGCCCGCCACGGGGAACACCCGCATCGCGGACGACACACACGACCCCTGAGCAGACTCCCGGGGCAGACCCGTCGGACGCAACGGGGAGTCCCGGCACCGTCCCGTGGCAAGCGATGTCGAGCCCCCACGCCAGGGTGTCCGGCAGCTCGGGGCCGGAGGCCGGGGCATGTCGGAACCGTGCTCCGGCGAGTGGGCCGGTGGGGGGCAGGTGGACCGCCTGACTTCCCGGGGCAGGACTCGCCCTCCGTCCGGCCGGAGGCACGCGGGGAGGAGGCGTGAGCAGCGCACCGATTCGTGCACCGGCTTTCCCTCTCGGGCGGCCGGAGAAGGGACCCAGCTGCGCCGGGGACGGAATCCTCACCACCGCCTACTCGCCAGCCCATGGACCTTCCCGGCCCTGCACCGCGGGCCGCTCCCGGCCCGTAGGATCCGCTGGCCGGGCTGTAACGCCCCCAGGAACAGAGCTGCCGGCGGCCGCAGCGGATACCCGGTCACAACGCTGAGGCGTCGCAAGACCTCTGCTCGCGCGAGGCCGGCCTTGTCCTCACCGTCCCGGCGTGCGCGCGGCACCACCTCGTCCGCCGGCCGCGGATGGTTCGGCACGGACGCGGCGCCCCGTGCCTGGAGGTGAGGTGTGTCCCCTCAGAGAGGACACAATGCTGAGAGATGTCGTGCTGGGTTGACAGGAATGTCACGTATGGGCGACCTCCACGTGGGAAGCCCATGCCAGGCCGGGGCGGCATGGGCCGGGACGACCTGCTCGTTGCCGCAGCCGGCCAGCTGTCTGCACAGCCTCGCGCTCGGTGCTCGTCCCCGAGCGCCCGGGCATCCGCACCCCACTCCGCTAGGTGTACGCATACCGCACGGAGATGAACGCAACGCGTTCGTTCCCGATACGGCATAGCACCCGCAGGCCTTCCAGCGCGGAGGCCGCGTCCCTGCGTCTCTCCCTGGATCCGCACCATCCTGCCTTCCGGGGCGCGCCGTTAGGCAGGCACGCCCACGACGGAGTGAATGGCAAAGCCGGAATGCCCCGCCCCCTTGGATGGCCTGTGTAAGTCCCCCTCACGTAAGGGCTCTGCGACATGTCAACTGGACTTCCGCCGATCGGCGCCGAGATCCCCTGCTCTCGCCTCGCCATCAACACCCCGCTCCGGATCAAGGACGCCCTCGTCACCGTCGACTTCCGGGGCGGCATCAAGCACCGCGTCGACGTCAATCCCGAAGACCCCAACAACTCCGTCCGCATGCGCACCATCGGACACAGGATGACCGCAGAGCTGCCGGGCGAAATGAGCGGGGGCGGCACCATCACCATCGAACAGACCGACATCGATGGCGACGCGCCCAGCCTTCTGCGTCTGGTCCAGCAGTTCCCACCCAGGTACGAGTTTCGTGAGGTTTTGAACTTCACGATGACCATCGACCAGCCCGAGGACGGGAGCGGACCGCTGGTTCTGACCGCCAAGGAGCCGATGGTCCTTATCGGGCAACTGACCCAGTACCCGCCCCGTGGCGACCTCTACAGCCTGGAGAAGCCGGTCGAGCTGGTCGACCCGGAGGACCCGACCAAGGTACTCGCCGTCATCCAGAAGTTCCCCGTCAAGGTCGGCGGCCTCTAAGCGCCTCAGCGGCCCAGCTCACCAGAACAAGGGGTTGATCCGCCCGACCTTGGCCGTCCTTCACGGCGAGGGCCAGCCGGCACCCGCCCCCGCTGCCCTCGCGCCACATCTTCGGAGCGCTCCGGGTGGGACCGCGAAGAGCTTCACTCCGATCCCGAAGCCAGCTGGCGAGGCTGCTGCGGGGGGTCAGGGTGTTGGGGGCGTCCGGTCCCAGCACCCGCACCACGATCTGAGCTTCGAGTCGTCAAGCGGCCTGTGCGGCGACGGGGGTCAGCAGTGTGTCGGTCTCGGTCAGGCGCAGCACGCTCGCGGGCTGGGTCTGCAGGCCGGTGACGAGGAGCTGGCCGCCCTCGGCCAGAAGACGGCGGCGCAGCTTTAGCAGGAGGTTCAGGCCGGTGGAGTCCATGAAGGACACCCCGGACATCTCCAGGTGCAGGGTCTTGCCGGCGAGGGGGATGACCAGCGTCGCGTCTTCTAGAGCGGGGCACGAGGCGAGGTCTATCTCCCCGGCCACGGTGACGACGGTGCGGTCGGGGTGCTGTTGCGTGGTGACGGTGAGGTCGTTCATGGTTCGCCCCTCGCTTTTCGGGGGGTCGAGCCCATCACACCCCCGGGCTGGGGGGTATCAAGCGCGTGACGTGGGGGCACGCACAGTCGAGCAAGACAAACCCGTACCACGTCCCGGCCACTCGAGGTGGCCTTCGGGGACGGTGCGGGGTCTCCTACCAAACCAGGCTGGTTGTCCGTCCAACGTCGCACAGACCGGGCATCGGCCGCCAGCGTGCCCTGGCAAAGGCTGTATCCCGGCACGATGCCGATGATGTCCAGCGGGCGAGGCAGCAGGAGAAGGACGACGCGGCAGGTACCACGGCGCGCGGGAGGCGGGCTTGGCCTGGGGTGTGTCGTCGATCGGATCAGCAGGGTGGTCAGGGGGTACAACGGCTTCACCGGGACAGTCAAGAGCGGGTGCAGCCCGAGCAACGCGACGATCGTGTCGATCTGCCGCCGCGCGGCTGGCGGTTACTGGTCGGGGTGGACGGCTTGGACGCCGGTGCCCGCGTACGCCTTGGGGGTCAGGGTGAGCAGGTACCGTCCGGCGGGGTGGGCTGCGGAGGGGCGGGCGGCGTGGATGGCGTGGACGGCGGCCCAGGAGTGCCCGAACCGCAGCAGCTCGGTGGCGGTGACCGCGGCGTCGGTGTCGAACGCCTCGATCCGGATGAACCGCAGGCCTTTGATGTAGCCGAGCAGGCCGGGCCGTTCGGCGTCGCCGGCCGTCAGAGACAGCACCGGCGCGTACAGGTCGCCGAGTCCGCCGGAGGCCTGGACGTAGAACGCGGCGACCGCCTCGTTGAACGGGTCCTTCGGGTCGTACAGCGCTCCAGCGGTCGTGTGGTCCAGGACGACCGCGATCCCCGCCACTACGCGGCCGCCCGCGGACCGTGCGCGGCGCCGCCCAGACGCTCCAGCAGGGCCTTGGCCTTCGCCTCGGCCTCCGGGCTCGGCGCGCTGCCTAGGGCGGAGGCGAGCTCGGCACGGGCCAGCTCGGCCCGCTCCGCGTACTCCGCCTGCGTCGGGGTGCCCTGCGCGAGGTCCTCCACCAGGCTGCGAATGGTGGTGCCGTGCTCGGCCGCCAGCTGGGCGAGCCGGTCCCGCGCGGCCGTGCTCACCTTGATGCTCGTCTCGTCTGCTGCCATACCCCGACTCTACTGCGCTCCTCTACCATGGGTAGAGGAAACGGGTAGTCGCGCCGGATCGGCTGCCCCGGGCAGCGGCCAGTCACCAGCCGCTGCCCGGGCCACCAACCTGTACGGCTACCGGAAGACGTTGATGACGATGCGGATGCTGGCGCCACCGAGGCCAGCGGCCACCAGGGTGTTCCCCAAGGGCTGCGAGCACGTCAGGCCGATGAAGACACCGCCGATCACGCTGGCAGCGCACAGGGCGAGCTGGGCCCAGCCCAGAGCCGACGAAGACGCCGTTGGTCGAGCGGGCTGCGGTGGCGTTGGGTCGGGTGGGCGCAGTGAGGTACTTTCGGTGGTGGTCACGGTTTATCTGCCCCTTCTCTCTCGAATGGTGCGGTCGTGGCACGGCAGGGAAGTTCTCGGTAAAAAGGCACGCGACGCCACCGAGCGCTTCCCTTTGCCGTTTCCGGCTCGCGGCTATACGCCGATCCTAGGGGACGCCGAACCATGGTAGGAGAGATGCAACGCGCTGACCTGCGTAAACGCTGATATCTGCTCGCAGGATGTGGTTATCTGTTGGCGGCGGTCTGCGATTCAATCGCAGCGCCTTTTGGGGTCGGTGCAGGTCACGCACTTTGCGGGACGTTTTGACGCACCCGACAGAAAGGGTTATCGAGCCGTTATCGACGGCTGTCGATTCCGGGCACTGCTGACGGTCGACGGCCACGCGCGGACATGTTGCCGTTTAGGCGATCGCCCGTCCGACCTGGCGACGGCCGACTTTGTCCCGGCTCCAGATGAATGCGCGCCATCGACGCGGTTCCTCGCTGCTCCATTCCTGAAACTCCATGACCGCGACGGCGCGGGAGGCTCGCCACCTGACGGTTCGACCGGATGGAAGGGGAACCTTGATGAACGCACCGCTTCCGTCCTCAACGCCGACTGGTCCGTCCGTGTGCAGGAGAGAGCGCACCGGAGAGGAGACGCGCTCCCGAGCCAGTCGAAGTACCAGCTGTGGCCGGGGTCGCTCCAAGTCACGGGTCGCACGCGACGGGACGCCATCCACAGCGTAGGCGTGACGCCTGGCTGCGTTGAGTCTGGCCGAAGCCGTCCTGGGAGGCAGAACCTCAATGCCATACTCCGTTTACTTCCCAGCAACCGTGAACTGAGAGAGTGAGCTACTGTCTCGGACATGGCCGGATGATTGCCGGCCGCACGGGGCTGTGCCATGCAGGGCGCTGTTCTCTCTTGATCGAAAACAGCAGAGACACAGGAGCCACGTGCGCATTCTGCTTCTGGGCCCGGTTGAACTCCGAACTCAGGACGGCTCGGCCGTCCACGTCGGGGGCGCCAGACGGCGGGCGGTGCTGGCGACCCTCGCGATGGAGGTCAACCGGGTGGTTCCGGTGGACCGGCTGCTGGACCTGGTCTGGGACCATGCTCCTCCGCCCACCGCCAAGGCTGTCCTGCAGGGTCACGTGGCTGGCCTGCGCGCTCTCTTCGACGACACCGTCCGACTGATCACCAAGGACCCCGGCTACGCCCTCGAAGCCGACCCCAACCGGATCGACGTCCATCTGCAGCAGCGCCTGCTGACCCGGGCCAGGTCCGCGCAGGACCACGAGGCCGTGCAACTGCTGCGTCAGGCGCTTTGCCAGTGGCGCGGCCCCGCGTTGGCCGACTGCGGCTCGACCGCGCTGCGTGAGGGGTCGGCGCGGCGGTTGGAGTCCATCCGCCTCCATGCGCTGGAGGAGCTGGCCGAACGGACGCTGAGGGCGGGCGAGGGCCATCTGGTCACCGCCGACCTCTCCGAGGCGTTGACAGTGCACCCGCTCCGGGAATCGTTGGTCCGGTTGCTGATGCTCTGTCTGCGGCAGGAGGGTCGGCAGGCCGAGGCACTCGCCGCCTACCACGCGCTGCGGACGCAGCTGTCAGACGAGGCCGGAATCGATCCGGGCCCGGAGCTTCAAGCGGCGTTCGCGCAGGTGCTGGGTGCTGCGGAGAGCCGGGGTCCTCAGGCGCAGGCGACTGTCCGCCCCGTACCGGCGGCCACGGCAGCCGCGTCGGACCGCACGCGGGTGCGGCTGCCCCGAGAGACCGGCGGGTTCATCGGCCGCGTCGGCGAACTGGCCTGGCTGGACGGCCACAGCGGACCGGAGGCGGACGGGCTGCTCCTGGTCACCGGCCCTGCCGGAGTGGGCAAGACCGCCCTCGTGATGCGCTGGGCACACCGGCACGCGACCTCGTTCCCGGATGGCCGAATCGGGGTGAACCTGCGCGGCTTCGACGAGACCGAGCCACTGCGGCCCGAGGAGGCAATGGCGAGCCTGCTGGTAGCCGTCGGGGTCCCCGAGTCGGAGGTGCCGGAGGGTCTGGAGCAGCGCGCCGGCCGGTATCACGCGGAGCTGGCCGGGCAGCGCATCCTGATCGTCCTGGAGAACGCCCGCAGCGCCGAACAGGTGCTGCCGCTGCTGCCAACCGAGCCGGGTTGCGTTGTGCTGGTGACCAGCCGTAACCGACTGTCCGAGCTGGTCGCCCTGTACGGGGCTGCGGTGCTGCCGCTGAGCACCCTCTCCGACGACGAGGCGCTCGCTGTCCTGGCCCGGATGGTGAGCCGGGAGCGCGTCGAGGCGGAACCGGAGGCCGCGCAGCAGGTCGCGGCGCTGTGTCAGGGATTGCCCCTGGCACTGCGGATCGCCGGCGCCCGGCTGGCCACTCGGCAGCACTGGTCGGTGGCGGAACTAGCCGAGGAGCTCGCCGACGAGCGCTCGCGCCTCACCGCGCTCTCCACGCCGGGAACCATCAGCATCGAGGCAGCCCTGGAGCTGACTTGCCGCTCCCTCCCCAGGCCTGCAGCCGACTTCTTCGTCCTGCTCGGGCTCCACCCCGGGGAGTGGATCGACGTCCCCGCCGCAGCTGCGCTCGGCGACATGGACGAACGCTCGGCGCGTACTGCCCTCGCGCTGCTCGACTCGGTCCACCTGGTCCACGAGGCTCGGCCGGGCCGCTACACCCGCCACGACTTGGTTCGCGTCTACACGCATCAGGCAGCTGAGCGGATCGCCGCTGATCCACGCCAGCAGGCCGTCGACCGCCTGCTCGATCACTACCGGGCGCTGGTACTCGCAGCCTGCTCCGCTGGTTCCGGGACCCCACCGGTGTTCTCTCCCAATCCTCCGGTCGCGCCGCAGTCACGCACGGCCTCCTTCGGCAGCGCGGCGGACGCCCTTTCCTGGTTTGCAAGCACCGAGCCAACTATCCGGGAACTCATCGTGGCGGGCACGAAACTTGGTCGGCATGAGCGCGTCTGCGCCCTGGCCGAGCCGCTCGGGGACCTCTACTACCGCTACGGCGGACGCGTGCGCGGGTTCGAGTCCGCGATGTCGGTCGCACTAGAGGCGGCGGCGACGGCGGGCACGACCACGCAGTGGCCCGGCCTGATCTCGGTCCACGGGGTCGCTCTGCACGTCCTCGGCCGGCTCGACGAGTCGCTGGCCAGGGCCCAGCACGCGGCCGCTCTCGCCGAGCGTGCCGGGAGCCCGTGCTTCCTGCTGCTGACGCAGAACCGGCTCGCCAACGTGCTGGTGTCACTCGGTGATCTGGAGCAGGCAGCTCGCTTGCAGCGCGCCGCGGTGCGGACGGCCCAGGGACTCGGCGAGCATCGTCTGGCCGCCCGGTCGCTCAACAATCTTGCAAATGTCCTGGTTGAGCTTGGCGATCCGGAAGGTGCCCTGATCGCTGCCCGGGAGTCTGTGGCTCTTCTTGACGGCCGGGCGGACGACCCATTCCTCATCAGTTCCTGCCAGACCGAGGCGGAAGTGCTGCACGCACTGGGACGCCATGCGGAGGCGCTTGCCCGCAGCGAAGAGGTTTTGGGCCTGGGCCGTGCGCAGGGGAACCGACGCGTTGAAGGCTACTGCGAGCAGTTCATCGGCAGGGTGCTGCATGAGCAAGGGCGTACGGCCGAGGCTCTCGTCCGCTGGCGGCGTGCCCTCGCCAACGCGATCGAGCACGGACGGCCGACGGCGACGTTGGAGTCGCTCATCGCGTCGGCCGGCGGGTGCCCTGCCGACGGCCTCAGCTGAGGTCGACGGGTGTCACTTCCAGCCAGGCGACCGCCTCCTTGGCCACCAGCGCGGTGAGCGGCGAACGGCTGGTGATCAGTGCGGCGCAGTCCACGCCGGCTGGGAGCAGGGCGCGCACCTCGTGCGCGTCCCGCACGTGGTCCAGCACCACCAACACCCGGGCCACGCGTATGAGCTCCGCGAACCGAGTGGCGCGGGCGCCAGTGCCCGGGGGCAGTTCGGCCGCTGGCACCCCGAGGGTCCGAAGGAACCCGCCCAGGGCCCGGGTAATCCCGCCGGCTGGTCGGTCGAGGTTTGCGAAGAGCTGACCGTCAGGGTAGTGGCCGGCGGACTGATGCCCCCAGCGCACCGCCAGGGCGGTCTTGCCCGCACCTGGCGGCCTGGCCAGCATCGCGACGAGCGGGTCTTTGGTCTGACCGGCGCGCAGCGCGCCGAGTACGCCGAGTTCTCTGGTAGGCCAAAAACCGGCGGCCGGCGGTGGCACTTGATGCGGCACGGTGGGGCGCCGGCGCCGTAGCGCGAGCGCCTGGCGTAGCAGCTGCACGCTGGTTGCCTCCTCGTCCGCCCGATTGGCGGCGTCGGCCAGCTCACGCAGGCGGTGCAGGTCCACCCGTGCGGGATCGCCGCGCAGGACGTAGCCGCCGACCTGAGCCCGCAATTCCCATCGCGCCCGAGCGCTACGCCAACGCGGTGATCCGGGTGCCCAGCAGCGCCGAAGCCTTGGCGGGTGGCGACCCGCGCCACAGCAGTGCGGTGAGTCGGGCGGTCGGCACGACGCGGCCGAATCAGAGGGCCAGTTCCGCCAGCAGGGTCTGCTGTCCCGGGTCGGCGAGGTCGACGGTGTGCCCGGCCTCGGTCCGCAATGCGACCGGGCCGAGCAGCCGGATCTGCACCCTGACCCCGTTAGCGTGCCGTGAGCCGGACCGGGACCCTGACGGGTCCCCGGGTGAAGTTGGAGGGGTTCCACTCGACCGTCCCCTCCAGCTCGATCGCCGCCACCCGGGTGCGCAACTCGTCGATGAACGCGGCGATCTGCATCCGGGCCAGGCGGGCGCCGACGCAGACATGGCGCCCGTGGCCGAAGCTGAGATGCCGGTTGGGGGTGCGGGCCAGGTCGAACTCCCCAGGCCGCTCGAAGACGCGCGGGTCGCGGTTGGCCGAGGACGTCCACACGGTGACCCGGTCTCCGGCGGCCAGGGTGCGGCCGTGCAGCTCCGCCTCGGCTGTGACCGTCCGCATCGCGTGCACGGCAGGCGCGACCCAGCGCAACAGCTCGTCCACTGCGGTGCCCGTGAGCGAGCCCTGGTCCTGCCGCAATGCCCGCCACTGCTGCGGGTGTTCAGCCAGGGCGACCAGGCCGCCAGCCACCGTGTAGCGGGTGGTCTCGTTGGCGCCGATCAGGATCCCGACGAGGTTCATCACCAGGTCGACGTCCGAGAATCCCTCCCCCTCGGCCTCGTCGGCTGCTGACAAGATGTCACTGATCATGTCCTGGCCCGGTGTCCGCCGCCGTTCCTCGATGATCCGGGTGAGGTAGAGGAACAGTTCGGTGTTGGCCTCCAGTCGGGTGTCCTCGTCCGGGGAGTCGATGCCCTCGGTGGTGAGCGCCCCGACCATCCGCCAGTCGCCCTTGGGCAGGCCCATATAGGCGCAGACCAGGTCGGTCGGCAGCGGTCTGGCGACCGTGCCGACGAACTCGCAGCGGCCGGCGGCCAGGGCGGTGTCCATGAGCTCGGCCATCACCGACCGGACGCGGCCCTCCAGGGTGCGCATGGCCCGGGGGGCGAACGCGGCCCCGACGAGCTTGCGGACGCGCTGGTGCGCGGGCGGGTCGCTGACCACCAGCATCCGGTCAGCGACGGCTCGGACCGCGACGGGGTCGCCACCGAGGCGCATGCCGCGGTTGGAGCTGAATAGTTCGGCGTCGGCGTAGACCTGCGAGACGTCGGCGTGCCGGGTGACCACCCAGAAGCCCGGGCCGTCCGCCTGCGGGTGCCAGTGGACCGGATCCTCCTCGCGGAGCCGGTCCAGCTCCGCGACGAAGGTGTCGTCCGCGAACCCGGCCAGATCGGTCAGTTTGTAGTGTTGAGCGCGCATGCGGCTCGTGTCCTCCACGGGTCTCAGACCGGGGGTAGTTCATGCAGCGCGGTGCCGCAGAAGGCTCCGTTCGCGCAGTTCACCACGCCGACGCCGGAGTCGACGCGAGAACCGCGGGCGAGCACGCCGGCGTAGCCGTCGGCCATCATGAAGACGCCCCAGACCACCAGCCAGGGCTGCAACTCTCCGTGCTGGTCCGGGAAGTACTCCGGCAGCGGGTGGATCCTGCGTTGTAGGACGTACGGGCCGCCCAGCGCCTCGGTGAGCCGCGCGCGCCACTCCGCTGCCGTGACGTTCTCGTCCCAGCCGAGCAGGACACCCGAGCCGCCGTGCGACACGGCCGGCTTGAGGACCAGCTCCGCCTGGTGCGCGATGCCGTACGCGAACAGGTCGGCCTGGGAGCCGTCCTCCAGCGTCACCTCGCCGTCCCTCACCATGCGCGTCCATGGCAGCAGCCGGTCCAGCGCCGCGAGTTGCTCGGCGTTGAAGAGGCTCCGGTTCGCCTCGTCGGAGAGCATGGCGAGTGCGGCCTTGCTGTTGAAGATCTCGGAGTCCATCGAGCCGAACAGCTTGACCTGTCCCGCCTCGACGGCCGCCAGGACCGGATCCATGATCGACGGTGCTTCGGGTGACTCCAGCACGTCCTCGTTGATGAAAACCCGCAGGATCACGTCGACCGCCCGCTCACCCAACCAGACCCGGCCGTCGTGGTACTCGAACTCGCCTATGTGGCACGGGTGGGCGTCGACGCCCAGGTCCCGCAGCAGCCCGGCGAACGGGGTCACGAACTCGTGGAACCCGTTCAGATAGCTGGTCGGGAAGTCGGCCACGGCGACCACGGGACAGCCCCCGGCGCCGTATCCCGTCTCGGCGTACATGGTGCGGGCCAGCGCCCGCACGGTGTCGCCGACGGCGAGCCGGTGTTCGCCGGCGAACTCGGCGAGCAGCGGGTGCTCCAGCAGCGCCCTGGCCATGACCGGGTTCTCCATGCCGCCGAGCGCGCTGCTCATGTTGCACTCCAGCAGCTTGAAGAAGCCCGAGGCGTCGACGCAGAGGTCCGCGCGGGCCATCCGGCTGACGTGGTCGCTCTGCCGGCTGCGCAGGATGGCGGAGATCTGCACCTCGGTCATGCCCGCTGCCCGCGCGAAGGCGGCGAGGTCGCCGCCGAAGAGCTGCTCGGGCAGGGAGAGCAGAGCGGTCCGGAAGTGCTCCAGGTCGGCCGTTAGCTGCTCGCGCTCCTGGTGGCCGAGGAAGAGCGGGCGGGCCAGGAAGCCCGGGGAGTCGCTGGTCAGCACCGGAAGCTCGGGCTGGCGTCCGATCAGTTCGGCGGCGCCCGGCCGCTGCTCGCGCAGCCGCTCCAGATAGCGCTCCGTCAATGTGGCTCGGTTCATGAGGAGCCTCAGCTCCGGGCTTCGGCGGTCGCGGCCCGGCGCTCGGCCACTAGGACGGCCAGGGAACGCAGGTCGGGCTGGCGCATGACCTCGGTGGCCTTCATGCGGATGCCGTAGGTGGCCTCGATCACGGCAAGCAGGCGGGCGGCGGCCAGTGAAGCGCCGCCGGAGTCGGCGAAGTTGTCCTCTGGTCCGAGGGTCGTTACGCCGAGAAGCAGCCGCGAGGTGGCGACCAGGAACTCCTCGGTCTCGGCCACCGTGCTGGGCTGTACCTGATCGGCGGCCTGCTCGGCGAGGGCGGTGCGATCGATCTTGCCATTGGCATTCAAGGGGAACTCCTTCACGAGGTGCAGGGTGGTAGGCACGGCCTGGGGGATGAGGTGCTCGCGGGCGACGCGCAGGATCTGGGCCGGCTCGGCGGACGCGTCCTCGGCGAGCTGGGCGAAGCCGATCAGGCGCAGTTCACCGCCCGCCACCGGCAGGGTGACCGCCACGGCCTGGCGGACGGCCGAGTGCCGTTCCAACGCGGCCTCCACCTCGGCCGGTTCGATCCGCGCTCCGCTGATCTTGACCTGGTTGTCGAGGCGGCCGAGGAACTCCAGCACGCCGTCGGCGGTCATCCGCACCTTGTCGCCGGTGCGGTAGACGGTTCCGGCGTGGCCGGCCGGCGCCTGGACGAAACGCTCGGCGGTGAGCGCCGCGTTGACGTAGCCGAGCGCCAGCCCCGCACCCCCGACGCGAAGTTCGCCAGCCTCGCCGCGCGGCAGTACGCCGCCGTCCGGGTCGGTGACGAAGACGGTGACGCGGCTCATCGGCACGCCGATCGGCACGGCTGCTTCCGCGTCGGCCGGGGCGCGCTCGACCCGGTGGGAGGTGATCACACAGGTGGCCTCGGCCGGTCCGTACATGTTGTGCACGGTCGCCGCGCAGTCGGCCGGGGGCCTGGTGCGCATCCGGTCGCCGCCCACGCTGATGTGACGCAGCGCCAGTTCGCTTGGCCATTGACGGGTGAAGGCCAGCTCGGCGAGCGGGGTCGGAAGGATGCAGCTGGTGATGCCCGCCTGCTCCCACCACTGGAACAGGTCCCCGGTCGACAACCTGGCGTCCTCCGGCGCGACGTGCAGCGCGGAGCCGGAGCAGAGGGCGGCCCAGAGCTCCTTCAGGTGTGGGTCGAAGGTGGGTCCGACCATCAGGCTCACCCGCGTCCCTGGGCCCATCTCGTGCTCCCGGCAGTACCAGCGCACCAGGTTCGCCAGGGCCGCCTCGGGCACCAGGATGACCTTGGGGGCGCCGGTCGTGCCGGAGGTGGACACGGCGTAGAACGCGTCGGATGCTCTAGGCGCGGCGATCTCCTGGACGGGCCGGGCCAGGTCGAGCCCGGTCTCCTCCAGCGGGTGCGTCCGCCAACCCTCGGGGGCGACGTCGGCTTCGCCGGTCAGCAGGCAGTCGACGGCGCCCTCCTCGGCCAGTGTGCTCAGCCGACTCGGCCCCGGCGTCGGCCCGAGCGGGAGGTAGACCGCGTCGAGCCGGGCGAGGGCGACGGCCGCGGCCACGAGCTGGGGCGAGCGGTCCAGGCAGACGCCCACCCGGTCGCCGGGCAGCACCCGGCCGGTCAGCTTCTTGGCGAGGAGGGTGGCGGCGGCATCGAGTTCCCCGTAGCTCCAGCTCACCGTGCCGTCCACGACGGCGGGGGCGTCGGGCTGCCGCGCGACCCAGTGCTCGAACCAGCCGAGCACCGAGTCGCCGGGGGCGGGCGGCACAGCCTCGGGGCCGCCGACGGCGATGGAGAGGTCGGTCATCGGGTGCTCCTCACACATGGGTGGGGGCCGACAGTCCGGACAGGGACGTGGCCGGGTCGACCAGGTAGGCGTGCAGCATCGCCAGGAACTCGGACTGGAACGCGGCGATCTCGTCGGCGTCGAACATGTCGCTGGCGTAGTCCCAGACGAGGATCATGCCGCCGGGCTCGGTGCGCGGGTTGACCGTGCGCCGGGAGTCCGGGATCAGCACGAGGTCCAGGTCGAACCGGGAGGTGCCGGTGTTGTAGCCCTCGTGGATGGAGACGTCGAGGCCCACGCCGTCGATCTCCGGGAGGGGTGCGTCGTGGGCGCTGAACATGACCCGGAACATCGGGTTGTCCAGGCCGGCGGCCGAGTGCAGGCCGAGCGCGCGGGCCAGGTCCTGGATCGGGATGCTCTGGTGCGGCAGGGCCCGCAACAGCGTCTCGGTGACCTCGTCGACGGCGTCGAGCGCACTCCCCTGCTCGGGCAGGGCCAGTCGCAGCGGAACGGTGTTGACGAACATGCCGACCGTCTCGTCGAAGCCCAGAGGCCGGTTGCCGACCGCGCTGCCGATCACCAACTCGTGCTGCCCGCACCGGCGGCGCAGGAACTCGGCGAAGAGGGTGAGCAGAATCGAGTACGGGGTGTGCCCGTCCCGACGGGCGACGGCGCGCAGCGGTTCGGCGACCTCCGGCGGCAGGAACTGCCGCAGCTGCTCGCCGTGCGGCACCTCGCGGACCCGACCGGGGTCCACCCGGCCGCGCAGCGGGACGTGCAGGTCCGCGCCGTCCAGGGTGCGGCGCCAGAACTCCAGCGATTCGCGCTGGTGGTCGGGCTGGGCGGCCTCGGCGACGGACTGCTCGACGTGGTCGCGGTAGGAGCGGGGGGTCGGCAGCTCGGCGGGGATGCCGGTGGTCAGACCGCGGTAGAGGGTGAACAGGTCACGGGCGATCAGACTGAAGGACTTGCCGTCGTGCACCAGGTGGTGCTCGGTGTGCAGGAGCCGGTGGTGGTTCTCGCCGATCTTCAGCAGGCACCAGCGGGCCATCGCCGCCCGGGTGGTCTCGAAGGGGGTGTCGTGCTGCTCACGCCAGATCTGCTCGAAGACCGTGTCCGGGTCGTCCTCGACGGTCAGATCGACGGTGCGGAAATGGAAGTCGTAGCTCTCCGCGACGCGCTGTTTGGGCGGGAACTCGTCCGGAACCAGCTCAAGACGCAGGCCCTCGTGCCGGTCCAGCACGCCGCGCAGGCTCTGCCGGAGAGCCTCCTCGTCCAGTGGACCGCGCAGTTCCAGGGAGGAGGTGTAGTTGTAGGCGCGGCTGTCGGGGAAGAGCTCCTCGTGCAGCCACACGATCTCCTGGGATCGGGACAGGTCGAACATGTCAGCAGCTCTCCTCGTCGAGGGTGACCGGCGGGGTCACGGTGGTGACGCCGTCGACCAGGAACTCCAGGCGTTCGCCGTGCAGCCAGGCCGCGCAGGCGGCGGCGTGGTCCGCCTCGCCGTCGGCGTCGAGCCGGGCCCAGGCATCGGTGATCCGGTGGCGGGCGCCGTCGCAGAAGATGTCGGCCAGGTGCTGGGCGTCGCCGCCGAGCCGGGCCGCGCGGGCCAGCGCGGCGGTCATGGTGAACAGTTCGGAGGTGATCCGGCCGAGCAGGATGAGCGTGCGCTCCTGCTCGAACAGCTCCTCGCGGTCCGGGTGGTGCTTGGTCAGCTCGCGGCAGACGCAGGCGAAGCGATCGGCGTGCTCGGCGATCGCGTGCAGGTGCGCGCGGTTCCGCTCCGACAGTCGCTCCTCGTCCGGCAGCGGCGGGGCGTCGGTGCCGGCGGCGGTGCTCGCGTCGGGCGCGTCGTAGTGGGCGAGCAGGGCGCCGCGGGCGATGTAGTGGTCGACCATGAAGTCCACGCCCCCGGCGATGCGTAGGGCGCGGGCGTCTCGGAAGAACCGCTCCAGGGGGAGGGGTTCCGCGCCGCGCCGCGCCTTGCTGCGGGCGGTCTCGAAGCCTTCCCCAGCGAGCAGTGACACGGTCCGGTCGACGATGCTCCAGCAGGTGAGCGAGGTGATGTTCTTGGCGGCGGTCTGCTCGGGGACGACGTCGACCCCCGGGTGCCGCTCGGCGGCCAGCAGGCACCAGTCGGTGACGGCCTCCAGTGCGAACACCTCCGCCGCCGTGCCCGCGACGATGCGCTGGACCTCGTCGAAGTCGTCCAGGGCACGGCCGTGCGCGGTGCGCCGCCGCACGAACTCGCGTTGCCAGTGCAGCGCCAGCTTGGCTATGGCGAGCGCGGGGGCGGAGATCGGGAACATTCGGCCGTGCGCGCTGATCGCGTTGAGCTCCGGGGAGAGGCGCCACTCCTCGTCGGAGGTCCAGCCCTGACGGCCGGTGAACATCCGGCTCCTGGGCACGAAGACCCGGTCGAGGGTGAGCGCGGCGTTGGGCAAGCCCTTGAGGCCGAGGTACTCGTGCCAGGACTTGACTGTGAAACCGGGGGCTTCGGTGTCCACGAAGAAGAGCCGGATGTACTCCTCGCCGTTCTCCCGGACGGTCGCCGAGACCCGCAGCAGGCGGGCGATCGGGCCGTTCTGGATGAAGATCTTCTCGCCGCTGATCAGGTAGCCGGTGCCGTCCTCGGTCGGGACGGCGCTGGTGGCCCGGGTGCGGTTGATCGCGCCGGTCGGCTCGGTGTCCGCGTCTCCGGAGATGGCGCCCGTGTCCAGCAGCGCGCCGAGGTCGGCGGCCAGGTCGTCGGTCAGCAGCGGCAGATAGACGCCGGCCCCGAGGCCCAGGTGCACCGCCATGGCGTAGCAGGCCGGCACCGACCAGGCCGCGGCCGCCTGGATCACCCGGAACGCGCTGTGCGAGGAGAGACCCAGGCCGCCCCTGGCGGGCGGGTCCATCAACTTGAAGTAACCCCGAGCGGTGAGCGCTTCGTGGTAGCCCTCGGGCAGTCGTTCGGTCCGGTCGACCTCGGTCGGGTCCACCTGCTCCCGCAGGAGCCCCATCAGGTCGGCGACGGCTCGGTCACCACGGAGCTGCTCCTCCGGGTCCGGGGCTGGGAACGGACTGATCAGGTCCCAGCGGAGCCGGCCGAGCTGCAGTTCGGTCAGGAAGCCCGTCGGACGGGCGGGGGTCGGGTCGTTGTCCATGGTCATGCGGTCGCTTTCAGACGTGGACGGGATCGGGGTCGAGCAGGGAGTCGCGGATGTGGCGCAGCAGCGCCTCGCGCTGCTCGCGCAGGTAGAAGTGGCCGCCGGGCAGCCAACGCAGGTCGAAGGGTCCCTCCGAGTGGCTCCGCCACCGCTCCAGGGCGGCGGCCGGAATGCGGTCCTCGGTGCCGGAGACGACGTGCAGGGGCAGGGCCAGCGGCGCCCCAGGGGTGTGCCGGTGACTGTCGACCATCTCGAAGTCGGCCCGGTGAGTCGCCATGATCAGCGCCAGCAACTCCTCGTCGTCCGCGATCTCCGTGGGCAGCGAGCCGTACTGGCCCTGGATGGCGGCGAACAGCTCGCGGTCGCCGAGGTGGTGGATCGGCGGCACGCCGCGCGGCAGGTCGGGGGCGACGCAAGCGGAGAGGT
The DNA here is from genome assembly GCF_043195475.1 of Streptomyces sp. Y20. Classification (NCBI taxonomy): domain Bacteria; kingdom Bacillati; phylum Actinomycetota; class Actinomycetes; order Kitasatosporales; family Streptomycetaceae; genus Streptomyces; species Streptomyces sp. Y20. Next base: position 98,782 of record NZ_JBIDDP010000020.1, read on the forward strand.
ACAGCCGTTCCGGCTGCGGCAGCCCACGGTCCCGCAGCACCCGTGCTGTCTCGAAGGCGAGCAGCGCGCCCAGGCTGTGGCCGAAGAAAGCGAACCGGCCCCGGAAGCCGGCGTGTTCGACGATCTCGGCGACGGCCTGCTCGATCCGGGTGTGCCCCGGCTCGTCGATCCGCGAGCCACGGCCGGGGAGCTGCACGCCCCAGATCTCGGCTTCGGGTAGTTCGTCGCCCCAGCGGACGAACTCCCCCGGTGACCCGCCGCTGTGGGCGAAGCAGTACAGCCGAACTGCGGCATCCGGCCGCCGACGGCGGCAGACCAGCAGTGCGGGTCGGTGCTCAGGCATGGGCGATCTCCTTCTGAGGGGTGTGGCCGGGGATCTCCCGCAGCGAGCGGACGGCCGGCCCCAGCACCGGCAGCGCGGCGAGCAGGCTGCCCAGACCGAGCAGCCACACGACCGTGCGCAGGCCGAGCGGCCCGACCAGCGCGCCGCCGGCGAAGGTGCCGAGCGGGATCGCGCCCCAGTTGACGAACCGGAAGGTCGCCGTCATCCGCCCGCGCAGCTCGGGCGGGGTGACGGACTGGCGCAGGCTCACCGAGTTGATGTTGAAGACTGCGGCGCTGAACCCCGCCAGCGCCATGGCCGCGACGAGAACCGGCACGGCGCTCGTCGGGGTGGCCAGCGGGAGCAGCAGGAGCGCGCTCGCCATCAGCACGGCCGAGCCACCGAGGGCGGGCCCGACTCCGCGCAGGCCGGTCAGCCGTTCGTTGAGTAGCGAGCCCACCAGCACACCGCCGTTGGCGACGGCCAGGACGCCACCCAACGCGGCGGCAGAAAGGTGTAGTTGACGCACCGCGTAGAGCAGCAGCACCGCCTGGCCCATGCCGAACAGGCCGAACAGGTTGCCCAGGCCGGCGGTCAGCACGATCGGCCGGAGCAGGCGGTGGCCGAAGACCGACCTCAGCCCGTCCTTGATCTCCGTGACGAGCGCCGCCCGCTCCGCCTCCGGCGGGCGCAACTCCTCCTGCGCCTGCACCAGGAGGACCAGCACACCGGACACCCCGAAGCCGACCGAGTTGGCCAGCACCGCAACGGGCGCGGTCAGCCACTGGACCAGCAGGCCGCCGATGCTCGCACCGCCCAACTGCCCGATTGTGGTAGAGATCTGCAGCTTGGAGTTGCCCTCGACCAAGCGCTCCTCCTCGATCACGGTGGGAAGGAAGGACTGGGCCGCGAGGTCGAAGAAGACCGTCATCCCCCCGACTACCAGCGCCGCCGGGTAGAGCACCCACAGCCGAAGCACCCCGCAGAGCGCGCTCACGGGCACGGCCAGCAGTACCGCCGCCCGCACCAGGTCGGCGACGATCATCACCGGCCGGCGCGGCAACCGGTCCACCCAGGCCCCGGCGGGCAGCCCGATCAGCAGGAACGGCGCATACTGCGTGGCGGCCAGCAAGCCCACCAGCAACGGTGATGCCCCCAGTACGGTGATCGCTGTCAGTGGCAGCGCCAGCTCGGCGATCTGCGAGCCCAGCACGCTGGCCGCGTCTGCGGCCCAGAGCTTGCGGAAGTCCCGGTGCCGCCAGAGCGTGGCGGTGGTCATCGTGCGTGCTCGCGCAGGCTCTTCGGACGCAGGTCCGTCCAGGCCCGGTCAACGTCTGCCAGGCAGGCAGCCTTCGTCCCAGTGGTGCCCCCGGGCTCCCAGCCGGCCGGCAGATCGCGGCCGTGCGGCCAGATCGCGTACTGCTCCTCGCTGTTGCGGACCACGAGGTAGGTGCGGTCGTCGTCGTTCTCGAACACGTCGTTCCTTCAGAGGTTTGGGGTGGGCGTGGTCAGCGCCGGGCGTCGGCGAGCAGCCGGGCGAGGCGGGCGGGGGTCGGCGCGCCGAAAACCTGCTTGACGGTGGGCGCGACGCCACAGGTGCGGCGCAGCGCGGCCAGGAGCTGGACGGCGATCAGCGAGTCCCCGCCGAGTTCGAAGAAGTTGCCCGCAGGGGCGACCGTCTCCAGGCCGAGGACCTGGGCGAAGGCCTCGGCGACGCGCGCTTCCAAGCCGCCGGGTCCGATCGGCTCGGGCGCATCCACGTCAGCGGTGGTTGCCGGTTCAGGCCGTGCCGCGGGAGCGTCCCCGGCTGGCAGCGGTGAGTGCCGCTGCCGCTGGAACGGGTAGCCGGGCAGTGAGGTGCGGCGCGGGACCCGGCCGTCGTGCAGCGCCCGCCAGTCCAGGCCGACCCCGCTCTGCCACAGCCTGCCGGCGGCGGTGAGCGCGGTGTGCAGCGCCGAGCTGTCGTCCGCCGGGTGCGGCAGACTGGAAATCGCCAACTGGCGCTCGCTCAGGCCGGGATGGCGACGGGCTAGGCTGGTCAGGGTGCGACCGGGGCCGATCTCCAGCAGGGCCCGACAGGGCTCGGTGAGCAGGGTGTCCAGCACGGCGCCGAAGCGCACCGGTTGGCGCATGTGCGCCACCCAGAAGTCCGCGCTGGGCGGCCGCTCCCTCGGCACCCAGCTGCCGGTGGTGTCGCCGACCCACGGGAGGGTGGGCGGCTTCAGGTCCAACTCGGAGATTCTGGCGGCGAACTCGTCCAGGATCGGCTCAACCTGCGCGCTGTGGCCGGCGGCGGCGATGTGCAGCCGACGGGCGTCCACACCGCGCTCGGTCAGCCGCTGCCGCAGCTCCTCCACGGCGCAGGCCGGGCCGGAGAGCACGCACTGGTCGGGGCTGTTGACGGCGGCCAGGTCGATGCCGTCCCGCAGCAGCCCGGCGAGTTGGGCCTCGGGCAGCGGCACGGCGAGCATCGCGCCGGGCGCCAGCTTCTGCAGTAGTCGGCCGCGCTCCACGACCAGCCGCAGCGCCTCGGGCAGCGTCATCACGCCCGCGATGCAGGCCGCCGCGAAGGCGCCGAGGCTGTGCCCGGCCACCGCGGTCGGGCGCACGCCCCAGTCCTGCCACATCCGTGCCAGCGCGTACTCCACCACGAAGACGGCGGGCTGAGCCACGATCATGTCGCCCAGGGCCTCCTCGGCTGCGCTCTTCTCGGCGTCGTCGCCGGGGTGGAGCACAGGCAGCAGGTCCCGACCGAGCCAGGGCATGAGCAGCGTGCGGCACTCGTCCACCCGCGCCCGGAAGGCGGGCACCTGCTCGTAGAGCTCCCGGCCCATCCCCACGTGCTGGCCGCCCTGGCCGGGGAAGACGAAGGCCACCTGGCGCTCGGCGGACGCGGTGTGCGCCTCCGCCTCGGCGAGCGCGGCGATCGCCTCGGCGTGATCGGCGGCCACGACGAATCCGCGGTGCTGGAAGGCCTTCCGGCCGCTCTGTAGCGTCCAGGCCACCTCGTCCAGGCGGCTCTCGGGATGCTGCTGCAGATGGTCGGCCAGCCGGGCTCTCGAAGCCGCGAGCGCCGGTACACCGCGCGTGGAGAACACGAGCAGCTGCGGGCCGGCCGGACCGGTCGCGGCGATGGGCAGCGGCGGCTGCTCCAGCACGGCGTGGGCGTTCGTACCGCCCAGTCCGAAGGAGCTGACACCGGCCCGGCGCGGATGCTCGCCCGGCTGCCAGTCGTACAGCTCGGTGTTCACGGTAAACGGACTGTCCGCGAAGGGGATCTCGGGATTGGGCCGGGTGTAGTTCAGGCTGGGCGGGATGAGCCCGTGCTGGACGGTCAGCGCTGCCTTGATGAAGCCGGCCACGCCGGCCGCCGCGTCGACGTGGCCGATGTTGGTCTTCAGCGAGCCGATCCGGCAGAAGCCGCGGGCGTCGGTGCCCTCGCGGAACGCCTGGGTGAGCGCGGCGACCTCGATCGGGTCGCCCAGCGGGGTTCCGGTGCCATGAGCCTCAACGTAGCCGATGGTCTCCGGCTCGACCTCGGCCACCAGCTGGGCCGCGCGGATCGCCTCGACCTGACCGGTCACCCCGGGCGCGGTGTAGCCGACCTTGTCGTCGCCGTCGTTGTTGATCGCAGTGCCGCGCAGCACGGCCCGGATGTGGTCGCCCTCGTTCAGCGCGTCAGCGAGACGCTTGAGCACCACCACGCCGACACCGTTGCCGCCGACTGTTCCGTCGGCGTCCGCGTCGAAGGTTCGCACCCGGCCGTCGAGCGAGATCACCCCTCCCGGGGCGTACTCGCCTATGCGCAATGGCACATGGACGGCCGCGCCGCCCGCCAGTGCCAGGTCGCACTCGCCCGCCAGCAGCGCCTGGGCGGCGACGTGGATCGCCACCAGCGAGGTCGAGCAGGCGGTCTGCACGGTGACGGCGGGGCCGGTGAGGCCGAGTTTGAAAGAGACCCGGGAGGTCAGGAAGTCGATGCCGGTCGCCAGCCGGAGCTGCCAGTCGCTCGCCTCGCCTAGCCGGTCCCGGTGGGCCAGCAGCGCCTCGTAGTACCCCGTCTGGGCGCTTCCCGCGTAGACCCCGACGGGGCCGCCGTAGCGGGACGGGTCATAGCCCGCGTCCTCCAGGGCGGTCCAGGCGCACTCCAGGAACAGCCGGTGCTGCGGGTCGAGCAGCGTCGCCTCGGCGGGCGAGTAGCCGAAGAACTCGGCGTCGAACTCGTCGGCGCCGTCCAGCACACCGATCGCCGGCACGTGGTCGGGGTACTCGGCGGAGTTGCGCGGATAACGGGTGATCGAGTCCTGACCCTTGATCAAGTTGGTCCAGAACTGACCCAGGTCCTGCGCGCCGGGGAAGCGTCCGGCCATGCCGACGACGGCGAGGAACGGGCTGTCTGGATCCAGGCCGTTGGCCGCTGCGGGCGGGGTCATCGCGCGCTACCGCCGGTCCGTGCGTGGCGCTGCTGGAGGCGGGCCCGGCCGCTGCGGCGCTCGTCCGCACGCTCGTCGGCGTTCGCCGAGCCGGCACCGGGGTTATGGCCGCCGAGATGGGCGGCCAGCTTGCGGATGGTCGGGTGGGTGAAGAGCGCGACGCCGGTGACGGGCCGCCCGAGTACCTGCGACAGCCGTCGCTGGACCTGGACCAGCAGCAGTGAGTGACCGCCGACCTCGAAGAAACTGTCGTCGGCGCCGACCTGGTCGATCCGCAAGACCTCCCGCCACACGGCCGCGATCTGCTCCTCCAGCGCGCCGGAGAGCGCCGCGCCGGCGGCAGTCGGGCCGGCCACGGGCACCGGGAGCGCCCGCTGGTCGAGCTTGCCGTTGGCCGTCAGAGGCAGGGCGTCGAGCAGCACGTACGTGTCGGGCACAAGCGCGGCGGGCAGCCGCTCGGCCAGGTGGGCCCGCAGCTCCGGCACCGCGACGCTGTCCGCGACCGCGTAGGCCACCAAGCGCTTGCCGGCCACTTCGTCGTCCACCGCGCGCACGTGGGCCTGACGGACCGCCGGGTGGGTCAGCAGCATCCCGCTGATCTCCGCCGGCTCGACGCGCTGGCCGCGGATCTTCACCTGGTCGTCGGAACGGCCGAGGAAGGCCAGGCTGCCGTCCGGGCGCCAGCGCGCGAGGTCACCGGTGCGGTAGAGCCGCGCGCCGGGGCGGTCGCTGAAGGGGTCCGGCACGAAGCGGTCGGCCGTCAGGTCCGGGCGGCCGAGGTAGCCCCGTGCAAGCAGCGCGCCACCGAGGTATAGCTCGCCCGGGGTGCCGTCCGACACGGGCAGGAACTCAGCGTCCAGCAGGTGCGCCTCGACGCCGGGCAGTGGCCGGCCGATCGGCAGCACCTCCTCCTTTGGCACGTCGCCGGGAAGCAGTTCGTGCGTCAGCGCGGTGACGGTGGTCTCGGTCAGGCCGTAGGCGTTGCGGACCGGGACCGCGCAGTGCCGCCACCAGTCGGCCAGCGTCCGGCTGTGGCCGGCGTCGCTGCCGACGACGAGCAGTCGGAGTGTCTCCGGGACGGCCCGGGGCTGTGCCTGCAGGTCCTGGACCCACTGGTCCCAGTACGGCGTCGGCAAGTTCGCCACGGTGACCCGCTCGCGGCGAAGGAAGGCCTCGAGCTCGGTGGGCGCGGGCACCTGACCGGCCGGGACGGCGACCGCGCCGCCCGCGAGCAGCGTCGGGTAGACCTCCTCGCCGAACACGTCGAAGCTCGGGTTGGCGAACTGCAGCACCCGGTCGGTCGCGCCCAGCCCGAACAACTCGCCGATGGAGCGGGCGTGGTGGGCCAGCGAGCGGTGACTGACCGCTACCGGTTTCGGACGACCAGTGGAGCCCGAGGTGAAGATCACGTAGGCCAGGTCGTCGGGCAGCGGCGCCTCGGCCCGGTCGCCCTCGGGGCGTCCCTCCAGCCCGGATCCGGTCGGGTCGACGGTCTCGACCCCGTCGAGCTGGTCGGCGGCGACCAGCAGCCTCGCGCCGGCAGCCTTGAGCAGGTAGGCGCGGCGCTCCTCGGGCAGCGACAGGTCCAGCGGCAGGTACGCGGCACCCGACTTGAGCACGGCCAGGACCGCTGTCACGAGCTCCCGGCCTCGCGGCAGCCCGACCGCGACGACGGACTCCGGCTTCGCCCCACGCTCCACCAGCAGGTCGGCCAGCCGGTTCGCGGCGGCGTTGAGTTCGCGGTAGGTCATCGTCCCGGTGTGGTCCGACACCGCCACGGCGTCCGGCGCGACGCGCACCCGCTCCTCGAGCAGACGCGGCACGGACACCGCGTCGTCGGCCATCAGCTCGGTTTGCATACAGCCCTCCCTGAGTCGGCTGCGGCCCGCCGGGGCCGCTTCGACCCGAAGAATCTCGGGTCGAGCCATCGACCCGCCATCGACCCGCCATCGACCCGCCAGCGTCACGCGTGAGCCCGTTCGCTTGTGCACCGATGGCTGCCTGGGAGCCCGTGTGTGAACCCGTCAGGGAGCGGGTGGGTCCGGACCGGTCTCGGGTCATTTGTCCCCGGCATGACAGGCGGAGAACCCGTCAACTTCATCAACGAGGACAAACACATCGCCCAGATCACCCGCTGCGTCCGCGACGCGGACCTGCCGACAGACGTCCGTGCCGCCGCGGCGCTCGTCCTCCTCTGCGGCGTCAGGGGCCCGCGCCTCATTCAGCTCGTGACCGAGCACATCCGCCGGACGCCCGACGGAAGCATCAAGGAAATCGACACCACCCCGGTGCTCATGCCACCGGTCATTGAGCCCTCGTAACCGCTCAGGCCGGAGCCGCAGCCCGCTACTAGGCCCCCAGCCGGGCAACCTCACCCAGCGCTGGCTCTTCCCCAGCTCCAGAACCTCAACGACCACCACGAACGGGACGTGCAGCGCCAGATATGGCGGAACGCTGCGACGGCTGCGCAGGCTGCAGTGACGCACTACGCCCGTACCAAGCGCCTGAACCGGTACGAGGTCGAAGCGCGCCTCCGAGAGTTCGTACGGCACTCCGCGCGGTAGCAACGCCCATGCAGGCACGGATCACGGAAGCCAGCGGCGGCACCGCAGCCGTGGCGAGGGCTGGTCCGGCACTCCGCCCGTAGCTGAGCGCGGGAGCGGCGCCAGACGCCGGTCGCCGACAGCCCGCTCCTCCACGCTGCGGTCCTGCGCTGCGCGCGGCTGGACCGCCGGGGGCATCTGGTCAGTGGCCGAACTGCTCGGCGTTTCCCAGCGGACCGTGGAGCGCTACGTCAAGGACCAGATCCGCCGGCCGCGCGCGGACCTGGCCGACGCCGTGCGGGCCCGCTGGCAGCCCCGCATCCGCGAGCAGGCCCGCCGGCAGGCTGCCACGAGCACCGGTCCGGTCATCGATACCTGGGCCCGGTTCTGGTTCACCGCAGCGCCGGGCACCACCAACGACGCCCGCCTGCGTCACCTCACCCTCGTACTGCCACCCGACTACGCGGCCCGCGCTCGTCCGCGTCCGCGTGCGTCCGTACGGGAGGCGTTGGGCGGGGCCGGTGGCCCCGCGGGGAGTCCGGCCCGGTGCTGTGGGGCGGTCTTGAGGACCGGGCCGGGTGCGGCGAGGGCGCGGAGCGCCGCCGACGGCTCCGGGAAGGGGGCCATCGCGTGCCGCGCGTGTTACGGGCTGTGTGAGCCGACTGCGCGCGGTGCACGCGCACGTGCGTGTGAGGGCGCGCCCCGGCACGGGCCGGACCGATCCGGCCATCACGGCCCGGTGTCACCGTGCCCGTCACAGCCGCTGTCACCGCCCGGTGCGCCGGGGCCGGCCCTGAGTGTTCGGCGCCCGGCCGTCGGGCGCGGGGTCGGCTCGGCGGCCGGGACGGCGGGGAGGCGTTGGGCGGCGAGTTGCGCGCGTGGCGCCGGGTCGGTGTCTCGGGTGCGGGACGTGGTGGCGCGGTCGGGTCCGGTGCCCAGCGGGCGGCGGTCGGTCATCGCCCGATCATCCCGGCGGGGGCGGAGTTCTTCTTCACCGCCCCGGTGCCACGCTCTGGGGCGGCCCAAGGCCGCGCGTGTCGCGCACGCGCGAGGCGGTGAACTTCGGCGAGCACCAGGCGGCTGCGCTGTCCGCCCGTCACGGCTCGGCTCTCTCGAAGAAAACTGAGATCGACCCAAACATCGGTGGCGGTTTCCCCCATAACCAGAGTGTCAGCACCGTAGCCCCGTCCCACCACCCACCACGTGACGAGGCCCACAACCGGGTGTAAGCGCGCTGATCAGGCGGGGGTTGCGGGGCTAGGCACTGTCCGGGACGCCTGCCCGAGACGCAAGGGCTGAGGAGCGTCCACGCTCCGCCTCCACCGCACGCGGACCACCCGCGTGCCCAATCCTGAGGGGGAACCCGTATGTCCACACTCGCTCTGCTGGTCGTCCTGCTGCTGGTCCTGGTCGGCGCTCTGGTCGTCGCCGTGCTCGGGTACGCCGTCTACCGGCGCCCGGTGCTCACCGCGCCGCTGACCGTGGCGCTGACGGGCGCGGCGGTGCTGGTGGCGATGGTGACCACCGTGGTCAGTGCCGCCGGCCGATGAGCCGGAGCACCGGGTCGTGACCGGGGTGAGCGCGATCCCTGGTCACGGCTGCGGGCTCTAGCCCTGCTCGGCGCCTGCCCGACCTCGCCGAACTCTGCACCCGCTGCGTCCTCGACGCACCCCCGGCGATGACACCCGCCCCACGCCGAGCTCTTGGCGCTGGCGGCCTGGCTGACGCTGATGAGTGAAATCATCAGGCTGGCGGCCCGTCATTGTTGGCCAGGAAGTGGGACACGTCAGCGGAAGATCACCGTGTCAAGCCCTTGCGTCCATCAATCGATCGGTTCATAGACACCCTCTCGCGGTGGGCGGTTAGCTGCCATGCTCAGCATCTGCCCCCTCCGACATCCCTGGAGAGCAACATGGACCTGAGCGCCGCCGGCGAACCCGTCGTCGTGCACGAGGACACCCAAGTCCACGTCGGCGTCCACCTTCGGCCAGGCACTCTCACCGTCACCCGGAACGGCAAGGAGTTCGCGGTGTACCACGCGCTGGTGCAGTTCGCCTCTGTCGACGACAACCCGTGGGCAGCTCAGGAGGTCAAGTTCTCGGCGAAGGGGCCAGATGGCAACTCCGTGGGGTTCACCATTGACCTCCTCAGCGAAGCCTGGAGCGGTCCCCGGGCTGGCGTTCCCGAGGCGATCTGGAAGGTCGTGACCCTCGCCGCGACCTCAGCTGGAGACGTCGGAATCACCTACTCACATCCTGACCTCGCCTAAATGACGAAGGGCCCGGCCAGTCGGCCGGGCCCTTCTACAGTCCTCGTCAAGAAGCTGGAGGCAGCGTCCGTTCCGCCAGCTGCCCGACCGCCGCTATCCGGGCCGAGGACCACCCAGGCTGGGGCGGCAGGCTCCGGAACACGTCCCGCTGCTGCCTGCCATCATGCAACAACTGCCCTCGAGGAGACCGCGGCCCGAACGGAGATCACCGTGCCCAGAGGCATCACCATCGGTGCGACCCACTACCCCACCAAGGAAGCCGTACGGAATGTCTGTCGCGGCATCGTCCAGCGATACGGTGTCGGCGGTGACGTCACCGATCCCGACGACGACGCATTCCTCCGCCGTCTTCTCGAACGCCACCCTGAATACCACCTCAAACGGGGCACCGGCATTGCGCACTTCCGTGTCATAGCCCACAACGACCACGGCCGCAGAAGTGTCGGAATCGCCCTCGTGCGGCTCGACGGCGAGGTGGCCGACTTCTCCTGGAACGCCTGCCTGACCCCGCTCAACCAATGCACCCAGGTGCTCGCCGCACTGCGGCACGCGATCGCTGACCAGGTGGCGGCCGCACGGAACGAGGCACTCAACTCCGGACAGCCGCTTGTCTGCAGCGTCACCGGCGCACCAATCCCGTCCGCCGCCGAGCTCCATATCGACCATGCGCCCCCGACGTTCCTCGACCTGGCCGAAGAGTTCATCGCCGGCCATGGTGGTGTGGACGCCTTCCAGATCCTGCCCGACTCGGGTACAGGGGTCAGCTACATCGAGCTGGAGGACAAAGCGCTGGAGGGGCACTGGCAGGACTACCACCAGAAGCGTGCTCTGCTGCGGCCGGTGCTGACGCGAGTCAACCTGTCGGATCTGCGGCGTGTGAATCGGCCCGGCACTCCCACTCCATGAACGGCTACTTCCGTTGGGCGGGAGCCGTCCGCCCAACGGACGATCGTTCTACCTCCATCGGCGACCTCGGTCCGCATCCCCCCGCCGACGCGGGGGTGTTCCGCAGGGAGACCTGGCCGCAGCGCCCGATACCACCCACGACGCCGGCCTGCGTCACCTGACCCTCGTCCTGCCGCCCATCTATGCGGTTCGCCTGTTCGACGCCCGGCAGGCCGGCGCCGGCGAGCAGCAGCTGCGCGACATCACCGCCGAAGGTCTCGCCCATGTCCACTTCTGCGACGGCCACCACCGCGCCCAGGAGCTGATGGTGGATTCACCGTCCAGGCGCCTTGTGCCGGGGGTGCGCCTGGCGGCTGTGGCGTAGCTGTGGCGTCTGCTTATTGATCTTGGTTGTGGCGTGCTGTTGCTCAGTTGTTTTGAGCGGTGTGTTCGTTTCGTGGGGGAGGTTTACGCGAAGCCAAGTGTTCGGTGCTGGACGATACGTGTGCTGAGCTGGGTGTTTGGTGTTGCGCAGTGTGCTGGGTGGGGCGGTGGTTTTTGCGCAGGGTGGTTGGCGCGTCTATAGGTACGGGGCCTGGTCGGCCGGTGTGTTGAGGTCTGGGCAGCAGGGGCACGTGGGTGGTTCAGCGGGCGTGGAGGCGTTGCCAGAGCAGGTCGTGGTCGGCGGGTGCGAGGCGGGGCAGGTCCAGGCGGCCGGCCAGGTCGTGGAGGAAGGCGCTCTGCTGGCTGCGGGGCAGGGGGTACAGCGGCAGGCGGTCAAGCGCCGCGGCGAGGGTGAGGGTCTCCGGGTAGGTGATCAGGTTCCGGCAGGTCAGGGCGGGGGAGGCCGGGCCTTGGGGGAGGTGGGGATTGGCGGCGGTGAGCTGGTTGAGGCGTGTGTGCCAGCGTTGGTGCAGGTGTTGGTGGTGGTCGTACCAGCGTGTGGTGATCGTCGATGCCCAGCTCAGGGAGGTCGCCGTCGGGCGGCGGCGGGCGCGGAGGTGGGTCCGTGTGAGGTCGGGGACGGGGCGGATGTCGAGGGGCGCGGGGTGTCTGGGGTCGCTGGCGGCCTGTTGGTGGCGGGTGCAGATCATGATCCTGGGCAGGTCCGGTGTCGGGTGGATCCATGCGGGGTGGGCTTGGTGCGGGCTGCGGCGGATGGTGCAGGCGGTGCATGCCGGCAGCGGCTGCAGCGCGGGCTGGACGGGCTGCCAGCGGGCGGTGGCGGCGTGGGCGATGCCGATGGCGGCGGGCGGGGGGCGGCGGGGCAGGGCGTGGGCGAGGTGTGCGGGCGGGATGCGGGTGAAGCCTGACAGGCGGCGGGTGGCTTCGTTGCTGAGGTGGATTTCGGTGGCGGGCAGGCCCGTCGAGGTGCCGGTGGCGGTGATGTGCAGGCCGTCGAGGAGCTGGGCGGGGGAGAGGTGGTAGGCGGCTGCGAGGCGGGTGAGGTAGGAGGCGGCGCTCTCGCGGGGCAGCGGCCTCACGTGCAGTGCGCCGGGCGGGGTGGGCCACATGGTGCCGGCTCGTACCGTGGGGCGGCTCGCGGTGTGGGTGGTCACCGGCTGCCGGGCCGGGCGCGGCGTCCGGGGGTGCGGGGCCGGTAGTGCTCTTCGGCGAGGTGGTCCAGCGCGATGGAGTCCAGCAGTGGTTTGGTGATGCGTTCGCTGCTGTCCAGGATGGCTTCGATGGCGGCTTGTCGGATGAGGCGGGCCAGGCTGCCGATCCGTCCGGCGGTTCGTTCGTGGAGGTAGGGCGCGAGTCTGGGCAGGGTGCCCGGCCGGTGTGCGGTGAGGTCGAGGGCCTGTTCCAGGGCGGTGATCAGCTCGCGGAACGGCTGCCGGTCGCCGGCGCGGGCGGGCAGTGCTCCGCAGTCGATCAGGGAGGCCCGTCCGGCGAGTTGGGCCCCGCGCACGCCGGTGAACACGGCGCTGGCGGTGACGTCGATGCCGGCGTAGACGAACGTGGCGGGCACACGTTCGGTGAGGTCTTTGAGCCAGTCGGCGGCCTCCGCGCCGGTGGACGTGCGGGGGTTGAGCCGGTGGATCTCGTCGATCAGCACGAGCTTGACCCCGGCCGCGGTGTAGGTGTGGCAGACAGCCGTTGTGATCTGTGCGGTGGTCATGCGGGCGGTTGTGGGGATGCCGAGGTAGCGGGCGAACTCCCCGGCCAGGGTCTTGGCGGTGGCGCCGGGCGGCACCAGCACATAGGCGACGGGCACACTGGCGTCGCCTGGGGCGGCGCGGCGGGTGTGGGCGAGGTGGCAGGTCCGGCCGACCTGCAGCAGCGCGGTGGTCTTGCCGGTGGTGGCCGGCCCGGTGACGATCAGTGACGGCCGGGCGGTGACGTGTTGATGCCGGCCGAGGATCATCAGCGTGCGGACCTGGCGTGCGAGGGTCGCGATGGCCGGGGTGCGCACGGTGACGAACTGCGAGTGGTAGGCGAGGCGTTCCTCAGGCGGCCGTGGTGCCTGGCCCGGCTTTGGTGGTGTGGGGGGTGCGGCGTGGGCGAAGCGGGCGAAGGCGTCGAACGTCGTCACCGTCCCCGCGGCTGCTTCCCCGTCATCGGGGGCGGGGGGATCGGTACGGGTCACCACAGTTCGGCCTCCTGGTCGGCGTCGTACAGCGTGAGTGCGCCGGTCACCGGCAGCGGGTGCGCGCCGGTCTCGTCGGCGCCGGCGTCGTCACGAGCCTCGGCCTGGACTCGGGCTTCCAGCGCGTCGCGGCTGTCCTCGGCCTCGGCCTCGTAGCGGCTCACCGCTGGTTGGCCGCCCGCTGCCCGGGGGGCTGCCTCTGCGGTGTGCGTGCCCGGCGTCGTCCTGGGCGGTGCTGGTTGTGCCGTAGTGGTGGGCCGGGCGCGGCGCAGGACCTGGTCGGCGGCTTGTGCGAGGGCGGCTTCGTGCTCCTCGCGGCCTGCGCGCCGTCTGAGGGCGGTGCGGATGTGGCGCCAGGTGGGTTCGCTCATCGGGGCGTGGACGTGGTCGCGGTGGATCCACGGGATCTCGTGCAGGTGTCCGTCGGGCAGCCTGATGTAGATCTGCCGTACGTCGTGCGGGTTGAGGTGGATCTCCCACTTGCCGCCCGCGCCGGCGGGGGAGGGCCGTCCGCGGGGCTCGTTGAGCAGGGTGTGGTCGTAGGTGCGGTGGTTGATGCGGATGCCGCGGCCGGTGACGGGATGGAAGCGCACCGGCAGCAGTTCCAGGTAGTCGGCGCCGGCCAGCGGCAGTGGCACGTATCCGGATGCGCCCAGCAGCGCGCCCCACATCTCGTTGGGGGTCAGGGCTGCTTTGGGCAGGAGGGGGTGGCGCAAACCCTCGTGGGGGCGGTGCTGCCAGCACGCGGTGATCCATTCGTCCAGCAGCTCCTGCAACTGGACCACGGTGAACCGGGCTTCGTCCTGGACTGCCTCGCCGCGCGCGAGGACGTGGGGGCCGGTGTAGCCGGCGACGTGCTGCGCGAAGAGCGTGTTGAAGCTTCCGAACGTGCGCTCGACGGCGCCCTTCGCGGTCGGGGACCGGGGTGGTGCGGGCTGCACACTCACCCCCAGGGTTTCGCAGGCGGCCAGGAACGCGGTGGAGACGAACACTCGCCCGCGGTCGATGACGATCGTCTCCGGTACCACCACCGGCCGCGCTGCCGCCTGTTCCAGCCGGTCGTCCAAGGCGAGGAGCCGGTCGTAGGGGACGGCGGCGTGGGCCAGGCGCAGGTGGTCGGGCCAGCCGGGCCGCGACGGGTGCGGCACGGCCATCTCCGCCAGCAGCAGGGCGGCGTCCACAGCCTTGGTGCCCTCCTCGCGCAGCACGGCCGCCACCACCGACCTGGTCGCCACCTCGAGAGCGATGGTGAGTTCCGGGCGCACCGCACGGCCGTCCTCGCTGATGGCCATCACATCGAGGCGGGTGGTGTCGATCTGCACCAGCTCGCCCGGTCGCAGTGCCACCGTCGGTGTGAAGGGCCGCACCGGCGCGGTGGCTGTGCGGGCGGGCCGTCCGGGATGCTCCAGCGGGTCGGCCAGCACCCGCGCCAACCGGTTGAACGTCGACGGCGGCGGCGCCGGCACCGTGCCCGGCCCGTGGGTGTCGGCCAGGATCTGCCCGGTCAGCTCCCGCAGCCCTTTCAGGGTGCCTTTGGAGCGGCCGCGCTGGCGGCGCAGCGCCTCCAGGATCGCGGCCACCACCCGTTCGTCGGCCTGCCCGGTCGCACTCGATGGTTTGCGGCGTCGGATCAGACCCCACAGCCCTTGGTCGTGGTAGCGGGCACGCATGCGGCGCACGGTGGCCCGGCTGGCCTTCGGCCAGCCCAGCCGGGCGAGTTCGTCGGCCTTGGCCTGCTCCCGCTCGGCCATCGATGTGCGCTGCGGGTCATACTCGGGCCGCGGCGTCCCCACGCTGCCCGGGCCGCCGGGCAGCCCGGTCTCGATCTCGCGGATGTGCCGCTGCCAGGCAAGAGCTCGCTCCCGCTCCCGCTCGGGCACCGACTCCAGCAGCCCCCACGGCTGCACGCCGGCGGCCGGAGAGCCCACCACCGTGAACGTCGGGTCGGAGAACAGGAACGAGGCCAGCACCGAAGCCGTCTGCCCGTCCTCGCCGACCAGCGTCACCGACGCACCGGCCACCGCGGCCACCTGCCAGGTACCGTCCTGGAACGTCACATACGCCCCCAGCTTCACCTGCCTGCCGCCCGCAGCGGCCACGGGCCGGCCCGGACGGCCGGGTGCACTCACCACTGCTCGGCCTGTGCCTGCGCGTCCCACCAGGCCATCGCCCGCTCCCGGACAAGCAACTGCAGCGCCGCCCACACGGAGGCGGCCGGAACCTGCAAGGTGGCCTGGCCGAGGACCTCGAAGCCGTCGGCGGCCAGATACCCCCGCCCCTCGACCAGACCGGTCACCTGCCAGGTGCGGGCCTCAAACCTGACCTGAGCGCCCACCCCAACACACCGCCCGCCGGGAGCGGTTACCTTGTGCCTGCTCACCTGCCGTGCTGCTCCTGCTCCCCGTCGCCTGCGGTAGGGCCGGGCGCAACGAGGGTGTGCTCGCCCAGCGGCCGTGTCAGGTCCGCGGTCAGCCGGCCGTGCCACAGCGCGTGGTAGAGCACCGGCAGCGCGGCGAGGACCTCGCCCACCGCCGCGGCCCCGGCCATCAGCGGCCGCGGGGCGGCGAACGCCTCCAGCACCGCTTGCTCGAGCCCGCCGGCGTCGCGGTGGCGCGGATGGCGGTAGCCGGCCAGCCACCGCACATTCGCCGCCACCGCCTTGTCCGGCAGCACCAGGCGTCGGTAGGTGAACCCGACCGCCGCACACGCCGTGGCAAGCACCGCGGCGGCGTGCTCGGCCCGCGTCCCGGCGGTCGTCGAGACGGCGGAGCAGTCGGCGAGCAGCGCGCGGCCGTCGGCGTAGCGGGCGAACAGCTGCGGCACCCACGTCAGGGCCCGCCCGCTGTCCAGATCCCGCCAGATCAGCCGCACCGGCCGCGCCGACAGGCCCACCACCCACGGATCGCGGTCAAGATCATCAGCTGCATGCACATCGCCTGCGAACCGTGCATCACATGCCGCCCGGTCGTGGCCGACCACCACCAGCCCGGCCCCCACCGCCGCCCCGGCACCACCGGGAACGCAGACACCGGCGCAAGCCGCTCGAACCGCACCGCCACGGCCGCCTCAATCCAGCGGCGCTGCACCAGCGTGCCGTCCACCCCGGCGAACTCCGCCTCCACCGCGCCCGCCTCCGGCACCCGGCAGGCGCCCGACGCGGGCGTGGGCAAGCCGCCCTGCGCGCCGTCCTGGCTGCTGTCGATGATCACGAACTCCACATAACGCCATGCCTGGCCTGCCGCGCAGGCGAACCGGCCGGTAACCCAAAATCGCATCAACTAGGCAGTTCGGCATGCCTGTTGGGCTGCGAGCACGGGTCAGGATGCCATCCAGGCTCGCCGGTGTCAGTGCGCACCCCTGCACTTTTCTCGGCTGCCGGGCCGCCCTTCTCCGACGGCTGCTCGCCGCACGCACAGCGGACCGTCATGCCAGGGCCGCTGCCCGGCATGGCGTCGGATGCGTCAGTCTTCACCCCGCGGCGAGGATCTGCGACAGCTCCTCGGCGGGCAGGCGGGACCACTGGGCCACCTCCTCAAGCGCCGCCCCGGCCGCGACGGCCGCGGCGGCGGTATGCAGCACGGCCCGGTCGATCAGCTCGGCACTCTGACTGAGGCGTTCCAGCAGTTCCCGGGCTACCTCGGCGGTGGTGCCGCTCTGCACGCCGCGCAGCTGCGCCAGCTCCTCGCGGGCCTCATCGAGCAACCGCGTGATGTGGAAGCGGTGTTCGGCAGAAACGGTGGCGCGCCACCGGGTACCAGAGCCGCCCGCCTGCGCCTCCGCCGTCATGACGCGCAGCTGGCCGGCCATCGTAGAGGGCTGCTGTTCCCGCTTCAGATGCCACGGATCGTCCCGCCATCCCGGCGGCCCGCTGCCGCGGCGGGCGCGCACGATCGCACTCCTCCAGCCGCTCAGCGGGCTGCCGTAGTCGGTCGCGGCCAGCGGCCCCAACCACCCCCGCCCGACGCGCTCGCCCAGCCGGTGACACAACGGGTCGTCCCCGCCCCGCGCCCGAGGCCGCGTCCCTCCGCTTGCCCGCCAGGCCAGCTCGGCCATGGCCGGGTCCAGCAGTGCGTCGGCGACGGCCACCACTTCGGGGAAGACGACGGTGTCCCGGCCCACGATCCGCCACCGCTCCAGCTCTGTTCTGGCGTTGCCGCCCGCGACCTGGTGCAGCCGCTGCGGCCAGGTCGCCTCGCGCTCCCAGTGCAGGGCCTGTTCCCACCACCGGGCGACCACCGCGTGCGCCAGCGCGAACACTCTCTCCGGCTCGGCCCCCGTCCGTGCTGCCCGCCGCGCCACACCGGCCCACCGCCGCTGCGCCGCGGCCACCTCCGGCACACCCCGCACGTCCAGATGTTCCAGGGGCTGGTCGGCGTCCGCGTCCAGGAGCCACCGCCCGTGCCGGACACACACCCGCTCCCACCGCGGCGCATACCGCACCACCCGCACGGCCGTCCCCGTACGCCGGGCCGCGCACAGGCGGCAGCCGAACGCGACCGGCCCGGCGACCGCGCCCCCGGTCCGCCACGCCGCCGCCGGCACCCCGTTCTCTCCGGCCCCCAGCTTGGAGTCCTCTTGCCCCCAGGACGGCAACGCCCGCGCCAGCACGTCTTCCTCGACGCCGCACAGGCCTGCCAGGAGCTGCCGTCCGGGCGTGTTCAGCAGCACCTCGGCGTCGGCCCGCGCGCCCCCGCCGTCGTGCCCGGGCGGGTAATTGCGCCAGTGCCAGCACGACCGCAACACCTTCGCTTCCATCCCGTAGCGGCTCGCGATGCGGCAGATCAGCGACGAGGTCGTCTCCCTCTGCAGGGGAGCGGTCCGCAGCAGGCCGGGGTGATGGGTCACTCCACCACGGTCTCGTGTCCGCCGTCCCGGCGGGCGCTTTCGCAACGGATGCCCAGCGGAGTCCACCAAGCTGCCTCTCGGATCCTTCGCCAAGCCGGGGGCCACCACGTGGTTTCAGTAGGAAGTCCAGCGGGCTGGTGCCGCCTGCCGCGTACGACGCAGTCGGACAGGACCACGAGCGGGTACTGCCCGGTGAACGCCGCATGCTTCACGATGTTGCGGTGCAGGTTGATCCGCGTACGGGAGATGACCGCCGCTCGGATGTCCGGACGCCACGTCGCACGGGACAGAGCAGCACACCCATGAACCGTACGAATAGCGTTCGATTGCCGTACGCATTACGTACGGAACACGTTGCGGTAGGCGCCGAAGCTGGAGTCCCGCCCCGTGTCCCCTCCTCACACTTAGGCCCGTGCGCCGAGGCCACTGTGAGGACCAGAAGAAAACAGATCCGTGCGCTGGCCCTACCGGGACGGCAAGCCGCTGCCGGGCGGCTTCAAGCTCGGCGTCAACCCGGGCCTGGTCAAGCACGAGGGCACCCAGAGCGTCCTGTGGGGCTGAAGAGGTCCGCGAGCGGTTCGACGCCCCGGAGCTCAACCTCGCCCGGTACATCAAGGACGGCACCATCACCGACGTCGACAACGGAGAGTAGGAGAAGGCGACGATGAGCCTGTTCGGGGACGGCTTGGACGCCGCGGTGCAGAAGGCGTTCACCCGCCCCGCGCCCAAGAACGCGGGCGCCCAGATGCGGTACCTGGTCAAGCAATGCAAGGGCACCAAGGCGGTCTCCCAGATGCTGCGGATCTCCCAGCGCACCGTCGAGCGGTACGTGAAGGACCAGATCAAAAAGCCCCGCCCGCAGCTCGCCGCCCGCCTGGAGCGCGAGGTGAGGGCCCGGTGGCAGCCGCAGATCCGGGCGAAGGCCCGCGAGAACGCGGCGACGACCGGTGGCATCGTCATCGACACCCGCACCCGCCTCGGTTACACCGCGCCGATCGGGTCGACGGACCAGGACCGCAGTCGGCACCTGACCGTCGCACTGCCGCCTCGCTACGCCGCGCGCCTCTTCGAGGCGCAGGAGCAGGGTGCCACCGAGCAGCGCCTGCAGGAGATCACGGCTGAGGCGCTCAAGGAGGTGTACTCCCAGGACGGCGGCCGCCGCGCCGGCAGCCTGGAGGAGGTCCGCTTCACGGACATCGAGCACCTCGAGTTCGACCTGTACACCTCGGACAGCCGCGAGCCCCGTCGACAGCATCATGCTGTGGTCAGAGCCGGTCGGCCGCCCGGAACTCGATGTCCACGACAGCGGAGGCGATTTCGTCCTTGCGCCACTTCTCGGGGGAGTTGTGGTTCACCAGACCGCCCGCGTAGGCCATGCGCAGCAGTTCGGCCTTGGTGTGCTTGCGCATCAGCTCGTTCATGCGCTGCACCCGCGCCCGGCCCCGTCCTGCCTGGGTCTCGCGCTCTTCCCCCGTCACCGTGTCGCCCTGGTCGTAATCCTCCTGCACCTGTGCGTCCGACGGCGCGGGCCGGACGGAACCGTCGTCCATGCTGCCGGACGGGGCAGGCACCGCTGCGGCCTTCGCCCAGGGCACACCCAAGGCGGCGAGGGAGGCCTGCTGCTCGGAAGTGAGCTTGCCCCACCTCGCGCGGATGTTCGATGTCCATACGCCCAGTTTCACAACCACCGGCTCCGTCTCGCCGTCGACCACAATCTCCTCAGCGTGGCCGCGCGGCGTCGGCTGGTCCGGGCCCTCCCTCTCGACCCACTGTGTGAGGGCTGTCAGGCCGCGCTGGAACGCCGCCTGTGCCTTGCTCGGGGCCTTCGTCGCACGAGCGGCTGCTGGGGCGGGAGACGGGGCCTCAAGCGGCTGAACGCCCAGCTTCGACAGCCGTTCCTGCTGCTCGTTCGACAGTTGCGCCCAGGTGGCCGGCTGGGTCTGCTGCTGGAGCCATCGTCCGAGGTCGTCGCCGTCGAACGTCACGCCGGGTTGGATGTCGGGGAGCCGGCCGCCCGGTTCGTCGGCGGCGAGGTCGGTGAGCACTCGGTAGTGGCGTTGCCAGTTGAGCGGCCAGGGGCAGTTCCAGTCCTCATCGATCGCGGTCAGCTGCTTGGCGCGCTCCGCCGCGCGTTTCGGGTCCTTGCCGAGGCCGCCTTTGCGGCGGAGGTTGGCGAGGTGCTGGCCGATGGGCACGGGGCCGCTGCCGGCCGGGTCGTCCCACACCGCGTCCTGTCTGGGGGCGAGGTGGCCGTGCGCGCGGTGGTACGAGCGCAGCATTGCCAGCTTCTGCTCCCAGGCTTCTTCGCCCGGTTCCCAGACCATTCCGGCCTCGGGTGCGTCGAGCAGGCTCTTGCGCCGTTCCTCCAGTTCCCCTGCCCGCAGGGCCTTCCTCTGCTGGTGGACCCAGCGCCCCAGCGGGAAGTCCTTCGTGACTCCGACTTCCACCTCGACGTCGTAGGGGATGGCGTAGAGGCCGGTGATCTCGTGCTCTTTCCGCCAGCGGAGCAGGGCTTGGTAGCCCTCGAGCCAGGCCAGGGACTCGGGCCGGTAGACCCGGGTGCGCAGGAAGGCCGCGATGGTCGCCGGGTCGCGCGGGCTGGAGAAGTGGAGCAGCGCCGCTTTGGCAGCCGTGTCGGTGTGGTCCTGCTCCTGGTCCTCTCCGTCGCTCTCGCCGCCGGCCTCGACGATTTGCCCGTCCTTGTTGCGCCGGATGTGGACCTTGCGCTTGCCGCTGGTGAGTGCGCGGGAGGCGAGTTGCTCGACGAGTCGTTCATCGTGCGATCGCAGTCCTTGGAGGACGGCTACGAGGGGGCGGAACGAGGCGCTGGCGACCATGTCGGTGGGGTCCTCGCCGGGCTCCAGGAAGACCGGCACGATGATGCGCGCGACCTTCGTGCTGCCGTCGCGGTTCAACCGGAGTGCGCGGCCGATGTTCTGCACGATCTCCACCTGCGAGCCGCGGGTGTCGGCGAAGCAGACGGCTTCCACACCCCGTTCGCCGGTGATGTCGACGCCTTCCCCGAGGACGCGGCAGCTGGCGAGGAACGCGCGGTGTACCCGGCGGCCGGCCGCGTCGATGCCGCCTGCGAACTGCCGCAGGACCTCGCGCCGCTCGCTGACGAGGTGGTCGCCACACAGCCATGCCGACCAGACGCGGTCCGGGGGTACGTGGCGGCCGGCCTCCAGCTCGTAGAAGGCCGCGTCGATCGACGACTTCGGGAGCCGGTCCGCGGCCCCCAGGTCGTCGTCGGAGGCGTCGTTCATGTACAGCTCGGCTGCCGTCTCCGGCAGCTTCTCCGCGAACGCGGCGGCTTCCTCCACCTTCTGGTGGAACGTCATGACCGTACGGAGGTTGTACGCGGCGGCGTGCTCCAGTAGCGCGGTCTGCAGGAGCGCCAGGCGCCGCCCCCGCTGCGCCTCCTCCGATTCCCCGAGGACCGGGGAGGGGTCGCGGATCTCGAGCACGTCGATCTCGAATCCTGCGAGGATGCCGTGTTCGATCGCCTCCGAGAGCCCCAGCTCGGCCAGCCACGGCCCGTAGGTCTGGGAGTCCTGGCCCATGGTCGCGATCTCCGCCTCCTGGCCGTCGGTGCCCTTCTGCGGCCGGGGCGCTGCGAGGATGCGCGGGGTCGCGGTCAGGTAGAGCCGGAAGTCGGCGGGGATGCGGGTGTTGTCGTGGATCGCCGCCCACGGACGACCAAGATCCCCCGCCGTACCGTGGGCCTCATCCACGATGGCGAGCGAGAAACCGTCCATGCGCTGGCCATACAGGCGCTCTCTGCCCGTCAGAGCGGCCTCCAGCGGCCCGCGAACACGTCCCTGGCCCGTCGGGTCCTCGAAGTCCTCCCGATCCACGAGAGAGGCGTACGTGGCGAACACGACCACCGGCCCCTTCCCGGCCCACAGGGCGAGCTGGATCGGGTTGGTGGTGGTGCGCACCCCCAGCTCGTTCAGTACCGGGTCGTTCTCCAGCGAGCACACCGCCACCATGGGGGAGCGGTGACCCACCGCCCGCCACGCCTGGGCGGTCTGCACGAGCAGGTCCAGGGTCGGCACGGTGACGAGGATCCGCCCGCCGGGGAAGCAGTCCAGCGCGCATGCGGCGGCGGTGATCGTCTTGCCCGATCCGGTCGCTGACACGATCGTGCCCCTCGCCCCCTCCGGGGGCACAGGTGATCTTGCAGAGAATCCGACCCATTTGCGGAAACTTTTTTTCTGTTCGACTTGATGTTCTCGGAGCTGGATCAAAAGACTTCTCCCGGCTCGGGAAGGACTTGTCGGACAGAAGTGATCCGGTAACCACCACGCCCGTAGAGGCCGCCGTCTCTTCCGTGGACGGCCCAGGCTCTCGCAGCCGCTTCACCGGGTGATGCCGCCATCAGGTGGACGACGGGGGCAGGTATGTCCGGGCTGGGACTGCCGGCGGCGGGCCGCGCATCGATCCGGTAGACGCGGTGCCGCCAGATTTCCCCAGCCGCGCCACCTGACCGCTCGGCCCCGGCCATCCCTGTCACCAACCGCTGTAGAAGCTGCGTTTGGTAGCGGATGGCACACGAGTCGCGGGAGGGCACGTACGCAGCCATTCGCCCCTTCTCCATAACACTGGCGATCCGCTCCCGCTGAGGGCCCCGAAACTCCGCGATGAACACCTCACTCACGTGATGCGGTTCGGACGGGACCGTCCTCGCCCTCCCGGCGCGTTCCCGAGCCGGGCATACCTGCGCGGCTACCCGACGGTGATCGAGTCCGGCAGCTTTCGCAACCACCCCGAGCCGGGCAAGCTCACGCGGAAGATACTCGTAGATCAACACGCCAACCGCTCCCCACCGGGTGTCCCTAAATTACGCCAATGCTACATGCTGCATCACGCTGAGATGCAGACGTGCGAGACGCCCCGGAAAGCCCGACACAAGATTCCTTCCGCCCTGATGGTCGTGGCACATCGGGGTACACGGCCCCGCATGGCACCGAAGACCGAACGTATCCAGTTCCTGCGGGCCGTGCGGCAGCTGCACCGCGTCCGCTCCTTCTACGCTGCGGGCGTCCTGCTGTGGGCGGCATCCGCCGCCTGGACCGGCTGGCAGGCACCAGGGAGTCGCCAGATGTGGGTGTCCGGCCTCCTCCTGGCCGTCTTCACCGCTCTCCTCGCCACCGCGGTCCTGTCCCTGCGGCGCCTCCCAGTGCCCCCGACAGGCCGGCCCGCACATCACGCCGCCTCGCACAGGGCGGCAAGCACCCGCCACGTCCACGCCTGAGGATCCGTCAGCGGCCTGCACGAGCCGGCAGACCGCTTCGGAGGCGCCGCCCATGCCTGTGGGGGCGGCGGCCGGGCATAGGGGCTTCACTTCCTATGAGAGGGGCTTGTCATGATCGGCATAGTCGCGGCAGTGCTGTTCTTCATCGCGTTCCTCATCAACGCGGCCGAGATCAGCACCAATCACACGTTCTCGTCAGTCAACGTGATGCTCCTGGGGCTGACCGCACTGGCCCTGCACGTTGCGGGAATCGGAAGCACTTGGTCCCGTAGACGCTGACCCAGAATCAGGCCAGCCCTCCGCAGAGGCCCACCCCTTGCTGCCGCCCGGGCCGCAGGCCCGTTGAGCCGCCCCGCGCAGCGGGGCCGGCGCCTCGTGGCGCGCAGCGCCACCTGGTGACCGGAGCACAGCGAAGGCACCAGGGGACGCAGCCCCCACCGCTCCGGTAGCGCAGCGGACGGAGCGTCACCCGCCCTGCGAAGCAGGGCGGGTGCGCTGACCGCGCAGTGGTCAGCGCAGCGCTCCCGCGGAGCGGGAGCGCAACACCCGCGCGCAGCGCGGGTGTTCGCTTGCACATCGCGCAGCGATGTGGTACCC
>NZ_JBIDDP010000021.1:0-112041 GCF_043195475.1 Streptomyces sp. Y20
CCGCCGGTGCCGTGCTCTCAGGGGTGGCGCGGCTTGCCGTCGCCGTACAGCCAGTCCTTCCAGATCTCGCCGAAGTCCTTGTCCGGGGCCTTCTTCTCCACGTACGCGGTGAACTCCGCGGTGCTCGCGGTGCCGTGGCGGTGTGCGGCGGCCCAGCCCTGGATGATGTCGTAGAAGGTGTCGTCGCCGGTCGTGCGGCGGATCTTCTCCAGGACCATCGCGCCGCGCCGGTAGACGGGGGTGTCGGAGATGTGCGCGGCGCTGGACGGCTTCGCCGGCGGGAAGGCCCAGATCTCCTCGTGGTCCCCGTCGTAGAGGCGGGTGAAGGTCTCATGGGTGCTTGGCCCGCCGTGGTCCTCCTCGTACAGCCACTCCGCGTAGGTGGCGAAGCCCTCGTTGAGCCACATGTCCCGCCAGGACGCGGGGGTGACCGAGTCGCCGTACCACTGGTGGGCGAGTTCGTGCACGAGGGTGGAGGTGTCGGGGGCGCCGGGGAAGACGGGGCGCGTCTGGGTCTCCAGGGCGTATCCGGCGTCGTCCGGGCGGTCGACGATCGCGCCCGTGGAGGAGAAGGGGTACGGCCCGAAGTTGTATTCCTCCCACGCGATGATGTCCGGGATCTTCGCGAGCACCTTGGCGCTCGCCCCGGCCTGGGCGGGATCGACCGCGGTGACGACGGGCAGGCCGTGCGGGCCGGTGGTGCGGGTGATGTCGTAGTGGCCGATCGCGACGGTGGCGAGGTAGCTCGCCATGGGCTGGGCGGTGTGCCAGTGGTAGGCCGTACGGCCGCCCTTCGTGCTCCGGTCCGTCAGCTCCCCGTTGGACACCGCCTGCAGACCCTTCGGCACGGTGACGGTGATGTCGTAGGACGCCTTGTCGGCGGGGTGGTGGTTGCCGGGGAACCAGGCCATGGAGCCGACCGGTTCGCCGAGGCCGAGGGCGCCGTCGGCGGTGGGCAGCCAGCCCTCCTTGGAGCCGTCGGGGTCGGTGAGGGTGCGCGGGGTGCCCGAGTAGCGCACGGTCGTGCGGAACGTCTCACCGTCGCTGAGGCCGTCGTGCGGGCGGACGGTGAGTTCCTGGCCGCCGCGGCTCCAGCGGGCGGCCCTGCCCTCGACGGTGACCGAGTCGACGTGCAGCCCGGCCAGGTCGAGGTCGAACGCGGACAGGTCCTGCGTGGCCCGGGCGGTGATGACGGCCGTGCCGGTGAGATGGCGGGTGTCCGGGGTGTAGTCCAGCGTGAGGGCGTAGTGGCCGACGTCGTAGCCGCCGTTGCCGGCCTGGGGGAAGTACGGGTCGTGCACGCCGGATCCGCCCGCGGTGCCCTGTGTGCCGCCGTCGCACGCGGTGCCGGTGACGGCGAGGAGGAGCAGGGCGGCGGCGGCCGGGACAAGACGCACGGATCTGGACATGTCAGTGATCCTAGAGGGACGGGACGCACCGCGGACGGGCCGGGCGGACCGCCGTGACACCATCTCTTCCGTGCTCGACATCGGCTACGCCCTCTCCAACCGGTTCCCGGACCCGCCGCAGACCGACTACCGCCGCGCGGACGTCCACGCGCTGCGGCACGACCTGTTCTGCGGGGACGTGTACCTCGCGGACACCGAGGCGGACCGGGAGCTGTCCACGGCCTGGGGGTGGGTGCCGGTGCTCGACTTCGCGTGGGCGCTGTGCGACATCGTGGAGCGGCTGGACCGGGACCCGATGGGCTCCCGCGCCGCCCGCCCGCAGCGGGCCGAACTGGACTTCACCGAGTCCAGCGACGCGCTGCTCTTCGAGCGCCGCTTCGGCTGGGTCGAGATCACCTCCGACTGGCAGCCGGCCGAGGAGTCCCCGCTGACCTTCGCCCACACCGAACTCAGGCGCGAGGCCCGCGACTTCCTGCACGACCTGATCGCGGACCTCACCGACCTCCACGAGGACCTGGCGGAGAACCCGGCCGTCTGGACCCTCCAGGCCCGCTTCCCGCGGGTGCCGTGACCCGGCTCAGCCCTCGACCCGGATCCCCAGCCCCGCCGCCAGCGCGGGAGCCAGGTCCAGCAGCTGACCGGTGCTGATGACCGCCCCCGAGAGGCGGTCCAGGCCACGGGCCACGTCCAGGGGGGCGGCACCGCGCAGGTCCACGTCCGTCAGGGTCGCGCCACCGAAGTCGGCGCCCCGCAGCGCGCAGTCGGTGAACTCCACCCGCTCCAGCCGCGCACCGGCGAAGTCCGGCTCGACCAGGACACAGGACTCGAAGACGACGTCCTTCAGGCGGGCCTCGCGCAGATTCAGGTAGTCGATCTTGCCGCCGCGGATGACGACCCGTTCCAGCACCGCGCCGTGCAGCTGGGTACCGCCCAGGCGCGGGTCGGCCAGCTCCACGTCGCGGAACGTGGCCTCGGCGAGCTGCGTGCCGACACCCCGCAGCCCGGTCAGCACCGAGTCCAGCACGCGGGCCCGGCCCAGCGCCGTGCCGTCCACCACGCAGCCCGTCAGCGCGCAGTCCATGAACCGGGCGCCCATGCCGTCCTGCCCGGCCAGGTCCAGCTCCCGGAACTCCAGCCCGTCATAGTCACCGTCCGGCTCCAACTGCGACCCGGCCCACGGCTCCAGGGCCGGCAGTCGCACCTCCGGCCGCCGCGCGCCCCGCACCGCCGCCCGCACCCCTGCCCGCTCCGCCGGCCCGCCGCCCGCCGCTCGTCTCACCATGCCCCCATGCTGCACCCCGCCACTGACAACCGCCCTGCACCCCCGCGGGGGGAGACATCCGGCGGCGGCCGGCGCCGATGTCACCTTCCGCGGGACCGGGCCGTCGTACAGGCCGATCAGCGCGGTGACCGCGGTGCCCCTGATCCTCGGCCGGACCGCCCGCGACCTGAACAAGGCCCGAGCAGGCACGGGCAGGCCTGAGCAGGCACGGGCAGGCCTGAGCAGGCACGGACGGGCCCGGGCAGGCGGTCACGGAGGAGGAGCCGGGGCCGCCGCCCCACCCGGATGCGGCCCCTCCCGATCCGTGGTGTCCTGGCGAGATGAGTGCCGGCCGAACGGGTGAGCCCCCGGCGGCGCCGGCCACCCCGGCGGACGGAGCCGATCCGCACCGCTGGTGGGGGCTCGTCGTCATCGCCCTCGCGCAGCTCATGGTCGTCCTCGACGCGACGATCGTGAACATCGCGCTGCCCTCCGCCCAGCACGCCCTGCACATGTCCGACGGCAACCGGCAGTGGGTGATCACCGCCTACACCCTCGCCTTCGGCGGACTGCTCCTGCTCGGCGGCCGGATCGCCGACCTCATCGGCCGCAAACGCGGCTTCGTCATCGGGCTCGCCGGCTTCGCCGCCGCCTCCGCGCTCGGCGGCGCGGCCACCGGCCCCGGCATGCTTTTCGGCGCCCGCGCGCTCCAGGGCGCCTTCGCCGCCCTCCTCGCCCCGTCCGCGCTGTCCCTGCTGACCACGACGTTCACCGACCCGCGCGAGCGCGGCAAGGCGTTCGGCATCTACGGTGCCCTCGCCGGCAGCGGCTCGGCGATCGGGTTCATCGTCGGTGGCCTGCTCACCGAGTACCTGAACTGGCGCTGGTGCCTCTACGTCAACGTGCCCATCGCGATCGGCGCCGTCCTCGGGGCCCTGGCCCTGCTCCACGACCGTCCCGGCCACGCCGGTGTCCGCCTCGACGTACCCGGTGCCGTCCTCGGCTGCGGCGGACTGGTGGCGATCGTCTACGGCTTCAGCGAGGCCGAACCGCGCGGCTGGACCGACCCGCTGGTCCTCGCCCTGTTCGCGGCCGGTGTCCTGCTGCTCACCGCGTTCGTCCGGTGGCAGACCCGGGCGCCCAGCCCGCTCCTGCCGCTGCACATCATCCGGGACCGCGACCGCGCGGGCTGCTTCCTCACCATGATGCTCGCGGTGATCGGCATGTTCGGGCTGTTCCTGTTCATGACCTACTACCTCCAAGAGGTCCTCGGCTACTCGCCCGTGCGGGCCGGGCTGGCCTTCCTGCCGCTGACCGCCGCGATCATCACCGGATCCACCCAGATCTCCGCGCGCCTGCTGCACCGCGTGGCACCACGCCTGCTCATGGTGCCGGGCATGCTGCTCGCCGCCGCCGGCCTGCTCCTCCTGACCCGGATGACCGTCCACTCCACGTACACCGGCGAGATCCTCCCCGCCCTGCTGCTGCTGGGCCTCGGCATGGGCCTGACCTTCATGCCGGTGTTCGCCACCGCCACCGCCGGCGTCGCACCCCGCGACGCCGGAGTGACCTCGGCGACCGTCAACACCTCGCAGCAGGTCGGCGGCTCCATCGGTACGGCGCTGCTCAACACGGTCGCCACCACCAGCAGCGCCGGCTACATCGCCGCGCGTCTGCGCGGCCCGGCCGACCGGGCCACCGTCGTCCCGGCGGGCGTGGTGCACGGCTACACGGTCGCCATCGGGTGGGCGGCCGTCGTCATGCTCCTGGCGGGCCTGGTGGCCGGGCTCATGGTGACGGCCAAGGCGCCGGGGCACGGGGCGCCGGCCGACGCGCCGGTGGCGGAGCCGGTGCCCTGACCGGCCCGGCCGGCGGCGCGGCTCAGCGGCCCGGCCCGGCGAGTCCCGCCAGCGCCCCGTCCGTGAGCCGGTACACCGTCCACTCGTCCTGCGGGCGGGCGCCGAGCGCCTCGTAGAAGCCGATCGCGGGCCGGTTCCAGTTCAGCACCGCCCACTCCAGCCGCTCGTAGCCGCGCTCCACGCAGATGCGCGCCAGCTCGGCCAGCAGGGCCCGGCCGTGTCCGCCGCCGCGCGCGGAGGGACGGACGTACAGGTCCTCCAGGTAGATGCCGTGCACCCCGCGCCACGTGGAGAAGTTCAGGAACCACAGCGCGAAACCGACCGGCTCCCCGCTCACGTCGTCCACGGCCAGGTGCGCGAAGGCGGCCGGCCGCTCCCCGAACAGCGCCTCCCGCAACTGCCCGGCATCGGCCCGCACCTCCTCCAGCGACTTCTCGTACTCGGCCAGTTCGCGGACGAGGGCGTGGATGACGGGCACGTCGGCGGGGGTCGCGGTGCGAATCATGGGGGGAGGTTAACCGGCCGGCCCCCCGGGTCTCAGTGCCGTCCCGCCACCCGGTCCGCCACCTTGGCCAAGCGGGAGGACTCCGTGCCGGGATGGAGGCGTTCGCGCTGGTCGGCGGCGCGGTAGGTGGCGTACATGCCCTGGACGCCGAGCCAGCGGAAAGGTTCCGGCTCCCATCTGCGGACCTTGTGGTTCACCCAGGGCAGGTCCGTCAGTTCGGTGCGGCCGCCCTGGCCGGAGTCCTGCTGGACCAGGTCGCGCAGGGTGCGGGCGGCCAGGTTGGCGGTGGCGACGCCCGAGCCGACGTAGCCGCCCGCCCAGCCGAGGCCGGTGGAGCGGTCCAGGGTGACCGTGGCGCACCAGTCGCGCGGGACGCCCAGCACCCCCGACCAGGCGTGGGCCACCCGGGTGCCCGCCAGCGAGGGGAAGAAGCGGGTGAGGATCTCCCGCAGGGCCTCGACGGTCGCCTCCTGGGTGCGGCCGTCGTTGTCGGTGCGCGAGCCGAAGCGGTACGGCACCCCGCGCCCGCCGAGCGCGATCCGGCCGTCGGCGGTGCGTTGGGCATACATGTACGCGTGGGCCATGTCGCCCAGGGTCTCCCGGCCGTCCCAGCCGATCGCCGCCCACTGCTCCGCCGTCAGCGGCTCGGTGGCGATCATGGAGGAGTTCATCGGCAGCCAGGTCCGCCGCTGCCCCTTGAGGGAGGCCGTGAAGCCCTCGGTGCAGCGCAGGATGTAGGGGGCGCGGACGGTGCCGTACGGGGTCACGGCGTGCTTCGGCCGGATCTGCGTCACCGGCGTCGACTCGTGGATGGTCACGCCGAGCGCCTCCACCGCCGCCGCGAGCCCCTTGGCCAGCTTCACCGGGTGCAGCCGGGCCCCGTGCGGGGTCCAGGCCGAGCCGACCGCGTCCGCGACCCGGATCCGCGCGGCCGTCTCCCGGGCGCCGTACAGCTCCCGGTCCGTCTCGCCGTACGCCAGCTCGTGCTCGTGGAAGGCCCTCAGCCGCGCGAGCTGGGCCGGTGTGGTCGCCACTTCCAGGACTCCGCCCCGGTGCACGTCGGCGTCGATGCCCTCCGCTCCGGCCACCGCGACGACCTCGGCCACGGTGTGGTTCATCGCCTTCTGCAGGCGGACGGCGGCCTCACGGCCGTGCAGCTTCGCGTACCGGTCCCGGCCCGCGACGCCGTTGTAGAGCCAGCCGCCGTTGCGGCCGGAGGCGCCGTAGCCGCAGAACTTCTGCTCCAGGACGGTGATCCGCAGGAAGGGGGCCGCCTTCTTCAGGTAGTACGCCGTCCACAGGCCCGTGTATCCACCGCCGACGATGACGACATCCGCGGAGGCGTCCTGGGACAGCGGCTCCCGTACCGCCGGAAGACCGTCGTCCGCGTACCAGAAGGAGATCCCGCCGTTCACGACACTGCTCGCCGAGCTGCTCATGGCCGGGACGTTAACCCCTGAGCCCGGTCAGTGTCTCCTTCGGATTCCATGCTTTTCCCCGGCCCCTGACCAGCGGATAGCAGGCCAGCCCGATCAGCGCCGCCACGAAGTGACCGAAATCCGTGAACGTCGGGGCGGCCGCCAGCGGCAGTCCGAACACGGCCAGCACCGCCACCAGGTACCCGTACCGCCAGGGCACCGCGATCCGGTACCCGAGCACCGCGATCACCCCCGCCAGCGCGTAGCTCACCCCGATGTCCAGGGTGTCGAACGCCGAGCGCGGAGCGATGCCCTCCCGGATCGCCCTCAGCAGCACCCCCTCGCTGACCAGCGAGGCCAGGACGTGCGCGAGCACGCAGACCGCCAGCCAGCGGGCCGTCCCCAGCCACCGCTCGGCCGGCGCGTGGAACACCGTGTACAGGAAGAGGTACGGCACCCAGTTCCCGCCCTCGATCCACAGCGCGCTCACCACCAGCACCCGCACCGGGCTGCGCGCCAGTTCGTGCAGGTTCGTCGACCGGTGCCGCAGGAAGTGCTCCTCGAACTCCTGCGGCATGTGGTGCAGGACGACCGTCGTGACGAACAGGATCCCCAGCCACACGTACGTGCCGGGAGCACCGCGGACGTACGCCCGCACCCTGCGCACACCCCGCCGAGATCGCATGCACCGATTCAGCCACGCCGGGCACCGGCCCGCACGTGATCGACATCCCCGGCGATCCCCGGCACACCTCCCGGCCCCACCGGCCGGACAGGACAAAAGCCCAGGCGGGAAACGCCGCCTGGGCTGTCGGAGCCCCCTGTCGGATTCGAACCGACGACCTACGCATTACAAGTGCGTTGCTCTGGCCGGACTGAGCTAAGGAGGCCTGCACGCGCGCGTGGCAGCGCCGTGCCAGTGCAGTGTACCCAGGTCCCGGAGCGGCTCCGCGGAGAATTTTCCCGAAGTTCACAGGGGCGCGGGTACTGACAGAGCGAGTGAACGCCGGGTACCGTCTCGATCCGGTTCACTCACGTGGACTACACCAACCACCTTCCTACAACGGATCGTCCGGCACGTTCCTGCCGGTAGAAGGGGTCCATTCATCATGGCCACTGTCACGTTCGACAAGGCGACCCGGATCTACCCGGGTTCCACCAAGCCCGCCGTCGACTCGCTGGAGATCGCGATCGAGGACGGCGAGTTCCTCGTCCTGGTCGGCCCGTCGGGTTGCGGCAAGTCCACCTCCCTGCGGATGCTCGCGGGTCTGGAGGACGTCAACGGCGGCGCCATCCGCATCGGTGACCGCGATGTCACGCACCTGCCGCCCAAGGACCGGGACATCGCCATGGTGTTCCAGAACTACGCGCTGTACCCGCACATGACGGTCGCCGACAACATGGGCTTCGCGCTCAAGATCGCCGGCGTCAACAAGGCGGAGATCCGGCAGAAGGTCGAGGAGGCCGCGAAGATCCTCGACCTCAGCGAGTACCTGGACCGCAAGCCGAAGGCGCTCTCCGGCGGTCAGCGCCAGCGTGTCGCGATGGGCCGCGCGATCGTGCGCGAGCCGCAGGTCTTCCTCATGGACGAGCCGCTGTCCAACCTGGACGCCAAGCTCCGCGTCTCCACCCGTACGCAGATCGCCTCCCTCCAGCGCCGCCTGGGCATCACCACCGTCTACGTGACCCACGACCAGGTCGAGGCCATGACGATGGGCGACCGCGTGGCGGTCCTCAAGGACGGTCTGCTCCAGCAGGTCGACTCGCCGCGGAACATGTACGACAAGCCCGCGAACCTCTTCGTCGCCGGCTTCATCGGCTCGCCCGCCATGAACCTGGTCGAGGTGCCGATCACCGACGGCGGCGTGAAGTTCGGCAACAGCGTCGTCCCCGTCAACCGGGACGCGCTGAAGGCCGCCGCCGACAAGGGCGACCGCACGGTGACCGTGGGCGTCCGTCCCGAGCACTTCGACGTGGTCGAGCTGGGCGGCGGCGCCACCACGGCCCTGACGAAGGACAGCGCGGACGCGCCGGCCGGTCTGGCCGTCTCCGTGAACGTCGTCGAGGAGCTGGGCGCCGACGGCTACGTCTACGGCACCGCCGAGGTCAGCGGCGAGGTCAAGGACCTGGTCGTCCGCGTCAACGGGCGCCAGGTGCCGGAGAAGGGCGCCACGCTGCACGTCGTGCCGCGGCCGGGCGAGATCCACGTGTTCTCCACGTCCACCGGTGAGCGGCTGACCGACTGACGGCACACCTCGTACGGCAGGGGCCCCGCGCGCACGGCGTGCGGGGCCCCTGCCGCGTTCCGGGGGGAGGGGGCGATCCCCGGGGGAATAGTCATGCCGGCGGCGGGCGTCAACCCATTACCCCGGAAGCGGCGTCATCTCATCCCCCATAAGAGTGACAGATTGTCGCCATGTCACTACCGGGCGCTACCCTCACACGCGTGAAGCACTCCACCACCCCACAGACGCGACGCGGCCACCGGGGCGGCCCTGCCCGCCGGATCGGCCGCACACTCGCCCTCGTCCTGCCCGTCTTCCTGGTGCTCTCCGGAACCCTCGCGGTCACCCGGGTCAACTGGACGGGGAGCCCCTCCAGTTCGGTGCTGACCGCCTCCGACGTCTCGTCGGCCGCGGTCCCCGTCAGGAAGGCCGCCGCCCGGGCGCCGCAGGACGTGCTCCGCGACCACCTGATGAACGAACTCCAGGAGAAGAACCCCGGGATCGTCCTCACCCACCTCCAGCAGGCCGTCAACGGACATCCGACGCTGGCCCGGCACTGCTCCTCCATCGCCCGCGCCCTCGGCAGGGCCGCGGTGGGCATCTACGGCGCCTCGCGTGCCCAGTCGTACGCGCGCCCGGTGTGTGACACGGCCTTCGCCTCGGGCGTCCTGGCCGCGCACAGCTGAGTACCGGCGGGCACCGGCAACCGCTCCGGGAGCGTGTTGCCGCCCGCACCCGGCGGTGGGGCGCCACGTACAGTGCCGTCATGACCCATCCGAGCGCCGCGTCGCGCCCCACTCAAGCCGTGGTCCTGGCCGGTGGCCAGGGCTCCCGGCTGCGCCCGTACACCGACGACCGGCCGAAGCCGATGGTCGAGATCCCCGGTACGGGGACGCCGATCATCGGCCATCAGCTCACCTGGCTCGCCGAGGAAGGCGTCACGGACGTAGTCGTCTCGTGCGGCCACCTCGCCGACGTCCTGGAGAAGTGGCTGGACTCGGCCGACCTGCCGGTCTCCGTCACCACCGTCGTGGAGAGCGAGCCGCTCGGCCGCGGCGGCGGCCTCAGGTACGCGGCCGCGCACCTCCCCCACCCCGAACGGCCCTGGTACGCCACGAACGGCGACATCTGGACGCGGTTCTCCCTGCGCGACATGGCCGACTTCCACACGGAGCGGGACGCGGTGGCCACCCTGGCACTGGCCCGGCCGCGGATCCCCTGGGGCGCGGTGAAGACCGACGGGTTCGGGCACATCACCGACTTCATCGAGGCCCCGCCGTCGACGTTCGAGATCAACGCGGGCGTGTACGTCTTCTCCCCCGAGTTCTCCGCGATGCTTCCCGAGCGCGGGGACCACGAGCGGACCACGTTCCCGCGGCTGGCCCGGGAGAAGCGGCTCGCGGGTTTCACCATTCCGCACGGGGCCTACTGGCGGGCCATCGACACGGCCAAGGACCTCACGGAGGCCGCCAAGGAGCTGGCGGCGCTCGGACGGTAGCCGGGGGCCGGGGCGCCGGGTGCGCCGCCGGCCTCACGACCACCCGAGCCCCTCAGTGACCGCACGGAGAAGGGCCCCGTACCGAGGACGGTACGGGGCCCTTCTCCGTGTCGCGGGGTGTCAGCCGAGCAGGCCGCCCACCAGGCCCGGCTTGCCGGAGGTCGAGCTGCCGCCCGAGCCGGTCGTGCCGCCGGTCGAGGAGGTGCCGCCCGTCGAGGTGGTGCCGCCCGTACCGCCCGTGCTGGTCGGGCCCACCGTCGTACTGGGCGCGCCGCCGCCCGTGGGCGAGATCCGGCGGGGCGGAACCTGGCCGATCGTGCCCTGCGTCTGGCTGGGCGTCGTGGTGGTGGCGCCGGTGCCGCGGCTGCTCGTGCCCTCGGTCGTGGCCGCGCCGGAGGGCACCGCGCCGGCCGTGGCACCGCCCGTGGGGGTGCTGGTGGCCGCCGGGGCCTTCCGGTGCCGCTTCCCGGGCTCCTGCGGGAGCGGGGAGCCGGGGAGCTGGTTGCGGGGCGCCTCGCCGGGGCCGGGGACGACCACGCGGCTGGAGTCGCGGACCGCGCCGCCCAGCACGGAGCCGACCAGGAGGGTGAGGCCGACGGTGACGGCCGTGAGCACCGCGCCGCGGCGCAGGACGTAGCGGCGCAGGTCCCAGATGTCCGCGCGGGGGCCGAGCCGGCGCCAGGCGCTGCCCGCGAGGCGGCCGTCGACGGAGTAGACGGGGGCGCCGGCGATGATCAGCGGGGACCAGGCGGCCAGGTAGATGATGTCGGGCGCGTCGTAGGCGGGCACCGTCTTCCAGCTCACCGTGACGAGCAGGGCGGCGGAGAGCAGGGCACCGACGACGGCGGCCACGCGCTGCCAGCAGCCGAGGACGGTCAGGACGCCCACGACGACCTGGAGGAAGGCGATGACCAGGCCGGAGCCGACGGGGTGGTGCAGGGCCAGCTGACGCAGGGGTTCGGCGACGGCCCAGGGGTGCAGGGTGTTGAGCCAGGTGACCATGGAGCCGCGCTTGCCGCCGTCGAAGTAGACGGGGTCGCAGAGCTTGCCCATGCCGGCGTAGAGCGAGATGAAGCCGAGGAAGATGCGCAGCGGGAGCAGGACGACGCCGAGGTTGAGCCGGCGGCCGGGGTAGTAGGCGTGCCGGGCCGGGTCGTCACCGTGGCGCTTGGCGAGGCGCGGGCCGCCGCCGTCCGTGTCGGCGTCCGTGTCGTCCGGGTACGCGTCGTACGGCCCGTACCCGGTGTCGGGGTACGCCTGCTCGTCGTAGGCGCTGGTCACCGAGCGCATGTGCGGCAGGAGGCGGGTGCCGTCGGCCTCGGCCGCGGTGCGCTGGTGGCCGACGACGGGGGTCTCGACGGTCTGGTCCAGGGTGCCGTACGTGTCGGCGTACCCGCTCTTGACGCGCGGGATGACCCGGGTGGCGCCGGCCACCGGCTCGTCGGTGTGGCTGACGCTGCTGCCCCGCACGGCTTGGAGGAGCCGGTGGGCGCCGGTGTCGTCGGGGGCGGACCTGCCGCTCCACACGAGGGGACGGCGGCGGCCGGTGGCGCCCGCGTGGCCGGCCGTGCCCACGACGGGCATCCGCGAGGCGTCCTGGCCGGCGCTCAGGTGCCGGGAGATCCGCGGGGATCGGGCACGTGCCGCCGACGCGCCCAGCTGCACGCGGAAGCTGGCGTGATTGACGATGACCTGCGCCGGATCGCTCGGCACCTTCACCATGCTCAGCGCGGGAACGTCGTCGAAGCCCGACGAGTGGTCCCCCGTGGGCGTGCGGGGTGTTCTGGTGTCCACACTCATCTAACCGAGTGATGTGGCGTTAGGACACTGCCTTGACCGCCTGGAAGTGTCCGGACCCCGTCAACAACCGCCCGCCACGGCCCGGACACGCTGGAATTACCCCACGGGGGCGAGCCACCGGACGGGCGTTCGCACTCCGTTCCCGTCCGGGCCGCTCTCAGCTGCGCCTGCGGGCCGCCTCGTAGAGCACGATGCCCGCGGCCACGCCGGCGTTGAGGGACTCGGCACCGCCCGGCATCGGGATGCGCACCCGGTGGTCGCACGTCTCGCCGACCAGGCGGGACAGGCCCTTGCCCTCGCTGCCGACCACGATGACCACCGGGCCGCCCAGGGCCTCCAGGTCACCGACCTCCACCTCGCCGTCCGCCGCCAGACCGACCACCGTCACGCCGGCCTTCTTGTACGACTCGAGCATGCGGGTCAGGTTGGCGGCGCGGGCGACCGGCGTGCGGGCGGCCGCACCGGCGGAGGTCTTCCAGGCACCGGCGGTCATGCCGGCCGAGCGGCGCTCCGGGACGATCACGCCGTGCCCACCGAAGGCGGAGGCGGAGCGGACGACCGCGCCGAGGTTGCGCGGGTCGGTGACGCCGTCGAGGGCGACGACGAGCGGGTCCTCGCCGTTGTCGGCCGCGGTGTCGAGCAGGTCGTCCGGGTGCGCGTACTCGTACGGCGGGACCTGGAGGACCAGGCCCTGGTGGTTGAGGCCGTTGGTCATGCGGTCCAGCTCGGGGCGCGGGGCCTCCATCAGGTTGATGTTGCCGCGCTCGGCGGCGAGCTGGAGGGCCTCGCGGACGCGCTCGTCGTTGTCGATGAACTGCTGGACGTACAGCGTGTTGGCGGGCACGCCCTCGCGGAGCGCCTCGAAGACCGGGTTGCGGCCGACGACCAGCTCGGAGGTGGACCTGCCGCCGCGGCCCCGGATCGTGGGGCGGCGCACGGCCTGCTTCGCCTTGGCGTTGGCGACGCGGTTCTTCTTGTGGCCCTTGCGCATCTCGGCGGGCGGGGTCGGCCCCCGGCCCTCCAGGCCCTTGCGCCGCTGGCCGCCACTGCCGACCTGCGCGCCCTTCTTGCCGGACATGCGACGGTTGTTCGCGGCCATGATCTACCTGTTCTCTACGGAAGTGTGTGTACGTCTGTGCAGTGTGCCGCCCGGACGGCCGGGCGGCACAATCGATCAAGGGCCGGCCCGGCGGTCAGCGCGGGGCCAGGCTCCAGCGGGGACCCTGGGGGCTGTCCTCGATGACGAGGCCCGACTGGTTGAGCTGGTCGCGGATCGCGTCGGCGGTCGCCCAGTCCTTGCGGGTGCGGGCGGACTGGCGCTGGTCGAGGACGAGCCGTACGAGACTGTCGACCACGCCGTGCAGATCCTCGCTCCGGTCGCCGCCCTCGCCCGCCCAGTGCGCGTCGAGCGGATCCAGGCCGAGGACGCCGAGCATGGCCCGGACCTCGGCGAGCCGCGCGACGGCGGCCTCCTTGTCGTCGGCGGCCAGCGCGCTGTTGCCCTGCCGGACGGTGGTGTGCACGACGGCGAGGGCCTGCGGCACGCCCAGGTCGTCGTCCATCGCCTCGGCGAAGGCGGGCGGCACCTCGGCGGCGGGCTCGACGGCACCCCCCGCCTTCTCCACCACGCGCTGCACGAAGCCCTCGATCCGCGCGAACGCCGACTCCGCCTCGCGCAGCGACTCCTCGCTGTACTCGATCATCGAGCGGTAGTGGGGGGTGCCCAGGTAGTACCGCAGCACGATGGGGCGCCACTGCTTGACCATCTCGCTGACCAGGACGCTGTTGCCGAGCGACTTGGACATCTTGTCGCCGGCCATGGTGACCCAGGCGTTGTGCACCCAGTACCGGGCGAACTCGTCGCCGTAGGCCTTGGCCTGGGCGATCTCGTTCTCGTGGTGAGGGAAGATCAGGTCCAGGCCACCGCCGTGGATGTCGAACGCGCTGCCCAGGTACTTGTGGGCCATCGCCGAGCACTCCAGGTGCCAGCCGGGGCGGCCGGGGCCCCACGGCGTCGGCCAGGTCGGCTCGCCCGGCTTGGCGGACTTCCACATCGCGAAGTCGCGCGGGTCCCGCTTGCCGGTCTCGCCCTCGCCGGACGGCTGGAGCAGGTTGTCCAGCTCCTGCCGGGACAGTTCCAGGTACGGCGGGAAGGACCGTACGTCGAAGTAGACGTTGCCGTCGGACTCGTAGGCGTGCCCGCGCTCGATGAGGCGCTGCATCATCTCGATCATCTCCGGCACGTGGCCGGTGGCGCGCGGTTCGTACGCCGGCGGCAGGCACCCGAGGGCGGTGTAGCCGTCGTTGAAGGCGCGCTCGTTCTCGTACCCGATCGACCACCACGGGCGGTTCTGCTCGTGGCTCTTGGCGATGATCTTGTCGTCGATGTCGGTGACGTTGCGGACGAACGTCACCTCGTAGCCGCGGTATTCGAACCAGCGGCGCATGATGTCGAAGTTCAGGCCCGAGCGGATGTGGCCGATGTGGGGGGCCGCCTGCACGGTGGCGCCACAGAGGTAGATCGAGACGCAGCCCGGCTGGAGCGGGGCGAAGTCACGGATCTGCCGGGCGCTGGTGTCGTACAGGCGAATAGTCACCACTCCAGGGTAGTGGGCGCCGGACAGTGCCATGCGCCCACCGCTCCGAACGCCACGGGTCACGACATGCCGACGACCTTGCGCGGCCGGATCCGCACGACGACCCGCTCGGCGTCCTGGGCCGAGGCCGGGTTGAAGTCGGCGTAGTCCTTGCCGGTGTACTTGCGGCTCAGCTCGTCGATGAGCTGCCGGCCGCCCTCGGTGGTCATCTCGGCGACGCCGCGGATCTCGGCGTACTCGTAGGGCTGCTCGGGGTTCATGACGACGACGGTCACCCGGGGGTCGCGCTCCAGGTTGCGGTACTTGCGGCGGTCGGCCGTCGTGGAGAAGAGGACGTCGTCACCGTCGCGCTTCACCCATACCGGCGACATCTGCGGGCTGCCGTCGGGCTGGAGGGTTCCGACGACGATGAACACGGTGCCGTCGAGCAGGGACTTCACACGGTCGGACAGGGCAGCGGACACGGATACCTCCACACGAAGCCGTCAGCGGTGACTCTCCGGGTACCCTCGCACGCCCTCAGCTCACCCGCACCACGAGTGCCGTGGCCACCGCCATCAGCCCCTCCCCGCGGCCCGGGAAGCCGAGCCCGTCGGTGGTGGCGCCGGAGACCGAGACGGGGGCGCCGGCCGCCGCCGAGAGGATCTTCTCGGCCTCGTCCCGCCGCTTGCCGATCTTCGGGCGGGGGCCGACCACCTGGACGGCGATGTTGCCGACGGCGAAGCCCGCCTCGCGCACGATCCGGGCGGCCTCGGTGAGCAGGGTGACGCCGGACGCGCCGGACCACTCGGGCCGGCCGGTGCCGAAGTGCTGTCCCAGGTCACCGAGCCCGGCGGCGGAGAACAGGGCGTTGCACGCGGCGTGCGCGACGACGTCGGCGTCGGAGTGCCCGGCCAGACCGGGGCCCTCGCCCTCCCAGCGCAGGCCCGCGCACCACAGCTCGCGGCCCTCCTCGAAGGCGTGGATGTCGGTGCCGACACCGACCCGGGGCAGCACCGGCAGCGGCCGGGAGCCGGTTTCCTCAGAAGCCATCGTTGAGCCTCCGGCGCGCGAGGACCGCCTCGGCGAGGACGAGGTCGAGGGGGCGGGTGACCTTGAAGGCCTCCTCGTGGCCGGGGACGGCGACGACCGTCAGGCCCAGCTGTTCCACCATGCTCGCGTCGTCGGTGACGTCGCCGGTGACCTCCTCGTGGGCGCGGACCAGGGTGGCGCGGTCGAAGCCCTGGGGCGTCTGGACGGCACGCAGCCGGTCCCGGCGGGGCGTGGCCACGACCGGTTCCGGGTCGCCGGCGACGGCCGCGGGCTCGACCTCCTTGACGGTGTCGGCCAGCGGGAGCGCGGGGACCACGGCGGGCGCGCCGTCGCGCACGGCCTCGATGACCCCGTCGACCGTGTCGACGGGGACCAGCGGGCGGGCCGCGTCGTGGACGAGGACGACGCCGTACTCGGGCGGCAGGGCGTCCAGGCCGAGCCGCACCGACTCCTGCCGGGACTCGCCGCCGGACACGACGAGGAAGTCGGTCCGCTCGGGCAGGGCGTGCGCGTCGAGCAGGGACTTGACCTCGGCGGTGCCTTCCGGCGGGGCCACGACGACGACGAGGGAGACATGGCGGGACGCGGCGAGGGCGCGGACCGCGTGGATGAGCATCGGCGTGCCGTTCAGCGCGCGGAGTGCCTTGGGGGCGCCCGGACCGAGGCGGACGCCCCGGCCGGCGGCGGGAATCACGGCGGCGACGGGGCTCTGCGCGGGCGTGGGGCGCGATTCGTCAGACATCGGTTCCTGTCAGGTTTGTGTGCTCGACCTACGTGGGTATGGCCTGGAGGAGTGCCGCGCGCGACGCCTTGACCGGACCCTTTCCGTGACCCTGGTCGAGCCGTCGGTCCGGGTCCGGCACGAGGCGTACGGGGGCTTCTCCGGAGGTGCGGCAGGCGTTCCGGCGTCCCGTCCGGCCCTCGGGGATCTTCGGGGGTTCTGCCGCGGTTCTTCCGGGGACGAACATGCCGCAGCGCCCGGCGACAGGGTAAGTGTCATCGGGCACCGCGGCATTTACTGTGCTGGGCGTTTCCGGAAG
This sequence comes from Streptomyces sp. Y20, assembly GCF_043195475.1. NCBI lineage: Bacteria > Bacillati > Actinomycetota > Actinomycetes > Kitasatosporales > Streptomycetaceae > Streptomyces > Streptomyces sp. Y20. The sequence goes on from NZ_JBIDDP010000021.1 coordinate 16,645, forward strand.
CGAGGGTTCGCTGCCGCTGCGCGTCAGGAGGCGAGTACCTCGTCGAGCAGGGCCTCGGCCTTGTCTTCGTTCGTGTTCTCCGCGAGGGCCAGCTCGCTCACCAGGATCTGGCGGGCCTTGGCGAGCATGCGCTTCTCACCGGCGGACAGTCCGCGCTCGCGCTCACGGCGCCACAGGTCACGCACGACTTCCGCGACCTTGATGACATCGCCCGAGGCGAGCTTCTCCAGGTTTGCCTTGTAACGACGCGACCAGTTCGTGGGCTCCTCGGCATACGGCGCGCGCAGCACCTCGAAGACCCGGTCCAGCCCGTCCTGACCGACCACATCACGCACGCCGACGAACTCCGCATTGTCCGCTGGCACACGTACCGTCAGGTCACCCTGGGCGACCTTCAGCACCAAGTAGGTCTTGTCCACGCCTTTGATCTGGCGAGTTTCGATAGCCTCGATCAGCGCGGCCCCGTGATGGGGATAGACCACGGTGTCGCCAACCTTGAACGTCATGTGACAGGTACCCCTTCCGTGGCTATCCAGGGTAACACGGATACGGCGGCTTCTGAATGGCGTTTTCGCAGGTCAGGGCATATCTCGGGGGTTGACAACAGCAACCGGAACGTGCTGCGGAGCGCCTGCGGAAGCGGGTATTCGCAGGTCGGAGGGGCTCTGCGGGCGGGCTGAAACGAGTACGTCACACACCCGGGCAGGTCACCCCGAGTGGCTGAACGTCCTGATATGTCCGCTTCCAAGCGTACGACTTCCGCTACTCCGTTCGGTGACCACGGGCGGATGTGAGCCGAATCCGGAATTGATCAACGGCCGCCGGAGCGGCGCTCCGTGATCAATATCGGGGGCGGTGCGGAATCCTCCACGGAAAACTCGCGAGTGAAGCCGCGAGGATGTCGCGTGTCTTGCCGCGGAGCTCTCGCCGTTCTTGCCGCGGACCTCTGGACGTTCTTGCGCGGACCTCTCGCCGTTTCCCGCGAGCCGCTCGCCCGCCGCGTTATGTGAATGGCGGACGCGCGGCCCCGCAATGTGACGAGGGTGCCGCTCGCGGGTCCGCGGGGTACCCCCACCCGGAGGGAAGGCCGCTGCTTGGGGGAGGGTCGGGTGCGGCCGTCCGGGAACGGCTCGGTAACCTGAGGCCGCTGACAGACCCTTAGGGCGGCTTTATCAGGGGAGCCGCCCGCGCGTTCAAGGAGTTGCCGCCGCCGTGAGCAGCAGCCTTCGACGCGGCGCCCTCGCCGCCTCCGCCATCGCCTTCTCGATCGCCTCGCTCGCCGCCTGCGGCGCCGGAAACAACGCCCAGACGCTGGAGATCCAGCCGAACAACGCGGCCATCCACGTGGGTGACATCAAGATCCAGAACGCCGTGGTGATCACCCAGCCCGACCTGAAGGCGACGGGTCCCGCGGTGATCTCCGCGAACCTGTTCAACAACGGCAGCACCGCCCAGACCCTCCAGTCGGTCACCGTGGCGGGCAGCGGCACGTCCGCCCAGCTGAAGGCCGCCAAGGGGCAGAGCCTGACCGTCCCGGCCGGCGGCTCGCTGATCCTCGGCGGCAAGGGCAACGCCTCCGCGGTGCTGCCCAGCGGCCGCGAGGCCGTCAAGGACGGCGACGCCCAGGAGATCACCTTCACCTTCAGCAAGGCCGGCAAGGTGAGCCTGCGTGCCTTCGTCGTCCCGGCCAGCAGCTACTTCGGCCAGTGGGGTCCGTCCGAGATCCCGTCCGCCTCCGCGTCCGCCCCCGGCGCCCCCGGCGCCACGGCCTCCGGCAGCGCGACCGCCACCGCGACCGGCAAGCCGGGCAAGGGCGACCGGGCGAGCTCGTCGTCCAGCGCCTCCGCGCCCGTCACCCCGAGTGACTCGGCCTCGCAGTCGGCCGCCGGTCACTGAACCGCCCGTACGGCGAAGGGCGGCACCCCGCGCGGGGTGCCGCCCTTCGCCGTACGCACGTGCCGCGCCCTGCGGCCCGACGGCCTACGGCTCGAACTTGTAGCCCAGCCCCCGCACCGTCACCAGGTAGCGCGGCGCGCCCGGGTCCGGCTCGATCTTGGCGCGCAGCCGCTTGACGTGGACGTCGAGGGTCTTGGTGTCGCCCACGTAGTCGGCGCCCCAGACCCGGTCGATGAGCTGCATGCGGGTCAGCACCCGGCCCGCGTTGCGCAGGAGCATCTCCAGCAGGTCGAACTCCTTCAGCGGGAGGTCGACCTTGGAGCCGCTGACGGTCACCACGTGCCGGTCCACGTCCATGCGGACCGGGCCCGCCTCCAGCGCGGCGGGGGTGACCTCCTCCGGCTCGCCGCGGCGGCGCAGCACCGCGCGGATACGGGCCACCAGCTCCCGCGAGGAGAAGGGTTTGGTGACGTAGTCGTCGGCCCCTATCTCCAGACCGACGACCTTGTCGATCTCGCTGTCCTTCGCGGTCACCATGATCACGGGGACGTTGGAACGGCCGCGCAGCTGGCGGCAGACCTCGGTGCCGGGCAGTCCCGGCAGCATCAGGTCGAGGAGGACCAGGTCGGCGCCGTTGCGCTCGAACTCGTCCAGTCCGTCGGGACCGGTCGCCGCCACGGCGACCTCGAAGCCCTCCTTGCGCAGCATGTAGGACAGAGCGTCGGAGAAGGACTCCTCGTCCTCGACGACGAGCACTCGGGTCACGGAAGGACCTCCGGGGCGGGAAGCGAAGCGTACGGGGATGGGTCGGGGCCGGCCTCGTCCTCGAGGTCGGGGTGCTGCTGTGCGCGGTCGCGGGCCGCGGCCGCCTCCGGCAGCCTGATGGTGAAGGTGGAGCCCTGGCCTTCGGCGCTCCACACCGTGACCTCCCCGTCGTGCGAGGCGACCACGTGCTTGACGATGGCGAGACCCAGGCCGGTGCCGCCGGTGGCCCGCGAACGGGCCGGGTCGACTCGGTAGAAGCGCTCGAAGATGCGCTCCCTGTCCTTGTCGGAGATGCCGATGCCCTGGTCGGTGACGGCGATCTCGATCATGTCACCGCCCGGTGCGGCGATCTGCCGGGCGGCGATGCCGACGCGGGTGCGGGCCGGCGAGTAGTTGACGGCGTTCTCCACCAGGTTGCCCAGGGCGGCGGCCAGCTGGCCGCGGTTGCCCCAGACGCGCAGGTCGTCGGCGCCTCCGGCGGCCATGGTGATCTGCTTCGTACCGGCCTGGTGGCGGCAGCGGTCGACGGCCTCGGCGACCAGCTCGTCCACCCGGACGGGCTCGGCGTCCTCCAGGGGGTCGTCGTTCTGCACCCTCGACAGGTCGATCAGCTCCTGCACCAGGTTGGTCAACCGGGTCGCCTCTATCTGCATCCGGCCGGCGAAGCGCTGCACGGCCTCGGGGTCGTCGGAGGCGTCCATCACCGCCTCGGAGAGCAGGGACAGCGCGCCGACCGGCGTCTTCAGCTCATGGCTGACGTTCGCCACGAAGTCTCGTCGTACCGCCTCGATCCTGCGGGCCTCCGTCAGGTCCTCGACCAGCAGCAGGACCAGGCGCGAGCCGAGCGGCGCCACCCGCGCGGAGACCGCGAGGGCCTCGCCGCGTCCGGTGCCGCGCCGGGGCAGGTCCAGCTCGACCTGCCGTATCTCGCCGTCCCGCCGGGTGTCCCGCGCCATCTGGAGCATCGGCTCCACGGCGAGCTTCCCGCCGCGCACCAGCCCGAGGGCGTACGCGGCGGAGCTGGCCTTGACCACGGCGTCCGCCTCGTCGAGGACGACGGCGGAGGAGCGCAGCACCGACAGCACGGTGTCCACGCCGGGCGGCAGTACGGCATCGGTGTGCAGAGAAGTCCTGGTCGGCCGCTTCTGGTCGCGTTCACTCCAGCGGAACGCCAGCATGGCGATGACACCGGTGAGTACCCCGGCGATCGCTGCCGCTGCGGCGACCGCCGCGTTCACGTCCATGCCTTTAGGTTAGGCATGGGGTACGACATGCCCACAGCCACCGAGGTGCGACCTCGAACACTCGTCGCCCAGAGTTCACCTGGGGGCCGGTGGTGGTTCATTTGGGGTGGCGGAAACGGACGCGTACGGGACGGAACGTGGGAGCGTGGGGTTCGCACCGCCGGTTTCGCCACGGGGCGCCTGGTGTCACATCCCCCGTAGACCCCCCAGCACACGTACGAGAGGGAACCCTGATGCGGGACGCGTACCACGAGGAACTTGACTCGATCGGCGACGGACTGGTGGAGATGGCCCGGCTGGTCGGATCGGCGATCGGACGCGCCACGACCGCCATCCTCGACGCCGACCTCAAACTGGCCGAGAGCGTGATCGAGGCCGACCAGAAGATCGACGAACTCCAGCACGACCTGGAGGCCCGGGCGATCGCCCTGCTGGCCCGGCAGCAGCCGGTAGCCACGGACCTGCGCATCGTCGTCACGTCGCTGCGCATGTCCGCCGACCTGGAGCGCTCCGGCGACCTCGCCCAGCACGTGGCGAAGCTGGCCCGGCTGCGCTTCCCGAACCGGGCCGTTCCGCAGGACCTGCACGCCACCATCCTGGAGATGGGCCAGCTCGCGCAGCGCCTGATGGCCAAGGCCGCCGAGGTGATCATCACGAAGGACGTCGACCTCGCGCTCCAGCTGGAGCAGGACGACGACGAGATGGACCTGCTGCACCGCACGCTGTTCCAGCACCTGATCGACGAGCGCTGGAAGCACGGCATCGAGACGGCCGTGGACGTCACCCTGCTGGGCCGCTACTACGAGCGCTACGCCGACCACGCCGTCGCCGTCGCCAAGCGGGTCGTCTACCTCGTCACGGGCGAACACGCGGACGCCCTCCAGGCGGATGTCCAGCCGGTCACGGGGGTCGAGGGCGCGTAGCCGTCCCACGAGGTGCCGAAGAGACGTTTCGGCCCGGCGCCGCCCCGGGGTGCCGAAGGGACGTTTCGGCCCGCCGAGTCCGGGGTGGTGGCCGGGGACACCGGGCCGCCAGGGCTCACGGCCGGCTCCCGGACCGGAGGGCAGGGGACTCGACGTCCTCCCGGCCGGGCGCGGGGGCGCCTCCGTCCACCCGGCCGGGCGCGGGGGCGCCTCCGTGCGCCGTTGATGCGCCCGGCGGGGCGGGCATGAATGGGGCGAGGGCATCCCTGCCCCAGCGTCTAGGAGGGACCCATGGCCGAATCCCCCGGCACCACCCCCGATCCCACTCAGGAGCGCGAGACCGACCGGCCCGCCGAGATCAGGAGCCTTCCGCTGTTCGGCGCGTGCGGCTGCGGCTCGGGATGCGGCTGCGGATGCCAGTCGGGCAACCCCTGCCAGTGCGGCTGACCCACATCCAGGGGCCGGTGTGAGCACCCTTCACACCGGCCTTCGCCGTACCGGCAGCCTCGGCCGGCGCCAGCCCCACGGCCTCCCGCTCGGACAGGACGAGACGTGGATCGACGCGGCGGAGGGAGGTCAGCACGGCGACTGCCCGTGGGTGGGTCGGCGTCGGAGAGCGCCGCCGTTTCCTCCGGGCGAGGACGGGCGGGCGCCGGTTCGGTGGTGGGAGGTGGCGGAGGCGGCACCGTGTCCGCTGCGGGCGGCTTCGGCGGCCCGGCCAGGGACGGAAGAGCACCGGGTACGTCGTAGAAGTACGTCCGGGTGCGGATCTGCCCGGTGGGCAGGCGTTCGCGGCGGCGTTCCAGGTAACCGGCGGCTTCGAGTTCGCCGAGCGCGCGCGAGATCAGGATCTCGCCCTCGGTGAAGTGCTCGCACAGGGCGGCGATGCTCACGCGGGAGCCGTCCGGCAGGGAAGCGATGTAGGCCGCGACGCCGATCGTGACCGCGCTGCCGCGCCGCTGCGCGAGGGCGTTGGAGATCACGGTGAAGTCGGCCGTCAGGCGGGTGCGTACGTGGATCACGCCGGAGGTCGGTGTTCCGGCGTCGGCGCGTGCCATCGGGAAGGTGTTCACTTCCTGATCGGTCAGGCCCTCGATCGGGATTGCCGTCCCGGCCGGGGGCCGTATCTGTTTGCGGTTGTCGGGGCGGACGTAACCGTCCGTATCCCTCCTCGGCAAGCTGGTCACTCGGACGGGTGACGCGGGCTCCCTCGCGAGGGAGGGTGGGTGGGCGGGTAGTTCTCTCCCCCGGTTCTTTCAGGAGGTCAGTGGCCCACCGGAACCTCGCGGACAAGGGTCCGGTGAGCCCGGAACGGGGCCGACGACCGGCCCCCGGCCGCCTCAGGAACGGCGGTGCCCGTCCTTCAACTCGCCTATGAAGGAGTCCCAGGAGGCGGTCCCGAAGCACAGCGCCGGCCCGTGCGGGGCCTTGCTGTCACGAACCGGGACGACGGCCGGGAACCCTTCGGCCACCTCCACGCAGTCGCCCCCTTCCTGATTGCTGTAGCTGCTCTTGCGCCAAGCGGCGCCGGTCAGATCGGGATGGGACCTTCGCTGCACGGTGGTTGCCCTCCATCACGGATCGGATCATGTCGAGTGACATGAGCGGGGGCAGAGCTGCCGCCCGCAGCAGATCGTAGGTCAGTGCGAAACTCCTGACCTCGTCCCCATCCTCGATGAGTTGGCCGTAGTGCGCGCCCTCCGTATAAGCGATCTCCGAGCCGTCCGGCATGGTGAGCACAGTGAGCGAGCCGCCCATGACATCGTGCTCGCCCTGGTCGAACGGCAGTACCTGCACGGTGATGTGCGATTCCGTCGCCGTCCCGAGCAGCCGCGTCAACTGGTCCCGCATCACCACATGGCCACCGACGGGACGCCTGAGCACTGCTTCGTCGAGGACCACCCACAGCTTGGGCCGGTCTACTGCGTGGAGACGCTCCTGTCGTCCTAGACGAAGGGCGATCCGCTCCTCCAACTGCTCCTCGCTGCCGAGCGTTCGACCGACTTTCAGCACCGCTCGCGCGTACTCATCCGTCTGCAACAGACCAGGCACCACGTGAGCCGCGTACTGCCTGATGGCCACCGCCCGCTCCGAGTACTCCATGAACTTGCGCGACCAGTCGGGGAACGCTTCCCGGTACACGTACGGCCACAGCTCGACGAGCAGGTCGTCCGCACCGAGGACGGTGTCCAGCGCACGCGCCAGTTCCAGGGTCGGCTTCGCCCCGGACGCGCGCTCGATCTGCGTGATCCGCGTGCTGACGACGTGCGTTCTCTCGCCGAGCTCCGCCTGGGTCAGTCCGGCCGCCGTACGGAGCCTGCGCACCCGCGCGCCGAACAGGGCCGCCATCGACGCACTGGGGTCAATTGCGTTGGCCAAAGCGTCACTTCCGTCTCTTACGGCTCGAAAGGTAAGCCTGCTTCACCTGGCGAGCGTAGGGCGGCGAGACGACTCTTGTGCACGGAACGTGACGACTCGCGTACCCATGGGATGCCTCGCGCTCGACAGAGAAGGACGGACAAGCCGTGCTCACAGGAACCACCAGCCCGGGAGACGAGCCGAGCGGGTCCACCGCGGCACGCGGACTCTCCTCTTGCTCGGCACAGTTCGTTTCCACTCCGCGTGGTGCGCAGCTCGCCCGGCGGCTCGCCGTCCGGCAGATGGCGGAGTGGGGTTACCCGCCGGCCTCGGACGCGTCGTGCACGGTCGCCCTGGTCGTCGGCGAACTCGCGGCGAACGCCGTGCGGCACGGTCGAGTACCCGGACGGGACTTCGGCCTCCGGCTCATCCTCGACGCGGCTACGGGCCTGGTCCGTATCGAGGTCGCGGACGCGGCGTCGGCCAAGCGGCCACCGGCGTCGCCACCGTCGTCGTACCCGGAGGGCGAGTCCGGCCGGGGACTGCTTCTGGTGGACGTCCTGGCCGCGCGGTGGGGATCGGCGCCACGCCACCCGGTCGGCAAGACAGTGTGGGCGGAGGTACCTGTCGAGGTGCCGATGCCGAGGGGGCTCACCCCTTCGGCCGTCGTGGCCTCTCCACCCGGGGCTACGGCCCCTTCGTTCGAGGCTGGGCGGTCGGGATCCGTGAGGTGAAGAACAGGGCGAGGAGAGCGGCGAGAGCGAGGGCCGCGAGTGCGGCGCGCAGGCCGTCGAGCCTCGCTTCGGTGTTCGCGTCGACTACGCCCTGGGATACCTGCTCACTCACACCGGCGTCGCCGAGGGCTTTCTCCAGCTGAGCGTCCGACAGGAAAGGGGCACCGGCGCGCAGCCGGTCGGAAGCCTGACTCTTGACCTGGTCCGGGACTGCCGGGTTCTGCTCGACGCTGGTCAGGAACGACGACGTGAGGGCGGCAATCATGATCGATCCGGCGAGTGCCGTACCGATCGAGGCCCCGAGGTTGGTGACGGCGTTCTGGACGCCACCGACTTCCGCGCTCTGTAATTCCGGCACCGCTGACACGGTGACCGAACCTAGCTGGGACGCCAAGGCGCCCATGCCGAGCCCGATCAGCAGAAGGGGGATGGTGACGATCTCCCCACCGGCGTCCACGTCGAGCGCGGCCATCAGGATCACCGCGCCGGCGAGCAGTGCGAGGACCCCGAGCCGTACCACCCGACGCGGCGAGACGTCCGGGAAGAGGCGTGGGATGAGGACCGCGGCCGCCAGCAGGGTCAGGGAGAGGGGCAGGATGCGGGCGCCGGTCTTGAGCGCGGACAGGCCCAGGGCGACCGACAGATAGAGCGGTACGACGAAGAACACGCCCATCTGTACGAGGTACTGGAAGAAGAACATCGTGAGGCCGCCGGTGAGCTGTTCGTTCCGCAGCATGGCCGGGTCCACGAGTGGTTCCCCTCGTCGCTCCACCACGCGGACCTCCCAGCGGAGGAAGAGCCACAGCAGGAGCAGACCGGCCAGCATCAGCCACACGACCAGCGAGACCCCGAGCCAGGAAGGGGCGCCGGGCTTGGGCTGGAACCAGCCCCACTCGTCCGAGCGGAGCACCCCGTAGACGAAGATCCCCAGCCCCAGGGCGGAGAGCACGATGCCGACGCGATCGATCCGCGCGCGTTCGCCGACCGGTACGTCGTTGATCCGGCGGGCCAGCAGCAGGATGCCGAGGACCATGACCACCTCACCGGCGAACACCCAGCGCCAGGAGAAGTACGTGGTCGCGAGACCCCCGATGAGCGGTCCCAGCGCGATCGCCACGGCCCCCGCGGCCGCGACGAGCCCGTAGGCGGCCGGACGGCGTTCCACGGCGAAGTTGCTCGCCACGAGCGTCACGATCGCGGGCAGGATGAGCGAGGCGCCGATTCCCTCGAGGAACGCCCAGCCGATCAGCAGGATGGTCAGATCAGGCGCAAGCGCCGTGGTCAGCGAGCCGCAGCCGTAGACGGCACAGCCGATCATGAACGCACGTCTGCGGCCGATCAGGGCACCGACCTTGCCGCCGGGGATCATGAACATCGCCATCACCAGGGTGTAGGCCGTGATAGCCCCCTGGATGCCGGTCACCGTGGTGTGTACGTCCTCGGCCACGGTCGCGATCGACACGTTCATGACGGAGCTGTCGAGAGCCATCAGGAACTGGCCTGCCGCAAGGGTCAGCAGGACGAGCCGTGCCCCCACCGGCTTCGCGGCAGCGTCCGTACGGGATGTCATGCGCGCATCGTGACAGTCCCTGCGGGGTCCGCCCAGCGACCCGCCGCGGGCGTCGGTCACTTGGCGGCGAGCCGTCCCACGTCACCGCGTCGACCTGTGACGACGCTCCCGGACCAAGCCTTCCGGAGCCCACCCCGGCACCCGACGGGCCCCCTGCCGACGGAGGACCCGCGAGCAGAGGGTCCCTTCCGGACGTACTCCTCCCGGGCGGCCTCGGCCTCGTATGCCCCCAGAGACGGCTCACCCGGATAGCTACCGACCTGGGCAGACGCGCGCCCTGATGCGAGGCAGGTCCCATGACGCACCCCTCCCCCACCAGGTACGTGGACTACCCTTGGTACATGTCCATGAAGCGCACCAACGTCTACGCCGACCCCGAAGACCTGGCCATCATCAAGGAGGCCGCCAAGCGCCGGGGCATAAGCGAGGCCGAAATCATCCGCCAGGGCATCCACCTCGCAGCCATGGCGAACCGGGTCTGGGACGAGCCGCTCTTCTCACGTACCTTCGAGGGGCCGGGCGGCACGCTGTCCAAGTCGGAGGTCCGCGACGCGGTGGCAGAAGCCGTCCGGCGTGAGACCGGCTCGGGTTCCGGATCCGCCGCGTGATCATCGTCATCGCCGATACGTCCGGCCTCCTGGCAGCCCTGGACTCCGCCCATCCGGAACACCGGGCGGCCAACGAGGCGATCATGGCAGCGGGTCTGCTGGTCATGTCCCCGCTTCTGCTGGCCGAACTGGATCACGTGGCGACGCGTGAGCTCGGCAGGGAAGCCGCCCTCAGCGCGGTCGACGACCTTCGGCGCTGGATGGGGCGGGGGCGTGTCGCCATGCCGGAGATCACGGAGGACCACCTGAGCGCCGCCCAGTCCGTCCGTGCCCGCTACCGCGCTCTGAACCTCGACCTCGCCGACGCGGTGAACGTGGCGCTCGCCGCCGACTACGACACGGACGCGCTTCTCACCCTCGACCGACGGGACTTCCGGGCCGTACGCCCGCTGGGTCACTACAAGGCGTTCCGGGTACTCCCCGACGATCTCCCACTCTGACGCAGAACGGTCGGCGGCCAAGTGCGCGCTCCCCCAGAGGGCTTGCGAAGCACGTTGCCCCGCAGTTGGCATCCGACCGCGGTGTGCCCCGAGCCTGACGACGCAGCCCCCGAACCTCACGACGCAGCAGTACAACCAAAAGGAGAGGTCAGCGGTCTCATGCGTGTCCGGCACCCCCCTGTCGGCCGTTCTGTCAGCGACAGGCGTGGTCGTACGGCTGCCTGTCCGCGCTCTCTCCAGGAGTCCCATGCGCCTCAAGCAGGTCTCGCTCGCGGCGGCGATATCCGTCGTCGCAGGTCTGACCACCGCCACCGTCGGCCTCACCGGTCCTGTCGCTTGGGCCGACGGCGACAGCACGGCCGCGCTACCGCTGTCGCACTACGCCCACATGGTGGTCGACGGCGCGCACCGGCACCTCTTCTTCAGCCAGGGCGCCGGCACAACCGGCATCGTGGTGACCGATCTGTCCGGCAACCCCGTCACCACCATCGACGGCGAGCAGGGCGCTGACGGTCTCGCACTGTCCGCCGACGGCAAGACGCTGTACGCGGCCCTGACCGACGGCGACGCGATCGCCGCCATCGACACGGCGACGCTCACCGAGACCGGTCGCGTCGGCACCGGCACCGCCAGCACTCCGGTCTCCGTCGCCGTGGCTGGCGGCAAGGTCTGGTACGGCTACACGGCCGACGACGGCAAGGGCACCGTCGGCTCGGTGGACCCCTCCGTCGCCGACCCCGCGCCGACCCCGCAGCCCGTCATGCCGCACTGGTCGGCCGCCCCCCTTCTCAGCACGGGCGGCGGGGTGCTCGCGGTGACGGATGCCCAGTCCTCCATGACCCACATCGCCACCTACGACGTCTCCTCCGGGACCCCCTCCCTCAAGGTCGACATGGGCCTCGGCGGCGCCGCGACGGGCCCGATCCAGGTCACCGCGGACGGCACGAAACTGCTCGTTCCGCAGTCAGCCTCCGTGTACGTGTACAGCACGGCGGACCTCAGCGCCGCCAAGCCCTACGCGTACTACACCGGCGGCGTCAGCTCCTCCCCGGACTCCGTCGCGGTCGACTCCGACGGCACGATCGCCCTCGGCAGCACCGCGGGCTCGGGCGCGGGCGCCTACGTCTACGCGGCCGACCAGATCGCTGAGAACCACTTCGCCTTCTCGGCCGGCACCGTCGCCGCCGACGGCCTCGCCTGGGGCGCCGACGGCCGCACGCTCTATGCCGTCACCCAGGACAACGGGTCCTACGCCCTCGACGTTTTCGGCGAGGCCAAGCTCACGGACACCAAGCTGTCCCTGAACGCCCCGTCGCCGTACGCGATCCCCGCCCGGCAGTTCACGGTGAACGGAACGGTGGGCGGCCACGGCTTCGTACCGGCCGGCGCCACGCTGAAGGTCACCCGCGACGGCACCGATCTGCCCGACGCCACGGTCGGCGCGGACGGCTCGTTCGGCATCACCGACACCCGCCAGGACGAGGGCACGTACACCTACGAGGTGTCCTACGCCGGCGACGCGACGCACCGGCCCGCGACCACCTCGCTGACGGTGGGGGTGTCCAGGGTCGGAACGTCCATCCCCTACCCGGAGTTCAGCTCGGCGGCGCCGCACAAGGTGGCCTTCACCAGCACGGTCATGACCGACCTGAGCCGCGGCCCCTTCGCACAGGGCGACACCGTCCAGGTGACCCGGACGAACGAGGACACCCACGAGTCGACGCAGCTCCCTGCGGCCCCGCTCGACCCGGCCACCGGCCGGTTCACGGTCACCGACGACCCGGGGACAGCCGGATGGTTCACCTACCGCCTGTCGTTCGGGGGTGACATCACGCACCAGCCGGGCTCGAACGACGTGAGCACCATCATCTCCCCCTACGCCCCGGCCCTCACACTGAAGGCCCCCGCGACCGCCACGCGCGGCGCCGCGCTGAGCTTCGGCGCCGTGCTGGGCGACGGCCCGTACGGCAGCGGCGAGACGGTCACCGTGACCCGCACGGACGCGGCGCACACCACGACGCCCGTGACGTGGACGGCCCCCGTGGCCGCCGACGGCACGATCACCGTCAAGGACACCCCCTCCACCGGCGGCGCCAACACCTACACGGTCAGCTACGCGGGCGACACCAACCACCGGGCGGCCACCGCCTCCGCGATCGTCCAGGTCTCGCGCGTCACGACGAGCCTGTCCGTGGCCGCCAACGCCTCAACCTACGCGTACGGCGCGACAGCCACCGTCACCGCCCACCTGGGCACCACGTACAACGGCCGTACGGTATCGCTCTACGCCACGCCCGCCGGCGGCAAGAAGACGCTGGTCAAGACGGGCACCGTGGACAGCAAGGGCAACCTGACGGCCACGTACAAGCTTGCGGGCAACACGACGTTCACCGCGTCCTACGCGGGCGACTACCGCTACTCCCCGGCCACGGCCACCCGCGCCGTGAGCGACCAGGTGAAGGTCGCGCAGGCCCTGAGCGGCTACTACACGACCACCACGTACAGCGGCACCACCTACCGCGTCTACCACCACACGGCGCAGCCGACGGTGACCACGACCGTGTCGCCGAACAAGTCCGGCCAGTGCGTGCACTTCCAGGTCCAGCAGTACTACAGCGGTGCCTGGCACACGCTCAGCACCTCGGGCTGCTTCACGCTCGGCTCCAAGAGCGCCGTGGCGGCGCAGCTGAGCCTCTCCCACGCGGTCGACCAGAGATTCCGGGTGCGCTCGGAGTACGTCCACAGCTCGAAGGACACCACCAACGTGAGCACGTGGGGCGGCTGGCAGTACCTGACGGTCAGGACCTGAGCACCTGGGCCCACAGGGCCTGGATCGGCCGCATAACAAGCGAGCCGACGCCCTGAACCGGGCCGACTCGGAGGAGGAATCAGACGACGAGCAGGCTCTCGGTCAGGCACTCCGACCGCCGCACGAGCCGCCGCGCTGAGGTCCCACAGAGGGCCCAGGCCGTGAAAATGCCCCCGCCCCGCGCCATACGCGCAGGTCGGGGGCATGATCGCAATACCTACTTCTTCTTGCCCTGGTTCTTGACCGCCTCGATCGCCGCCGCCGCCGCGTCGGGGTCGAGGTAGGTGCCGCCCGGGGTGATCGGGTGGAAGTCGGCGTCCAGTTCGTAGGAGAGCGGGATGCCCGTCGGGATGTTGAGGCCCGCGATGTCGGTGTCGGAGACGCCGTCCAAGTGCTTGACCAGGGCGCGGAGCGAGTTGCCGTGGGCGGCCACCAGGACCGTGCGGCCGGTCAGGAGGTCGGGGACGATCGCGTCGTACCAGTAGGGGAGCATCCGGGTGACGACGTCCTTGAGGCACTCCGTGCGCGGGCGCAGCTCCGGGGGGATCGCCGCGTAGCGCGCGTCGTGGGCCTGGGAGAACTCGGAGTCGTCCGACAGCGGGGGCGGCGGGGTGTCGTACGAGCGGCGCCAGAGCATGAACTGCTCCTCGCCGAACTCGGCCAGCGTGGCCGCCTTGTCCTTGCCCTGGAGGGCGCCGTAGTGGCGTTCGTTCAGGCGCCACGAGCGGTGGACGGGGATCCAGTGGCGGTCCGCGGCCTCCAGCGCGAGCTGGGCCGTGCGGATGGCGCGCTTCTGGAGGGACGTGTGGACCACGTCGGGCAGCAGGCCGGCGTCCTTGAGCAGCTCACCGCCGCGGACCGCCTCCTTCTCGCCCTTCTCGTTGAGGTTGACGTCCACCCAGCCGGTGAACAGGTTCTTCGCGTTCCACTCGCTCTCGCCGTGGCGGAGGAGGATCAGCTTGTACGGTGCGTCGGCCATGGCCTTCAGCCTACCTAAGGGGTCTCGGGGCCGCGCCGCCCGCCGAGGGGGTGGCACGGGCCACCCGGCCGGGGACCGGGGTCGTCGCGGACCTCTTCTGCACGTTCCGGTTAATTCTTCTACAACCTTTCGTCACATCTGACTGTCTTGTTGTCGTCAGGAAGGTCGGGGCCGACGAAGAGGAGCCCAGAACGTGACCGTGCGTTCCTTTGCGCGGCGGATGCGTCCGCGGGTCGAGCGGAAGGCCGCCGAGCGGGTGTGGCAGCTGCGTACGATGCGGCGGCGCCGCAAGGCGGCGGTCACCGATCCGGTGCTGCGTCCGGTGGCCGTGCGCGGCCAGCAGCTGTACGGCAGGGTCGTGGACCGGTTCAGCGCGACCGAGGCGGCCGCGTCCAACCTCGGTCTGGTGGTCACCGCGCTGGAGCGGGAAGGCGTCTCCTACTTCCTGGTGCCCTCGTCGTCCCGGATCCGGCACACGGTCGCCGTGAACGTCGTGGACCGGGAGCGGTTCCTCGCCGCCCTGGAGGCCCTGAACGCCGACACGGCCGTGTTCATCGGCCGCCCCCTGCCGGGCGGGCAGCTCAAGCATCCCGCGCTGTTCCTCGACGGCGCGCTTCCGGCCCCGCTGCGCACGGCCCCCGTGCTGCGGATCGGGGAGAACCACCTCGGGCCCGCCGGGCAGCTGCTGGCCGGGCCGGAACTGGCCTGCGACGTGGAGTTCTGGGAGGACGGAGCGGAGCTCCTCGCGTCCGCCGACGGGCCCCGGCGGCTGGCCAAGGTGCAGCCGCAGGCGTCGGCCGGCGTCTTCGCCGAGTCGCTGGTCACGCCCCGCAACAACGGGATCACGGACGTGCTGCCGGCCGCCGAGCAGACGCCGGTCACCGTCCGGGTCGGGGACCGGGAGCTGCCGAGCTTCGCCCCGCTCACCCTGCCGACGGTGAACCAGGTGACCTTCCCCGTCGACGTCGTCTACACGTGGGTGGACGGCGAGGAGCCGGCGATGCGGGCCAAGCGGGCCCGCTACCAGGAAGGCGGCATCGCCGAGATCCTGGACAAGGAGACCAACGCCTCCCGCTACACCAGCCACGACGAGCTGAAGTACTCGCTGCGCTCCCTCGCGATGTACGCCGACTTCGTACGGCACATCTACATCGTCACCGACGGCCAGAAGCCGCACTGGCTCGACGACAGCGCCCCCGGGATCACGGTCGTCGACCACCGGGACATCTTTCCCGCGGACGTCCTGCCCGTCTTCAACTCGCACGCGATCGAGACCCGGCTGCACCACATACCCGGCCTGTCAGAGCACTACCTGTACTTCAACGACGACGTCTTCGTCGGCCGCCGTATCACCCCGGAGCACTTCTTCTTCGGCAGCGGCCTGATGAAGATCCCCGTCTCCCCGCTCAAGATCGGCGTCGGTGAGCCGCACGCCGAGGAGACGGCCACCAACTCCGCCAGCAAGAACGTACGGCGGCTGCTGCTGGAGGCGTTCGGGCGGATGACGACGAACAACTTCATGCACACCCCGCTGCCGCAGCAGCGCGCGACGCTCCAGGCGCTGGAGGAGCTGTTCCCCGAGGACATCCGCCGCACCACCGCGTCCCGGTTCCGCTCGCCGCAGGACATCGCGGTGACGGCGCCGCTGCTCTACCAGTACGCGCTGATGACGGGCCGCGGCGTACCCGGCAAGTTCAACTTCCGGTACGTGAACATCAGCCGCCCGGACGCCGAGCGTCGCCTGGCCGACCTGCGGCGCAACCGCCGGTTCGACTTCTTCTGCCTCAACGACGTCGACGTGCCGCCGGAGGAGCGGGAGCAGGTCGGCGTGCGGATGCACGAGTTCCTGGAGAACTACTTCCCCTTCCCCAGCCCCTTCGAGAAGCCGCGGACGGCTCCCGCGGTCGCGGTGGCGCGGCAGGCGGTTCCTTCGGTCTGCGCTCCGGCCTCCTTCGAGACGCAGAGCTGACGGGCCGCGGCCATGGACGTCCGTCACCGTTTCGCGGCCCGGCCGACGGGGCTGCGGACCGTCCGCGACCTCCTGTCGCGCCTGTGGCTGTGGCTGTCGGCCCGGCTCTGGGCGCTGCGCGCGGCCCCTGCCCGCCGGCGGCTGCGGGCGGGTGTCCCGGGGCTGCGCCGGATCAGATGCGGGCCGGCGCGGCTGTACGGGCGTACGGTCGCCGCCTACACCGCCGCGGGCGCCGCCGCGGCCGACCTGGAGCGGGTGTGCGCCCTGCTGGAGGCGGCCGGCGTCCCGTACTTCCTGGTCCCCGCCGACCAGGGGTCCGCTGCGCCGCGACGGGTGATCGGGGTGGAGGAGTCCCACCGCGGCGCGGTCCTCGCCCAGGCCGCGCGGCACCTGGCCGCCACCGCCGGGTACGTCGGTGCGGTCGGGCCGGACGGCACCGTGACGGGCGCGGTGCTGTGGGCCGACGGCCGGCTGCCGCGGGTGCTGCGGCGGGCGCCGGTGCTGCGTACCGGTGTGGTGCGCCTCGGCCCGGGCGGGCAGGTGCTCACCGGGCTGGAGACGGGCTGCGAGCTGGAGTTCTGGCGGTACGGCCGGGAGCTGGGCGGGGATCCGGGGCATCTCACCGTGCCCGGCAGCAGGCTGGCGGACGATTTCGGTCCGGCGCTGGTCGCACCGCGCCGCAACGCCGTGTCCGAGGTACTGCCGGACACGGCACGGCAGCCCGCCACGGTGACCGCGGACCTGAACGCGGCCGTGGGCACCGCCGGGCCGCGGCGCGGTGTGCCGACGTTCGCGGCGTTCGCCGAGCCGGGCATCGACGAGGTGTGCTTCCCCGTCGACGTCGTGTACACGTGGGTCGACGGGGACGACCCGGCGATGGCCGTGAAGCGCCGCGCGCACCAAGTGCTCGCCGACAGCGCCATCGCCGCCCGCGAGACCGGCGCGTCCCGTTACACCAGCCATGACGAACTGAGGTACGCGCTGCGCTCGCTGGAGATGTACGCCGGGTTCGTCCGGCACGTCTACCTGGTGACCGACTCCCAGATCCCCTCCTGGCTGGACCCGGAGGCGGCGGGCCTGACCGTCGTCGACCACCGGGACATCCTCCCGGCCGACGCGCTGCCCGTCTTCAACTCGCACGCGATCGAGAGCCGGCTGCACCGCATACCCGGCCTGTCCGAGCACTACCTGTACTTCAACGACGACGTCTTCATCAACCGCCCGGTGGGCGCGGGGCACTTCTTCCACGGCAACGGCATCGCCCGCATCCCGCTGTCTCCGCTGAAGCTGGGCGCCGGGGCCCCGCATCCGCTGGAGCCGGCGCCGAACTCCGCGGGGAAGAACGCGCGCGAGGTGATCCGGCGCTTCCACGGCCGGTACGCCACACACAAGTCGCTGCACACCCCGCACCCTCAACTGCTGTCGGTGATGAGGGAGATGGAGGGTCTCGGCATCGAGGAGCTGGAGCGGACGTCGTACTCCCGGTTCCGTTCCACCGCCGACGTTGCTCCGGCGTCGACGCTGCACCACCACTGGGCGATCGCGACGGGCCGGGCGGTCCCGGCCGACTACCGCTTCCGGTACGTGCAGCTGGGCACACCGGACATGCGGCGCCGCCTGGCCCGGCTGACGGCCGGCGAGGACGTCGACTTCTTCTGCCTCAACGACGTGGACACCGACCCGGCGGACCGGGCGGCGGTCCGCACGGCCGTCGGGGCGTTCCTGGAGCGGAAGTTCCCCTTTCCCAGCCGCTTCGAGCGGACGGCGCGCGGCGGGTCCCATCCGGCCGGGCCACTGCGGGAGGCCGCCCGGAGCGGGGCGGCCGGGGGACGTACGGACCGTGCGGGGCGTACGGGACGCGCGGGGCTCGGTCGTGGGACTCGTGGGGCGCGAGGTGCCCATGGTGCCTGCGGCGAGACCCCGGCGGCGGGTCCCGCGGGAGCGGCGGCGACCGTGAGGGCAGCAGCGGTGCCGGCACGTCCGACCCGCCCCGCGAACTGACGCCGGACGCGTCCCGCGAGCTGGGCGAGGCACGCCCCGGGCCCGAGCAGTCCCCCTCCTCCCACCCCGGCCGTCCCCGCGCCCCGTTAAACGGCTGGCGTCACCGTGAGCCGCTTCGGTAAGGTGCGCATGCCAGTCGGGCCACTTACTTGTGCGGGGGATCGCGAATGTCACCAACCGGTCTGAGACGTGCTGCCCGGGAGTCCGTCTCCGGACTCCCTCCCGCCTTCTGGTGGCTGTGGACCAGCACGCTCGTGAACCGGCTGGGCGCGTTCGTCGCCACGTTCATGGCCCTCTACCTCACCCTCGACCGGGGCTACTCCGCGTCGTACGCCGGTCTCGTGGCCTCGCTGCACGGGCTCGGGGGAGTCGTCTCCTCGCTGGGCGGCGGGGTCATGGCCGACCGGTTCGGCAGGCGGCCCACCATGCTCATCGCCCAGACCGCCACGGCGGCCTCCGTCGCCCTGCTGGGCTTCGTGACCGACCCGGTCGCCATCGCCGGCGTCGCCTTCCTCGTCGGCATGGCCTCCAACGCCTCCCGGCCGGCCGTGCAGGCGATGATGGCCGACATCGTCCGCCCCGAGGACCGGGTGCGGGCGTTCTCCCTCAACTACTGGGCCATCAACCTGGGCTTCGCCGTCTCCTCGATGGCCGCCGGGTTCATCGCCGAGGTCAGCTATCTCACCGGGTTCCTGATCGAGGCCGGGATGACCCTGGCCTGCGCGGTCGTCGTCTTCATCCGGGTGCCGGAGTCCCGGCCCGCGGCTCCGGCCCGGCAGGCGGGGGCGGCGGACGTCGGCCTGCGCACGGTGCTGCGGGACGGGCGGTACATGGCCGTCGTCGGGCTGTCCTTCCTCGTCGCCCTGGTCTTCCAGCAGGGCTCGGTCGGACTGCCGGTGGCGATGGGCCGGGCCGGGTTCTCCCCCGCCGACTACGGCAGCGCCGTGGCCGTCAACGGCATCCTGATCGTGGTTCTCCAGATCCCCGTCACCCGCTTCATCGAACACCGCGACCCACGCACCCTGCTGGTCGCCTCCTCGCTGCTCGCCGGATACGGCTTCGGGCTCACCGTCCTCGCCGGTTCGGTCGGTGCCTTCATGCTGACCGTCTGCGTGTGGACCCTGGCCGAGATCGTCAACGCCCCCACCCAGACCGGCCTGGTCGTCCGCCTCTCCCCCGTCCACGGCCGGGGCCGCTACCAGGGGGTGTACAGCCTCTCCTGGTCCGTCGCCGCGCTGGTCGCGCCCCTGATGTCCGGCACGGTCATCGACCGCCTCGGCGCGCAGTGGCTGTGGGGCATGTGCGCGGTGGTCGGCACGGTGGCCGGGATCGGGTACGCGGTGGTGATGCGAAGCCTGCCGGCACAACGGCCGGCACCGGGCGTCATGCGGACCGACACGGAGGTGGAGGTCCGTACGGCCTGAGTGGGAGACGGGCCGCACCGCACGTGACGCGGGCCACACGTCCCCATGTCACATCCCGCAAGGCGTGGCCGTCAATGAGGTGCAAGCCGCATCGACCACGTAGGAGCAGATCATGGAAGCTCGGCTCGACCTTCTGAACAACCCGCTGGCCGGGAAGCTGTTCAAGCACTTCAACACGGCGGGCAAGGTGATCACGGAGTCGGCGTTGCCGGCCGCCACGCAGGAGCTGGTGAAGATCCGGGCCAGCCAGATCAACGGGTGCGCGTTCTGCACGGACATGCACACCAAGGACGCCGACGCTGCCGGGGAGAGCGCCACCCGGCTGAACATGGTCGCGGTCTGGCGGGAGGCGACGGTGTTCACCGAGGCGGAGCGGGCCGCGCTGGAGCTGGCCGAGCAGGGCACCCGGATCGCCGACGCGGCCGGCGGCGTCACGGACGAGGCCTGGGCGAACGCGGCCAAGCACTACGACGAGGACCAGCTCGCCGCACTGATCGCGCTGATCGCCGTGATCAACGCCTACAACCGCGTCAACGTCATCGTGCGGCAGCCGGCCGGTGACTACGTGCCCGGCATGTTCGGCTGAGACCGGGCGCGGAGTCACGGGTGCATGCGCGCGCCCTTCAGCACCTTGTCGACGCCGTTGCGCGGGCCGTACACCGCCAGCCCGACCAGATCCAGGCCGGCGGTGGACACGGCCCGCACCGCCGCCCGGTTGTCGTGGTCGTCGCCGGTGGTGAACAGGTCGGCCGTGAACACCGCCCGGGGCAGGGCGCGGCTCAGCGCCCTGCCGTGGGCCGCCCGCAGGGTCTCCTCGGTGCCCTCGAAGATCAGCACGGGCTGTCCGAACATGGGGAGGTACGCGACCCCGTCCGCGTCCTCGTAGGGCTCGCCGATCACCTCCGGGGCCACCGCGCCCAGACCGCTGACCAGGAACGCGGTGACGTTCAGCCGTTGCCAGGGGGCCAGGTCCGTGCGGAGCAGTACGGCGATCTTCGTGTCGTGGCGGCGGGGTTCAGTGCTCATGGGACGAGACTGCCGACCGCCGTACGCCCTCGTCTTGTACGTTCTTTGCATGTCCGTCCGGCAGGAAGTCACCGCGTGGCGCCCCCGTGTCCCGGGGGTCACCGAGGTCTTCCACGCCCACTTCACCGAGTACGCCTATCCGATGCACGTCCACGACGCCTGGACGCTGCTCATCGTGGACGACGGGGCCGTACGGTACGACCTCGACCGGCAGGAGCACGGCACCCCGCACGACACCGTGTCGCTGCTGCCGCCGCATGTGCCGCACAACGGTTCGCCGGCCACGCCGGGCGGGTTCCGCAAGCGGGTCGTCTACCTCGACAGCAGCCGGCTCGGGGACGAGTTCATCGGTGCGGCCGTCGACGGGCCGGACCTCCGGGATCCGGTACTGCGGCTGCGGGTCGGGCAGTTGCACGCCGCTCTCGCCCGGCCCGGGGACGAGTTGGAGGCGGAGAGCCGGCTGACGCTCGTCGGGGAGCGGCTGCGGGACCACCTGCGGCACCGGGCGGACGTGCCGCGCCGGCACCGTGACCCGGTACTCGCCGTCCGGCTGCGGGAGTTGCTGGACGCCCGGGTCGTCGACGGGATCGCGCTGGCGGAGGCCGCGCGGCTGCTGCACGCCCATCCGGCGCATCTGGTGCGGGCGTTCAGCGGTGCGTACGGCATCCCCCCGCACCAGTACCTGATGTCCCGCCGGGTCGGCCGGGCCCGCCGGCTGCTGCTGGACGGGCTGGCGCCGGGCGAGGTGGCGCCGGTGACCGGGTTCCACGACCAGGCCCATCTCACCCGGCACTTCAGGCGGCTGGTCGGGGTGACGCCGGGGCGTTACCGCAGCGCGCGCTGAGCCTCGTACAGGTTGCGCGGGCGCACGGCGTCCGTCGTTCCGTACGACTCCAGGCGGGCGTGCGGGTCGCCGGTGAAGTCGGGGATGTCGATCTGGTCGAACTCGCGGACCTCGTTCAGTCCGACGGTCGCCGACCAGGGGGCCAGGCCGTCGATCCTCACCAGGCCGGCGCGGTCGTTGGTGACCCGGATGTTCCAGTGGGTGAAGCGGGCGCCGAACAGGGGCCCGGCGCTGGCGTCCCCGCCGTGCCGGCCGTTGTTGTTCACGGTGATGTCGGTGCGGACGTTGGCGAAGGGCAGGCCGCGGTGGCTGTCGAAGGTGCCCATCCGCATGTCGCCGCGCGACCAGACGTTGTGGGAGGACAGGCCCTCGACGTTGATGCCGTGCAGTTGGGTGTCCGGGGGTGCGGGGACCGTGCGTTCCTCGATGGTGAAGTCCTCGATCAGGTTGTCGTGGGAACCCTCGCGGCAGAAGTACGGGTGGTGCGCGCCGCGGCCGGCGACCCGGGTGCGGCGCAGGGTGCAGGCGGAGGCGGCGACCAGGCCGAAGCCGTTGTCGACGTGCCGGACGGTGACGTCGTCCACCCAGCAGTCGTAGGCGCACTGGAGGACGACGCCGTTGTAGCCCTTGTCGAGGAGATGCGGTGACTGCGCGGTCTGCACGGCCTCCAGGGTCAGGCCCTCGACACCGGAGCCGGTCAGTTCGGGGACGTGCGTGGTCAGCCGGGGGTCCCATTCGGGGCGGACGTCGAGCGGGAGGGGGCGTTCGAGGGTGACGCGGCGGCCGTGGACGCGGGTGATGCGGACGGGCCATTCGTAGGGGACGTAGGACGTCAGTTTCGTCTTGTCCTCCCAGGAGTACGACGCCGGGCCCGGGCCGCCGCCCGCCATGTGCTGGAGGAGGGTGTGGGCGGGGTCGTCGGCGAGGCGGAGGAGGACGAGCCGGCCGGGGTGCAGTGCCCGGGCGTCGGCGACCGTGATCGTCCAGGAGCCCTGGCGCGCCGGTGCGACGGTCGTGAGGGTGGTCCACTCGTCGCGCGTGTTGCCGGTCCAGCCTTCGAAGGGCCAGGCCCGGGCCCTGATGGCGGCGGTCAGGGACTGCCAGCGGGCCTCGGGGGCCAGCCAGATAAGGCCGCCCGCCCAGGACCAGGATGACTTGTCGCCGCCGTAGCGGGAGCCGTAGACGCCGATCAGTTCGGTGAGGTTCCGCGTCGCGTACAGGGTCGTCCGGCCGCTGCCCGCGCCGCGCAGGACGACGCCGGAGTGAGCGATGCGGATGACGTCGTCGACGCGGTAGGTGCCGGGTGGGACGGTGACCGTGCCGCCGCCGGCCCTCGCGGCGGCGGCCAGGGCGCGGTTGATCGCGGGGGCGCAGTCCGCGGTGCCGTCGGCCACGGCGCCGAAGGCGGTGACGTCGGCGACGACCGGGGGACGGGGAAGGCGGGTGGCGCCGGCGCGGCAGCCGGAGCGGCCGACGTAGGGGATCTGCGGGTGGGTGAACGGGGTGCGCCGGAACTCCTGCCAGAGCGGCGGGACTTCGGCCGCGTGGGCGGTACCGGTCGCGGCGCCCAGGGCCACGGCGGTGGCGCCGGCGAGGAGGGTCCTTCTGGTGAGGTGTGCGTCGCCGTTCATGTCCACCATCCGTCGAATTCATGAATATGAACAAGGTTCAGGAATGCGTCGGCCGTGAGCATGCCACCGCTGCGCCTCGGAAGGGAAGGGGTCGTACGGGACCCCGGGGAACGGGCCGAAGCCGCCCGTCCGCCGATCACCGCTGCTTGGTCTCCGGACATGGATGACACACAGAGAGCACAGGAACCGCCACCTCCGCGCGGTGCATCCAGCCACACCCGCTCGCTGCCGCTCAGACGGTTCTCGGTCGCCGTCGCGGGCGCCGCGGCCCTGGCCGCCCTCGGCGTGGCACTCGCCGCGCCCTCGGACCACGGCTCCCGTTCGGGGCGCGGCGCCACGGCCACCACCCCGCGGCCTTCACCGACGAACTCGACCACAGCGGCGGCACCGACCGGCCCCGGCCGGACCCGTCCTGAGCCCGCGTCCGGACCCGTCCCTCCGGTCGGCCTCCTCCTGACGCTCCGGCCGCCGGTCAGTCCGTCGGACGCTCGATCAGGTGCTTGAACGCGTCCAGGTTCCGCGTGGACTCGCCGCGGGACACCCGCCAGGCGTACTCCTTGCGGATGGAGGAGGCGAAGCCCAGTTCCAGGAGGGTGTTGAAGGCGCCGTCGGCGGCCTCCAGGGTCTGGCCGAGGAGGCGGTCGACGTCGTCGGGGGTGACGGAGGCGAGGGGGAGGCGCGCGGTGACGTAGATGTCGCCGAGGCGGTCCACGGCGTAACTGACGCCGTACAGGCGGAGATTGCGCTCCAGGAGCCAGCGGTGCACGGCCGGCTCGTTCTCGTCGGGGTGGCGGATGACGAAGGCGTTGAGGGAGAGGGAGTGGCGGCCGACGAGGAAGGCGACCGTCGTGGAGAGCTTGCGGCTGCCGGGGAGTGTGACGACGTAGTTCCCCGGCTCGGGGTTCTCCCACTCCAGTCCGGCGTCCTTGAAGACGGCCTCCAGAACCTGTCCGGCCTTCTCGACATCACCCATGGTGCGAGCGTACGTGACGGCGGTGGGACTGGGTCGCGGCCGTGTAGACGTCGGCGGTGGCGGCGGCCGCCCTGTCCCAGCCGAAGGACTGGGCGTGCCGGGCGGCGGCCTCGCCCAGGCGCGGAGTCAGGGCCGGCTCGTCGGCGAAGCGGCGCAGCACGCGCGCGTAGTCGGCCGGGTTGTGGCCCTGGACGAGGAAGCCGGTCTCGCCGTCGCGCACGGCCACGGGCAGCCCGCCGACCGAGGCCGCGATCACGGGGGTCGCGGCCGCCTGCGCCTCGATGGCGACCAGGCCGAAGGACTCGCTGTAGGACGGCATGACGAGGACGGACGCGGCCCGGAACCAGTCCGCCAGCCGCTCCTGCCCGACCGGCGGGACGAACCGCACGACGTCCGCGATGCCCAGCCGGGCGGCGAGCTTGTGCAGGCCCTCCGGCCTGGCGAGCCCGCTGCCGCTGGGGCCACCGACGACCGGGACGAGGATGCGCGAGCGCAGCTCCGGGCGCTCCTCCAGCAGGAGGGCCACGGCGCGCAGGAGGATGTCCGGCGCCTTCAGGGGCTGTATGCGGCCGGCGAAGAGCGGGATCAGCGCGTCCGGGGGCAGGCCGAGGCGGGCGCGGGCGGCGGCCCGGCCGTCGGCGGCGCGGAAGCGGTCCAGGTTCACCCCGGGGTGGACCACGGCGACCTTGGCGGGGTCGGCCGCGTAGTGCCGCAGCAGCTCGCCGGCCTCCTCCTCGGTGTTGGCGACGAGCCGGTCGGCGGCGGCCACGATCTGCGTCTCGCCGATGACCCGGGCGGCGGGCTCGGGGGTGTCGCCGTCGGCCAGGCTGGCGTTCTTGACCTTGGCCATGGTGTGCATGGCGTGCACCAGGGGGACGCCCCAGCGCTGGGCGGCGAGCCAGCCGACGTGGCCGGAGAGCCAGTAGTGGGAGTGGACGAGGTCGTAGTGGCCCGGACGGTGGCCGGCCCACGCCTGCATCACGCCGTGCGTGAAGGCGCACAGCTGGGCCGGGAGGTCCTCCTTGGCGAGGCCCTCGTAGGGGCCCGCGTCGACGTGCCGGACCAGGACGCCGGGAGCCAGCTCGACCGCGGGGGGCAGTCCGCCGGCCGTGGCCCGGGTGAAGATCTCGACCTCGATGTTGATCGCGGCGAGCCGCTGGGCCAGCTCCACGATGTAGACGTTCATGCCGCCGGCGTCGCCGGTGCCGGGCTGGTGGAGGGGGGAGGTGTGCACGGAGAGCATGGCGACGCGGCGGGGGCGCCGGTGCAGCCGGAGCCGGGTGGCGGCTGACGGGGAGCGTCGCCCGAGCCTGCTGACGTACTGGCTCACGTGGCGTTCCTCCTCGCTGTGGGCATGCCTGCCGGAGGGCCGCCGCCGCCCTCCACGGAGTGCAACAGCGGGCAGGGGCCCGACCATTTCCCGATCAAGCGGCTTTGCCGAATCATTGCCTGAAGGGGATCAACCGTTCGGGAGCGGTGAGTGTGGGCGGAGCTTCGCGCCCCTCTGCGCTTCGCCCCCCTCCGCGGTGACCGGGTCCGGGCCCCCGCCCTCTTACCCTCGTAGGTATGCCTGCCCGCGCCACGCCCCTCCCCCACTCCCGGCTCCGCTCGACCGGTGGCTCCCCCGTCGTGGGAACGGTGACGCGCGGGACGACCAACCCCAACCGGCTGCGCCGCATGGATCGCTGGATCGCGGCCGTGCACGGCGCCGAGCTGCGCCGCGCCGCGGATCCCGTGGCGGTCGACCTCGGCTACGGCGCGGCACCCTGGACCGCCGTCGAGCTCCTCGGCCGGCTGCGCACCGTCGCACCCCGCGCGCGCGTGGTCGGCGTCGAGATCGAACCCGAGCGCGTGGCGGCGGCCGAGCCGTACGAGCGGGAGGGGCTGGCCTTCCGGCACGGCGGCTTCGAGATCCCCGTGCCCGGGCGCCCGGTGCTGATCCGGGCCGCGAACGTGCTGCGGCAGTACGACGAGGACCAGGTCGCCGCGGTGTGGGAGCGACTGTGCGCCCGGCTCGCCCCGGCCGGCGGCGGCTCGCGCGGCGGGCTGCTGGTCGAGGGGACCTGCGACGAGATCGGCCGACGGCACGTGTGGGTGGCGCTCGGCCCGGAGGGCCCCCGCACCGTCACCTTCGCCACCCGGCTGGGTTCCCTGGACCGCCCCTCCGACCTCGCCGAACGCCTCCCGAAGGCGCTGATCCACCGCAACGTCCCCGGCGAGCCGGTGCACGCCTTCCTGCGCGACTTCGACCGCGCCTGGGCCGCCGCCGCGCCCTACGCCTCCTACGGCGCCCGGCAGCGCTGGCTGCGCGCGGTACGGGACCTGGCGGCGGACTGGCCCGTCGTGGATCCGCCGGCCCGCCGGCGGCAGGGTGAAGTCACCGTTTCCTGGCAGGCGTTGGCGCCGGTCCGCTGAGCGGTGCCGGCCGAGGGAACGGTTTCCCAGCCCCGTTCGTCACATGGCGGAGGGATCGCGGTACGGGCGGCGTGAGCGGAGCGGCCCCGGGCCGGGGGCATCCGGTTTCGGACGGCCTCTGTCGTTTTGCGCGCGACCGTGGCACGATCCCCCGGACGGCCCAAGTTACTGACGGTAAATCAGCTGGGGGGACCAGGTATGGGTACGGGCAAGCGCGGCCTGCTCACCGCCGCCCTGACCGTGATCTGCGCGGTGACCGTTCTGGCGGCACCCGGCACGGCGTTCGCGGCACCCGCTCCCCTCCCCGTTCCGGCCCCCGCACCGACAGCGACTCCCCCGCCCGACAAGCATCTTGAAGAGGTCCGCGAGAAGCTCGACCGGCTCTACCACGACGCGGCCGTCGCCACCGACGCCTACAACGGCGCCGAGGAGAAGGCGAAGAAGCAGTCCGCCGAGATCGCCGCCCTGACGAAGAAGATCACCCAGGGGCGGCAGCGGCTTGCGGAGCTGAAGGACCGGGCCGGCGCGGCGGCCCGGGATCAGTACCGCACCGGCGGCCTGTCACCCACGGCGCAGTTCCTGCTCAGCGACGACCCGGGCCAGTTCCTGGACGGCGCCGGCCGGGTGCTCCAGGGCCAGCAGGCGACGAAGACGCTGATCGCCGAAGTGGCCGCCGCGCAGCAGGACTTGCAGGACTACGCCGACGACGCCGCCGCCCGCTGGAAGGAACTGGAGGCCGACCGCAAGGCCCGGGCCGCCGCCCAGCGGAAGATCCGCAGGCAGATCGACACGGCCGAGAAGCTGCAGTCCCGGCTGGAGAAGAAGGAGAAGGAGCGGCTGGCCCAGCTGGAACGGGAGGCCGCCGCCGAGGCGCAGACGGCCTGGCTGGACACCGGCGTCCTCGACCGGGCCGACGGCAGGACGTCCGTCCAGGGCGGCGAGGCCGTGCGGTACGCCACCGCCCAGCTCGGCAAGCCGTACGTGTGGGGCGCCGAGGGCCCGGACTCCTTCGACTGCTCGGGCCTGACCTCCCAGGCCTGGGCCGCGGCCGGGCACCCCGTCCCGCGGACCTCTCAGGAGCAGTGGGAACAGCTCCCGCACGTCGACGTCAAGGACATGCGCCCCGGTGACCTCATCATCTATTTCGACGACGCCAGCCATGTCGCGATGTACATCGGCGGCGGCAGGATCATCCACGCCCCGCGTCCCGGGCGCACGGTGACGATCGCGGGCGCCGGCTCGATGCCGATCCTCGGGGTCGTACGGCCGAACGCCACGGACCGGGCGCACGGCCGGCCGGACCCCGCGCACGGCCGGCCGGACGCGTGACGGGCCCCGCGCGCGGGCCATCTGCCCGGTGACGTACGTCATGTGACCCACCGCACGCCCAACCCCCGCCCAAACCGGTACAGGACGTGAGCTTCGTCATCCCCCGCCCGCCGCGATGGTGTCCAACTGCGGTAGGGAAAGCGGCATATGACAGCCGCAGGGGGCGGAGCGACGCGGCTCACACCATTCCGCCCGGGCGGTGGCAGCCGCTAGGGTCACCCGTCGGTGGGTCGAGACCCTCGACGCCGCCGTGCCCTCGGGGGGAGGGAAGGAACCCAGGACGATGCCCGTACCCGTACCGCGGCAGAGAGCGATCCCGGCCGTGGAGAGTGGTCAGGCGCAGGCCGCCCGCACGGTCGGCGGCCCCCTCAAGGAAGAGGCCCACCGCGACGCCACGCCCGTGCACAGCACCGGCGCCACTCTCACCCTGCTGCTGATCGAGGACGATCCGGCCGGTATGCCGATCGTGCCCGACCTGCTGGACCCGGCAGGCAAGCCGATCCGCGTCCGCACCGCCCGCAACCTCACCGAGGCCGGTCGGCTGCTCACCGACGACGTCCACTGCATCCTGCTGGACCTGGCGCTCCCGGCACCGGGCGGCAGCGACGCCGACGACGAGCTGGCCGTGCTGCGGCACGTGCTCCAGCTCGCGCCCCGGCACGCCGTACTCGCGCTGACCGCCTCCGGCGACGCCGAGCGCGGCGCCGAGGCCGTGCGCGTGGGCGCCCAGGACTACCTGTTCCGGGACGAGCTGGACGGCCGGCTGCTCAGCCGAGCCATCCGCTACGCGGTGGAGCGCAAACGGTCCGACACCACCGAGCGGCGGCTCGCCGAGGGCAAGCTGCGCGCCCAGGAGAACCGCCGCCTGGAACGCGGCCTGCTGCCGACCCCGCTGCTGGACGGCTCCGGGCTGCGCTTCGCCGCCCGCTACCGCCCCGGCCGCTCCCGGGCCCTGCTCGGCGGCGACTTCTACGACGCCGTCCGCACCCCCGACGGCACCGTCCACGCCATGATCGGCGACGTCTGCGGGCACGGCCCGGACGAGGCCGCGCTCGGTGTGGAGCTGCGCATCGCCTGGCGGGCGCTGACCCTGGCCGGGCTGTGCGGGGACCAGCTGCTGAACACACTCCAGCAGGTGCTCGAGCACGAGCGCGCCGACGAGGAGATCTTCGCGACGGTGTGCACGGTGGACATCGCCCCCGACGGCCGCCGCGCGGGCCTGTGCCTGGCCGGACATCCGGCCCCGCTGATCGCCCGCCCCGGCCGGCCCGCCCGGCTGCTGCCGTACGAGAACAACGGCCCCGCCCTCGGACTGCTCCCCGGCGCCCGCTGGCCGCGGATGCAGGTGGAGCTGGGCGCCGAGTGGAGCCTGATGCTCTACACCGACGGCCTGATCGAGGGCCGGGTCGGCCCGGACGGGGACCGCCTCGGGCAGGACGGCATGGTGGACATGATCCGCCGCCAGCTCACCGAGGGGCTGCGGGGTGAGGAACTGCTGCGGGCCGCGGTCAGCGAGGTCCGCGACCTCAACGGGGGCGAGCTGACCGACGACGTCGCGGTGGTCCTGCTGGACCGCACCACCTGACGCAAGCCCCGCCGTGGCCACCACGGGGCCCGCCACCGGCGTCGTGCGGCGTCGAGCGGTTCACACGGATCCCGTACCGGTCGGAAGGCCGCCACGGGACGGGTGGATCCCGTACCCGTCGGAAGGCGGCCGAACCCCCGTGCCGCTCAGCGAACGGGCAGCGGTGCGCCCTCGGCGGACGGACGGATCCCGTCCCGCAAGAAGGCGCACGGCGAGACCCCGGCGCGTCAGCGAGAGCCCGGCCGAGACAGCACAGGCCCGGCCCTGCGGAAGCCACCACCCGCCGGCAGCCGCCCGCCCGGCCCTCCCGCTACCGGCCGCCGTTGTACGGGCCGTACGGGCCGTCGCTGCTGCTGCCGCCGCCGCGGCGGCCCCAGCCGCGGCGGCCGCCGCCGACCTGCTGGAGGGCGGGGCGCACGTCCACCAGGTACACGATGGCGGCGACGGCGCCGGCGATCGGCAGGATGGACAGGATCGTGAACAGGTAGCTGACCACCAGCGCGATGCCGAGGATGATCAGCCAGAAGACCTTGTTCTGCTTGTCGGCCGCACGGAAGGCGTCCTCGCGGCGGAACGCCGCGTCGAACAGCCCGAACGCGGCCAGGGCCATCAGGACGATCTTCAAGATGCCCATGAAGCCCGCGAAGCCCAACATCAGCATGCGCCCACCACCCGTTGATTTCCCGATCCTGCTACGCCGCCACCGTACCCAGAGAACGGGCCGGACACCCCACAGGTGCCCGGCCCGGACGCGCACGCCGGCCGTGGTCACTTGGCCGGCGGGGTGGCCTTCTTCGTGGTGGTGGTGCCGGTCTTGCGGGCGGCCGGGGTCTTCCGCGCCGCCGGCTTGTCCTCGGCGGACAGGGCGGTCGCCTCGGCCGGTGCCGCCTCAGCCGGTGCCGGCGTGGTCACCGTCTCGGCCGGCGTGACCACCGGCGCGGGGGCGACGGTCGGCACGGCCGACGGCTTGGGCTCGTCGACGCGGATGTCGCCCGGCTCGGCCTTGCCCTCGACGGCGATCGCCAGTTCCTCGATCTCCTCGGCGGCCTCGCCGCGCCAGGTCTTCACGGCCTGCTCGCCGTGCTCGGCGACCTTCTCGTACGTCTCACGGGCCTTGACGGCGTACTCGGCGGCGACGCCGACACCGCGCAGCGCGAGGTCCTGGGCGGTCTCGCCGAACTTCTTCACGTCGATGGAACCGATGAACTCGTTGACCCGGGTCTGCAAGGTCTCCTGCGCCTCCTTGGCGCGGGCGGCGGCCCTCTCCTGGACGGCCTTCGGGTCGGTGTTGCGCACGGCGTCGATGCGGGCCGGGGCCTCGGCGCGCAGCTGCTCGACCAGGGCCGGCACCTTCTTGGCCTGCTGGAGCGCCAGGTTGGCGGTACCGGCGGCGAAGTAGAGCGGAGTGGGGTCGCTGAGGGTCTTGCGCAGGTCGTCGGTGATGGCCATGGTGAAGGGTCCTCCCGGATCGGATTCGCGTTCGACTGGGTTGGTGTGGTCCGCGGCGGGCGTCCGGAGCCCTGGTCCGGCGTTACCCGGCCGTCCGCCGTGGACCGGTGTCTGTGTCACTTCCGGTGGCATCGCCCGCGCCGGCCGCGTGGGCGCCCGAGCCGGTCTCCTCGTCCCCGGCGGGCCGGCCGCCCCCGAATCCGTTCTCCTTGCGGAAGGATTCGTAGATCTGGAGCAGCACCTGCTTCTGCCGCTCGTCGAGCGAGGGGTCGGCGAGGATGACGGCGCGGGTCGCGCCCTCCCGCAGGCGTTCCTCCCCGTCCCGCTCGGCGTCGAGGATGCCGGCGCGGACGTAGAGCGTCTCGGCGGAGATGCGCAGGGCCTTGGCGACCTGCTGGAGCACCTCCGCGCTGGGCTTGCGCAGCCCGCGCTCGATCTGGCTGAGGTAGGGATTGGACACCCCGGCGGCGTCGGCGAGCTGCCGCAGCGACAGCTGGGCGTTCCGCCGCTGTTCGCGCAGGTACTCACCGAGGTTGCCGACGTTCAGCGATGCCATGCCTCCACCTTGCCCCACTCGCGCTAACTTTTGCAAGCACCTGCTTGCAAAAGTGTGCCGTGTCGGCCGGCACCCCTCACCGCGCCCCTCCTGCCGACCGGATCGGTCAGGAATCGAGAAGCGGTGAGGGCAGGGGCGCCGTTAGCGTGTCGGGGCGGCCCGACGGACGGAGAGACGATGAGCATGGGCACGATGACGGACGCGCGGGCGGGCGTCCCGCACGCCGCCGACAGCCACGAGCTGATCCGCGTGCACGGCGCGCGCGAGAACAACCTCCGGGACGTCGGCGTCGAGATCCCCAAGCGCCGGCTGACGGTGTTCACGGGCGTGTCCGGGTCGGGCAAGAGCTCGCTGGTGTTCGACACCATCGCCGCGGAGTCGCAGCGGCTGATCAACGAGACGTACAGCGCCTTCGTCCAGGGCTTCATGCCGACGCTGGCACGGCCCGACGTCGACGTCCTCGACGGGCTGACCACCGCGATCATCGTCGACCAGCAGCGCCTGGGGGCGGACCCGCGCTCCACCGTCGGCACCGCCACCGACGCGCACGCGATGCTGCGGATCCTGTTCAGCCGGCTCGGCACACCGCACATCGGCTCGCCCAAGGCGTTCTCCTTCAACGTCGCCTCGATCAGCGGGGCGGGCGCGGTCACGGTGGAGCGCGGC
Source organism: Streptomyces sp. Y20 (assembly GCF_043195475.1). NCBI lineage: Bacteria > Bacillati > Actinomycetota > Actinomycetes > Kitasatosporales > Streptomycetaceae > Streptomyces > Streptomyces sp. Y20. Next base: position 48,839 of record NZ_JBIDDP010000021.1, read on the forward strand.
GGGCGGACGGTGAAGGAGCGGCGGGAGTTCAGCGTCACCGGCGGTATGTGCCCGCGCTGCGAGGGCCGGGGCTCGGTCACCGACATCGACCTGACCCAGCTGTACGACGAGGACAGGTCGCTCGGCGAGGGCGCGCTCACCGTTCCCGGTTACAAGTCCGGCGGCTGGAACCACCGCCTCTACACCGAGTCCGGCCTGTACCCGCCCGACAAGCCGATCCGCGCGTTCACCGAGCGTGAGCTGCACGACTTCCTGTACCGCGAGCCGACCCGGATGAAGATCGCCGGCATCAACATGACGTACGAGGGGCTCGTCCCGCGGATCCGGAAGTCGATGCTCGCCAAGGACCGGGAGGCGATGCAGCCGCACATCCGGGAGTTCGTGGACCGGGCGGTCGCCTTCACCACCTGCCCCGACTGCGACGGCACCCGGCTCAGCGAGGCGGCCCGCTCCTCGAAGATCCGGGGCATCAGCATCGCCGACGCCTGCGCGATGCAGATCAGCGACCTGGCCGGGTGGGTGCGCGAGCTGGCCGAGCCGTCGGTGGCGCCGCTGCTGAAGTCGCTGGGCGAGACCCTGGACTCGTTCGTGGAGATCGGCCTCGGCTATCTCTCGCTGGACCGGCCCGCGGGCACGCTCTCGGGCGGCGAGGCGCAGCGTACGAAGATGATCCGCCACCTGGGTTCCTCGCTCACCGATGTCACGTACGTCTTCGACGAGCCGACGGCCGGCCTGCACCCGCATGACATCCGGCGGATGAACGATCTGCTGCTGCGGCTGCGGGACAAGGGCAACACGGTGCTGGTGGTGGAGCACAAGCCGGAGGTCATCGCGATCGCCGACCATGTGGTGGACCTCGGTCCGGGTGCCGGTACGGCGGGTGGGACCGTCTGTTTCGAGGGCACCGTGGCGGGACTGCGGGCGAGCGGCACGCTCACCGGCCGGCACCTGGACGACCGGGCGGCGCTGAAGGAGTCGGTGCGCGAGCCGGCCGGGGCCCTGGAGATCCGCGGGGCGACGCGGCACAACCTGCGCGGCGTGGACGTCGACATCCCGCTCGGGGTGCTGGTCGTCGTCACCGGTGTCGCCGGTTCGGGGAAGAGTTCACTGGTCCACGGGTCGGTGCCGGCCGGGCAGGGTGTGGTGTCGGTCGACCAGGCGCCGATCCGCGGCTCGCGCCGGAGCAACCCGGCGACGTACACCGGGCTGCTCGATCCGGTCCGCAAGGCGTTCGCCAAGGCCAACGGCGTGAAGCCGGCGCTGTTCAGCGCCAACTCCGAGGGCGCCTGCCCGGGCTGCAACGGCGCCGGCGTCGTCTACACCGACCTGGCGATGATGGCCGGTGTCGCGACGACCTGCGAGGAGTGCGAGGGCAAGCGGTTCGACGCCTCGGTGCTGGAGTACCGCCTCGCCGGCCGGGACATCAGCGAGGTGCTGGCGATGACGGTGGCGGAGGCGGAGGAGTTCTTCGGCACCGGTGCCGCGCGCACCCCGGCCGCGCACCGGGTGCTGCGGAACATGGCCGACGTGGGTCTCGGCTACCTCACCCTCGGCCAGCCGCTCACCACGCTGTCCGGCGGCGAGCGGCAGCGGCTCAAGCTGGCCACGCACATGACCGACAAGGGCGGGGTCTACGTCCTGGACGAGCCGACCACGGGGCTGCATCCGGCCGACGTGGAGCAGTTGCTGGGCCTGCTGGACCGGCTGGTGGACTCCGGCAAGTCGGTCATCGTCGTCGAGCACCACCAGGCGGTCATGGCGCATGCCGACTGGATCATCGACCTGGGTCCCGGCGCGGGTCACGACGGCGGCCGGATCGTCTTCGAGGGCACTCCCGCCGACCTGGTGGCGGCCCGCTCCACCCGCACCGGCGAGCACCTGGCGGAGTACGTCGGCGCCTGAGCGTCCCCCTGGGCCGGTGTCGCAGCGCCCGCCCGCGGTCAGAACGGCAGGGGGCGGGCATGCACCACATGTTACTCAGTTACATTTTTACCGAGTCTCAGTCGTCGGGGTCAGCTCCGGCAGGCCCGCGGCCAGCCGCCCGAACGCCCGCTCCGCCGCCCGGACGGCGTCCGGCGCCACCTCGTCGACCGGCTCCCCCGCCGCGATCCGCCGCCAGTTGTCCTGCGCGAGGATCCGCTGGACGGCGATGATCTGCCCGGCCGCCAGCCGGGCGTCCAGCCCACCGCCGAGAGCCTCGGCGAGCGCCGCCTCCGAGCGCTCCAGATGGCCGTACGCCCGCGCGACCAGGGCCGGGGTCCCGTACAGCAGGGTGTGGAAGGCAAGCACCTGGGGATGGTCGTTCAGCCCGGTGACCGGATCGCGCCGGTCCAGTCCGGCGAGGAAGTGCCGGCGCAGCGCGTCCACCGGGTCCGCCGCCCCGGTGACCACCCGCGCGGCCTCCGCCTCGTGGTCCGCGATCCGGTGCAGGACCAGGTCCTCCTTGGCCGGGAAGTACCGGAACAGGGTCGGTTTGGAGATCCCGGCCGCCGCGGCGACCTCCGCCACCGGCACCGCCTCGAAGCCCCGCTCCAGGAAAAGCCGCACGGCGATGTCCGACACGTCCTGGTACATCTGCCGCTTCTTGCGTTCACGCAGGCCCATCTCACCCATGGGGCGAGCCTACGCAGGGGCGCCGGGGCCGGTCGGCCAGGCCGGGTGCGGGGTGCCGCGCCGCCGGGCCGACAGGCCCAGGGAGGCGATGGCCGCGGTCAGCGTCATGGCGTACGAGTCCACCGCGCGGCGCACGTTGGGGGCGTCCAGGCCGGTGCCGGTGACCAGGCGGTCGAGGTCGACGTAGGCCGAACGGACGATCTCGATCCACCGGTACACCCGCCAGTCCCGCTGCCAGCCCTCGGTGAAGCGCGCGGGCAGCCGGGCGTCCCAGCGGCGGAACATGCGGTCCCGGATCTCCGGCCGGGTCGGGGTCAGGTGCATGTGCCGGACCAGCTCGTACAGCGGGTCCCCGACCAGCGCCATCTCCCAGTCGATGAGGGTGAGGGGCGGGCCGTCGTCGCGGCGCACCAGGTTCCAGGGGTTGAGGTCGCCGTGCAGCAGGGCGCAGGCGCGGTCGGTGACCCGGTGCCGGGCGAGGATCTCGCGCAGCCGGGGCGCGTCCGGCAGGCCGAGGAAGCGGGCCGCCCGCTGGGACTGCGCGGGCAGCCCCGCGACCAGCGCGACCAGCTGGTCGCTGAGCCAGCCGTAGAAGCCGGGGCCGCCGGCCACCGGGTCGGTCGGGGCGTAGTCGACGCCGGTCAGCGCGGCCAGCTGGTCGACCAGGCAGTCCGCCTCGTGGGGCAGCAGTCCGTGCACCGGGTGCTCGGGGCGGCGGCCGAGGTCGCGGGCGCCCTCGTAGGTGTGGACGGTGAACGCGTCCCCGCCGTACCGGTGGGCGGGATCCGTGGCGTGGCTGGTGCCCAGCGCGAGCACCCGGGGCGCGGCCACGGGTACCCCGGAGCGCTCGATCGCCCGGAGCACGGAGTGCTCGCTGAGGAAGCCGGTCTCGCGCCGCAGGACGACGGTCGCCTCACGGCGGACGACGACGGGGAAGGCGGTTCCGGGCACCCGGAGCACCGTGGTGAGGTGCGCGGCACCCTTGAACACCCGGTCGGCGGGGGCGGCGCCCTCCAGGAACAGCGCGTCGGCGACGGCGGGGTAGGGGAACTCGGGGTGTTCGGGGACGCGCCGGTCGGGGGTCCAGCCCAGGGCGCGGACGGAGGCGGGGCGCCGGGGCACGGCTCCGGACGCCGCCCGCCGGAACAGGATGCGCTCGATCTCCCGCCGCTCGGGCACCCGGCCCAGCCGCAGCGGGCCGGCGGCGGCGCGCAGCGCGTCGCGGACGGTGGCCGCCGCCGCGTCCAGGCGCCGCTGGTCGAAGGCGTCCTCCAGCGAGCACGCGGCCCGGATGACGTCGGCGTACAGGGACCGGGCGTACTCGAAGGCGAGGTAGTGCCGCAGGTCCCGGGAGAGACCGGCCGTGGCGGCGGGCCGTACCCGGTGCACCGCCTCGGCCCAGGCGTCGACGGCCTCGCGCCGCTGGTGCTCCGGGTAGCGCATCCGCACCAGGTGGACGGCGAGGTCGTGCAGCGGGTCGCCGTAGCTCGCCAGCTCCCAGCCCACGCAGTGCAGCGGCGGGTGGCCGGCCGCCGGCCGGACGAGGTTGCCGCGGTGCAGATCGCCGTGGATCAGCCCGTACGGCCGCCGGGCCAGCGCGGGGACGCCGTCTGCGAACCGTGACAGGGCGTCCTCGGGCACGCCCAGGGCGGTGAACAGGCCGCCGTAGCGGCGCCGGTTGGGCCGGCGGATCTGCTGGTCGGCCAGATGGGCCAGGGTGCGCAGGAAGCCCTGGGAGTCGGTGTGGTTGCGCGGCCAATGGGCCGGCAGGGGCGGCAGGACGCCGCCGCGCACCTGGGTGATCGCGGCGAGCAGGTCCGCCAGCTCCCGCAGCAGCGGCCCGTCGACCGGTTCACCCGGACCGCAGGCGTCGGCGAGCACGGTGCCGTCCACATGGCTGTGGACGGCGTAGCCGGGCCCCGCCGCCAGGCATGCGGGCACGTTCGGCAGGGACCTGCGCACGGCGCGCAGGATCTCCGGCTCGCTCCGCCAGGTCCGGATGACCACCGGCACCGCGTCCGGACGCGGCACCCGTACGGTCACCGGGGTGCCGGGCTCGCGGCCGAGCAGCCCGGCGAGGGGGGCGGGGAGCGGGACGACGTGATCGCGGTGGTGGTGGCCGCGGCCCGCCCGGCCGGCCGCGACGGCACGGGCCACGAACTCCCGGACGAGGGCATCGGTCCGGACTCTGCCGGCGTGCTCGCCGGCCACGGCACGGGGAACAGACGGTGCGCCCACGGGCCGCTCCGGGTAGGTCGTGCGGAAGGTCGGAAAAGGGAAAGTCGTAAAAGGGAGGGCCGGGACAAGGCGGTCGGGGCAGGCAGGTCGGGACAGGAGGGGCGGGACAGGGGGGGCCGGGCCCCGGGACGGCGCCGCCGGGACCCGTCGGCCGGAACGCCGGGGCCGGCGGGGGTTCGCCAGGTCCACGCGCCCAGGACGAGCGGCCCGACGGGTGGTCGGCCGCTCACCTGCGCCGGGTGTGACGCACACGTTCCGGGCGGTGGCCCGCAGTGGCGGCATCGTAACGCACCGCGAGCCACGGCGGCGGCACGCTAGCGGTGGACGCCGCGGCCGCCGCGGAGCAGCCGCAGCAGGGGTTCCAGTGAGCGGACGACGTGGTCCGCGCCCGCCGCGCGCAGGGCCTTCGCCTTCTGGGCGCGGCGCGCGTAGCCCAGGAAGGGGACGCCGGCCCGGCGGGCCGCGGTCAGGTCCGAGAGGGAGTCGCCGATCATCAGGGCCGTCGTGGGGGCCGCGCCCAGCGCGCTGAGGGCCCGGTTGAGGCAGTGCGGGTCCGGTTTGAGGTGGTGCAGGTGCTCGGTGCGGCCGTACAGGTGAGGGCTGAAGCAGCCGGCGGTCCCGCGCGACTCGAGGTAGGTGCGGGCGGCCCGGGGCGAGTTGTTGGTGGTGACGGCGAGGCGGGCGCCGACGGCCGTCCAGGTGTGGATCAGCGGGTCCGCGTAGGCGGTGGGCAGCGCGGAGGCGGCGGCCCGCAGTTCTTCCTGGGTGAGCCGTTCCTCCAGGCCCGTGACGAGGTCGCTGCCCGGGCGGCGGCGGCCCACGGCACGCAGGACGACCTGCGGGTCCAGGGTCTCCCGCTCGGCGTCGGTGAGCAGCCCGCGCAGGCCCTGCCGCTCCAGCCAGTCCACCAGGTCCGCGGCCACCCGTTCGGCCCGGTGCGTGGCGAACAGCCGGCAGATCGGTCCGTCGAAGTCCCACAGCACGAAACGGGCCGGTGTGATCAGTTCCCGTAGCTTCTCGATCTCGCTCGCAACAGAAGTCGCGTCAGAAGTCGCATCAGAAGTCACTAGGAGAGTGTCAGGTCCGTGGTGATGGTTTCCCAGAGGGCGTCGAACCACTTCTGCGACTGTTCCACGAACGCCGCGTCCCGCTGTCCGGCCCGCCGCTCGAAGGAGAACAGCAGGGACTCGGAGCCGAGCGCGTCGTACATCTCCAGCGTCCCGTCCTCGGTGGGCTCCTCGCGGCGGGTGACCGTGTAGTACGCGAACAGCGCCTCCGACCCGTTGAGCAGGTACAGCTTCACCGGCGGGGTGAACGGCAGCGCCCGGAACGTCACCCGGACGTCGATGCCGTGCGTGCCGCGCAGCGCCTGGAGGTTGTACTGGAGGACCTGGCCCTGGGCGTTGCGCATCGCCAGCCAGCGCTGGTGGACCGCGGCGTCGTCACTGCCGGCATCGACGGAGACCGGGAAGGCGAGGTCGATGTCCCGGGACGGCAGCAGGACGCGGACGTCGACCCGGCCGGGGCGCAGCCGGCCGTCGTGGATGAGCCGCAGCGGTTCGCCGAGGGCGGGTATCAGGCTCTGCGCGGTCAGGCAGACGGCGTCGATGCGCACGTGCGGCGCGGCGAAGGCCTCGGTCAGCCGGGGGGCGAGGGCCACCATGGTCGGCTGGGGCTCGTCCTGCGCGGGGGCCGGCCCGGCGACCCGGGGCGGGCTGCCCTTGCTGACGTTGCTGAGCAGGCCGTCCTCCTGCAGTGCCCGCAGGGCCTGGCGTACGGCGCCCCGCTCCACGCCGAACTCCCCGGCCAGCTCGGCCTGGGTCGGCAGCCGCTCACCGGCCCGCAGGGCGCCGGACCGGATGCGGTCGCGCAGGGCGTCGGCGATCTGCTGCGACGTGCGCCGTCCGCCACCGTTGGCCGCCATGTTCTCCTGGGTCACGACCAAACGCTACGCCCCTGCTCCATCTCTGGGGAGTTGCGCGCGAGTTGTTCGCGCGGGACGACCAACTCAGGACGGCATCAGCAAAGTTGGTCGGCACCTCGGCCGGGTTGGCAGCCCTCAGGGGGTCAGGGCCAGTTCCGAACTGATCGTCTCCCACAGCGCGTCGAACCACAGGCGGGACTGTTCCACGAACGCCGCGTCCCGCCGCCCGGTCCGCTGCCCGAACGCGAACAGCACGGAGCGGGTGCCGTCGGCGTCGTACATCTCCATCGGCTCGTGCTCGACCTCCCGCTCGCGGCGCCCCAGCGTGTAGTACGCGAACAGCGCCTCCGACCCGTTGAGCAGATACAGCTTCACCGGCGGCGTGAAGGGCAGCGCCCGGAAGGAGATGCGCACGTCGATGCCGTGGGTGGCGCGCAGGGCCAGCAGGTTCTGCCGCAGCACCAGGCCCTGGGCGTTGCGCTGGGACAGCCAGCGCCGGTGCAGCCGGGCGCCGTCGTCGGCGTCCACCGGTGCCGGGAAGGCGAGGTCGATGTTCCGGCTGGGCAGCAGCAGCCGCAGGTCGATCTTGGCCGGTTCCAGCTGTCCCGCGTGGATCTGCCGCAGCGGCTCCCCGATCGCCATCGTCAGCGAGACGGCGGTCAGGCAGAGCGCGTCGATCCGCACGTGCGGGGCGGCGAAGGCGCCGGCGATCCGCGGCGCGAGGGCCACCATGGTGGGCTGCGGCGGCGCCGCCGGGCCGGCCGGGGGACGCGTGGGCCCCGGGTCCACCGCCACGGTGGCGGGGCTGCCCTTGGAAACGCCGGTGAGCAGCTGCTCCGACTGCAGGATGCGCAGCGCCTGCCGTACGGCCCCGCGCTCGACCCCGAACTCGTCGGCCAGCCTCGCCTGGGTGGGCATGCGCTCGCCCGGGCGCAGCACTCCGGACCTGATCCGGTGGCGCAGTTCGTCGGCGATCTCGCGGTGGGACGGGCGGTGCCGCTGGGGCCTCGTCCGCCCACTGGCGGCGGCGTGCTCCGGGTCCACCCCTGAACCGTACAACTTCCCGCCAACTTTGGGCAGTTCAGCGGCAGCTGGTTATGAGCCGCTTCCCGGCGGAGATAAGTACAGTGAAGTTGGCAGCCAACTTGCCCGACCTGGTCGAGCTTCCCAGTGGTTGGCCGCCCGGGTTCCCTCCCGGAGGGGAGCCGGGAGCCCGGACCGGGGACGGCCACCGGAGCGCACAGCCACAACTGAACATCCCGCACAGCCACAACTGAACACCCGTATCGCACAGCCACAACTGAACAGCTCGCTACGGATGCACAGTCAGCGCCGCCGGAAGAGGGGAGCCGCCGCGACGGTCCGGGCAGCGCAGCCGCCCGGACGGGCACACCAGGGCGCCGGCCACCGGACGGCGCCCTCTCGCCCGCCCGGCGCGCACCCCGGACGCCGGCCGGCACCGGAGCCCGCCGATCGCGGGCCGGGCGGGTGCCGATCGCGGTCCGGCGCCCGCCGTCAGATCAGCAGGTCGTCGATCTGGGCCTCGCCCACCCGGTAGCGGCGCGTCATCTCCCCGCTGCAATCGTCGGCCGTGCGCTGGAGCCGCTGGCGGCGCCGGGAGACCTCCTGTTCGTAGCAGACCAGCCGGCCCATGGCGGCGGCGAGTTCGGGGTCGGTCCGGGCCGTCAGGTCGGACAGCTCGACCTCGCCGAGCATCTCGGTGGCCAGCTGCCGGTACTCCTCGTTGTGCGGGGTGCCGAGCGTGACATGGCGGGCGGAGGAGCGCTGCCGGGCCGGGGCGTCCTGGAGGATCTCCGGGAGCCGGTCGACCACCGAGCCGTCCACGGGCGCCGGCACCGATGTCCGGCCCCGCCGGCCCAGCTCCGCGCGCAGGATGTCGATCCGGCCCTGCAACAGCCGCCGCACGTAGCTGAGGTCCGCCTCGTCGCGCTGTGCGTCGCGGCGCAGGGCGCGCAGTTCGGGCAGGCTCAGCCGGGCCAGGTCGTGCGGCTGGGCGCACCCCGCGCCCGGGAGGCCCGGGCGGGACTCGGGGCCCGTGGTGCCGTCGGCGCGCTGTGCGGGCGGCCGGCACGCCTTCGGTGTCCCCAGCCGCCCGCTGGTACTCGGTGTGCTCATCAGGTGGTGACCGTCCCCTCGCCCGGCGTGTGACAGCATCGTGCCACCCCAACCGGCCACTATGTGACCGAGAGCCCCCGAACAGCCCCAGATGGGCGGTAACGGAACCAAATTGGGCCCGCCGCGGCCCGCCCACGACCGCCGTGACCCCCCGCGGCCGGGCGTGGGGCACCGGGCATGATGGTCCGCATGCGTGCGGTGGTGCAGAGAGTGGACGGCGCGAGCGTCGTCGTGGACGGCGAGACGGTGGGCGCGATCGAGGGCGAGGGGCTGTGCGTCCTGGTCGGGGTGACCCATGAGGACACCCCGGAGAAGGCGGCCCAGCTGGCCCGCAAGCTGTGGACGCTGCGGATGCTGCACGACGAGAGGTCGTGCAGCGACACCGCCGCCCCGCTGCTGGTGATCAGCCAGTTCACCCTGTACGGCGACGCCCGCAAGGGCCGCCGGCCCACCTGGAACGCGGCGGCCCCGGGCGAGGCCGCCGAGCCCCTGGTGGACGAGGTGGTGGCCCGGCTGCGGGCGCTGGGCGCGACGGTGGCGACGGGCCGTTTCGGCGCGCAGATGCGCGTGTCGCTGACGAACGACGGCCCGTTCACCGTGCTGCTGGAGATCTAGGGCCTCTCGAGACCCGGGCCGCCCGTCCGGTGCTAGGGCGCCACGACGACTTCCTGGGCGGCGGCCGTGTCCCCGGCCAGGAGCCGCGCGTCGAGCGGGACGTTCCGCTTGACCAGGGCCAGGGCCACCGGTCCCAGTTCGTGGTGGCGTACGGACGTGGTGACGAACCCGATCTTCCGGCCGTCGGGCTCCTCGTCGGCGAGCCGGAGCTCCGTGCCCGCCGGCGGCAGGTGGACCTCGCTGCCGTCCAGGTGCAGGAAGACCAGCCGCCGGGGCGGCTTGCCCAGGTTGTGCACCCGGGCCACGGTCTCCTGCCCCCGGTAGCAGCCCTTCTGGAGGTGGACGGCCGTGTCGATCCAGCCCAGCTCGTGCGGGATGGTGCGGTGGTCGGTCTCGAAGCCGAGCCGGGGCCGGTGGTGCTCCACGCGCAGCGCCTCGTGGGCGAGGATCCCGGCGGCCGGTCCGTGTCCGGCGGCGAAGTCCTCCAGCGCGGCGCGCGGCAGGAACAGATCACGGCCGTACGGCGTCTCGCGGACGACCGCGTCCGCGGGCGGCTCGGTGATCGAGCCGGCGGGCAGGTGGACCACGGCGATGTCGGCGGTCCGGTCGGCGACCTCCACCCGGTAGAAGAACTTCATCGACTCCAGGTACGCGATCAGCGCTTCCTGGGTGCCGGGTTCCACGTGCGCCCAGACGGTCGTGCCGTCGTCCACCAGGTACAGCGCGTGTTCGATGTGTCCGTGCGCGGAGAGGATCAGGGCCTCGGTGGCCTCGCCCGCGGGCAGTTCGCTGACGTGCTGGGTGAGCAGCAGGTGCAGCCAGCTCAGCCGGTCCTCGCCGCTGACGGTGACGACACCGCGGTGCGAGAGGTCGACGAAGCCGGTGCCGTCGGCGAGGGCGCGCTGTTCACGGAACAGGTCGCCGTAGTGGGCGGCGACGCCTTCGTCCACGCCCTCGGCGGGGACGGCGCCGGGCAGGGACAGCAGGGGGCTCTTCATACCGCAAGCCTACGACGAGGTAGTTGAGCCCTTCAGGGAGCAGTCCCGGCACCGGCCGAAGATCGCGAAGTGCTTCAGGTCGGTGTCGAACCCGAACTGCTCGCGCAGCTTGGCCGTGAACTCCGCGGCCACCCCGGTGTCCGCCTCGATGACGTTCTCGCAGTCCCGGCACACCAGGTGCAGATGGTGGTGGCGGTCGGCGAGGTGGTACGTCGGCGCACCGTGGCCGAGGTGGGCGTGGCTGACCAGACCCAGCTCCTCCAGCAGCTCCAGCGTCCGGTAGACGGTGGAGATGTTGACCCCCGACGCCGTCTTCCTCACTTCCACGAGGATGTCGTCGGGGGTCGCGTGTTCGAGGGTGTCCACGGCTTCGAGGACAAGCTGGCGCTGCGGCGTCAGCCGGTAGCCGCGCTGCCTGAGGTCGCTCTTCCAGTCGGTGCTCACCACAGGCCCAGTGTAGGAGTGCCGCGGCGCGTCAGGCGGTCGAAGGGTCGACGGGCAGGCGGCCCGACATCAGAAGATCGGAGAGGGTCGCGCGCAGTTCCACGCTTGCCCGGATGATCTCCTCGTGTGCCCTGATCTTCTCGTCGACCGCGCGGAGAGCGGTCCCGATCTCCCTCTGCCGGTCGAGCGGGGGGAGCGACACCGGCGGCTGCTCCAGCGTGCGCGCCGTGGCCGAGCGCATACCGGTGGTGCCGGCCGCACGGCGTTCCAGCAACGAGTGCGCGGATACCGAGCCGCCCGAAACGCCTGATGGCCCCGGCGCGGTGCGCGGGGGCCATCGGGAAGACGGGGGTGGGAACGCTTACTTGAAGAAGGCGATGCCGTCGTCCGGGAGGTCGTCCGGCAGGGCCTTCGCCCAGCGCTCGACGTCGTCCGGGGTGACGACCTTCTTCAGCTGGGCCGACATGTAGGGGCGCAGCGGGACCTCAGGGGTCTGCTTCTCGCCGACCCACATCAGGTCGCCCTTCACGTACCCGTACAGCCGCTTGCCGCCGCTGTACGGCTGGGAGGCGGCCGTGCGGGCGACGGCGTCCGTCACCAGGTCGATCTGGGGCTTCTTGTCGGCCAGCTCGCCGTACCAGATCTCGATGACGCCGTCGTCGCGGGTCATCGTCACCTCGACCTTGCGGTCGGCGTCGATCCGCCAGAAGCCGTGCTCGGACTCCAGCGGGCGGACCTTGTTGCCGTCACCGTCCAGCACCCAGGTGTGGGAGCGGTACTCGAGGAAGTCCCGGCCGTCGTGGGTGAAGGCCACCTCCTGCCCGAAGTTGCACTTCTGCGAGCCGGGGAAGTCGTACACGCCCGCACCGGCCCAGTCGCCGAGCAGGAAAACGAGCGGGACGAGGTCCTTGTGCAGGTCGGACGGGATCTCGATCATGAGCGACAGCTTTCCTTGGGGTGGGTCAGCGCTGGCCCTGGTACAGCTTCTTCACGGTCAGACCGGCGAAGGCCAGCACGCCGACGCAGACCAGGACGAGCAGGATTTCGTAGAAGAGTTCCACGGGTGCTCCTTGAGCGAAGGTGGACGGACGACAGAGCCGCAGACCAGCTTACGCGGCCCGGGCCCCACCCTCCCGACGAGGTCTGCTCAGGTGAGCAGCTCGGTCTGGAGGGTCACGGTCTGCCGGAACGGGACGGCGTCCGCCCCGCCCTCGCGGGCCTGGGTGATGATCGCGACGGTGTCCCCGGCCGCGAGGTACGCCTGCCGGACCCGCTCGGCGCCGTACGGTTTCCTCTCCGCGTACGGCACCGGTCCTCTCCGGCTCGGGATCGATCGTCTCGGACGCTTCCACGGGTCTCCCCCCAGGGAACGGGAATCGCGGCTTCCTCCTCCGCGCACGCACAGGAGGCTGATGGCGTGCGCATGCAGCTGTGGGCAAGCGCACTACGCTTCGGTCATGGCGAAGAAGCTCGTGATCAAGGTGACGGCCGGGGCGGACGCCCCCGAGCGCTGCTCGCAGGCGTTCACGGTGGCCGCGGTGGCCGTGGCCAGTGGCGTCGAGGTCTCCCTGTGGCTGACCGGGGAGTCGTCCTGGTTCGCGCTGCCGGGCCGGGCCGCCGAGTTCGAACTGCCGCACGCGGCACCGCTCCCGGACCTGATCGACTCGGTCCTCGCGGCCGGGCGGGTCACCCTGTGCACGCAGTGCGCCGCCCGCCGGGAGATCACGGAGAAGGACGTCGTCGAGGGTGTGCGGATCGCGGGCGCGCAGGTGTTCGTGCAGGAGGCGCTGGCCGACGACACCCAGGCGCTCGTGTACTGAGCCCCACGACCGCTCGCGAGCCCCGCGGCCACTCGCGTACCGGGCCCCGCGACCGCTCGTGTGCCGGACCCGGCGGCCGGCGTCAGGGGCGCGGGCCTTTCCTGCCGTCCAGTTCGTCCCACCAGTCGTCCGACTCCGGGTCCCCGGAGGGGTCGTCCCACCAGCGGTCCTCCGGGCCGCGGCGGTTGGCGACCATCGCCGCGACGGGCGGGAGGACCATGGCCACGACGCACATGCCGACGGCCGCCGGCACGGACCACATGCGCACGACCCCCCAGGCCAGGACGAAGAGGCCGATACAGATCCCCATCATGGCGAAGTAGAGGTGCCGCCGCCGGGCGTACATGCTTCCAGGGTAGGGCCGGACGGCCCTGTCACAACTGATCGACAATGGCCGTCCCCCCGGCACCGGCGGGGTTACCGTGGCGTAGACCCACGCATCCCGACCACCGTCACCGACCCGGGGGACCCACCACATGCGCGCCCTGCGAATACTGCTGATCCTCGTCGTCATCCTGGGCGGGCTGTTCGTGATCGCGGACCGGGTCGCCGTGCACTTCGCGGAGGGCAAGGCCGCGGACAAGCTGAAGGCGACGGAGAACCTCGCGTCCACCCCGGACGTGGACATCAAGGGCTTCCCGTTCCTCACCCAGCTGGCGGGCGGCTCCCTCGACGACGTCGAGGTCGGCATCGACCATTACCGGGCGGCGACCGGCAAGGCCGGCACGACCATCCGCGTGGACGACCTGAAGGCCCACATGAACGGCGTGAAGTTCTCCGGCGACTACAGCTCCGCCATCGCGGACGCGGCGACCGGGACCGCGACGGTCTCGTACGCCGAGCTGCTGAAGACGGCCAAGTCCGAGCCGACCGAGGTGGCTCCCGGGGTCACCGCCCGGATCGTCGGGCTCTCCGACGGCGGCAACGGGAAGATCAAGGTCGCGGTGGAGGGCACCGTGGCGTCCCTGGGGCTGAAGCAGACGGTGTCCGTGCTCAGCTCGGTGGCCGTGGTGAACGACAGGGTCGAGGTGCACGCGGACTCCCTGCCCAAGCTGGGTCCCGCCGCCCTCGTCGAGAGCCGCGTCCGCGAGATCACCGACTTCCAGCAGGCCATCGACCAGCTGCCCGGCGGCATCAAGCTGGACAAGGTGCAGGCCGCGCCGGACGGCGTGGAGATCAGCGTGAAGGGTTCGGACGTGAGGCTGGCGGGGTAGTCGACCGGCACCGCGGGCCGGGACCGCCGGTGGACACCGATTGTCCGACTGGCGAGACGGTCCCGCTCACAGCGTAGGCGCGGTGGTCCACCTGAGCGCCCGGAGGTCCCCGGAGGGCCCCCGGGCGCTTTTTGCATCCCGCCATTCGGACGATCGTGTCTCGCGATGTGACACGCCGGTGGCATGTCCGCCCGTACGTCCCTACGATCGTCGGCATGAGGCGACAGGCGGATCTCACGAAGCGGCGGGCAGTGGACCTGTGCCGCGTTGCCGCCATGCTCTGTCGCCCCTTCTGAGCGGGAGTCCGGCTCCCGCATCCCACCGCCCTGCCGTCAGGGCATCCGTGCGCCGCTCGGGCACCGAGCGCGCCCCCGCTACTTCGCACGCCCCGCCGTAACTGCCCCGGAGGAGAAAGAGCATGAGCCGCAGCGACGTCCTGGTCGACGCCGACTGGCTCCAGGAGCACCTGGACGACCCGACCATCGCGATCGTCGAGGTGGACGAGGACACGTCCGCCTACGAGAAGAACCACATCCGGAACGCGATCCGCATCGACTGGACCAAGGACCTCCAGGACCCGGTCCGCCGTGACTTCGTCGACCAGGAGGGCTTCGAGGAGCTCCTGTCGGAGAAGGGCATCGCCAACGACCACACGGTCATCCTCTACGGCGGCAACAACAACTGGTTCGCGTCGTACGCCTACTGGTACTTCAAGCTGTACGGCCACGAGAACGTCAAGCTCCTCGACGGCGGCCGCAAGAAGTGGGAGCTGGACGCCCGCGAGCTGGTCGCCGGTGACGAGGTCCCCGAGCGCCCGAAGACGGACTACACCGCCCAGCCGCAGAACAAGGCGATCCGCGCCTTCCGGGACGACGTCGTCGCCGCGATCGGCGCGCAGAACCTGGTCGACGTCCGCTCGCCCGACGAGTTCTCCGGCAAGCTGCTCGCCCCGGCGCACCTGCCGCAGGAGCAGTCGCAGCGGCCGGGTCACGTGCCGAGCGCCAAGAACATCCCGTGGTCGAAGAACGCCAACGACGACGGCACGTTCAAGTCGGACGAGGACCTCAAGGCCCTCTACGCCGAGGAGGACGTCGACCTGGCCAAGGACACGATCGCCTACTGCCGCATCGGTGAGCGCTCGGCCCTGACCTGGTTCGTGCTGCACGAGCTGCTCGGCGTGGAGAACGTCAAGAACTACGACGGCTCCTGGACCGAGTACGGCTCCCTCGTCGGCGTGCCGATCGAACTCGGCTCCGGCAAGTAACCCCTTCCCGAACGACCTTCCCGGTCAGACCCTCTGGAGAGACAGCATGTGTGGAGCGAAGGCCGGCGGCCCGGACGCCTCGACCATCAAGCCCGGTGAGACCACGATCCAGGGCCAGGTGACCCGCGACGGCGAGCCCGTGGTCGGTTACGTCCGACTGCTCGACTCGACCGGCGAGTTCACCGCAGAGGTTCCCACCTCCGCGACCGGCCAGTTCCGCTTCTACGCGGCCGAGGGCACGTGGACCGTCCGGGCGCTGATCCCGGGCGGCACGGCCGACCGCACGGTCGTCGCCCAGCAGGGCGGCCTGGCCGAGGTCGCGATCGCGGTCTGAGCCGCCCGAGGGCGCCTCACCGACGGCTGAGGGCCGCATCCCCTGGGTTGGACGCCAGTGGGGGGTGCGGCCTTTCGGCTGCCCCCGACCGTCGGTCAGCCCCGCGTCCTCACGGTCGCGAGAACCGCGGTCACGAGCAGCGCGGCGGCGCAGAGCGCGGTGAGCACGCCGCTCACAGCCGCCCCGTCGGACGCCCGGCGCCGGACCCGGTGCCGGGGACGGGTGACGGGCGGCCGGGGCGCGGGGGCGGCGGGCACGTCCCGCACACCCGGCCGGAACGGCGGCAGAGCGTAGGCCGGCCACGGGCCCACGGCGTCCCGCGGCGAGCGCCTCCCCCACCGCGCGCACTCCTCGTACGGCAGTCCCCCGGTCACCGTCATGCCCGGTGCTCCTGTCGCTGGTGCTGACGCAGCAGCACATTGGCATCGGTCTCGGCACTGCGGTCGAACGCCGTCCGCGCCCCCTCCCGCCGCTCCGCCAGCTCCGCGCACGCGGCGCAGCCCGGCACCGGACGCGGCGGCCGGCTGGCGTCGTCCAACGGCGCGGGCAGCGAAGGCAGCGCCCCGGCACGGCGGTTGACGGCCCGGACACTCGCGCAGAGCCGCTCCCGGTCGGTGGCCGGGCGCAGCGTGCCCGGATCGGCCTCCCACTCCACCCCACCGCCGACGGGGCGCAGCAACGCGTACGGGCCGGCCCGGTCGCGGTACTCGCCGACCCTGTCGGTGGCCGGATCGTAGAGGAGGCTCCCCGGCTCGTGGGGCTCCGACGTCGTTGTCATCGCGGCCTGCTCCTTTCCATGAACGCCTGAGCGCAGCGCATACGTAGGACTACCCTGCGTGTTCGGAATGCCTACGAGCATGGCCCACGGAAAGCGCGTTTGAGCTGTTGAGAGGCCCAAATTCAACGTTGCGGCCACCAAATTCAACAAATTCAACAGGAGTGCGATGCCACAACGGCTGGTGATCACGGGACGGAGCCAGGAGCCGAGGGCTCGGTTCACCGAGGAGCTACGGCGCCTCCGCGGCGAACGCGGCCTCTCCCTGCGGGACCTCGCCAAGGAGGTGGGCTGGGACTCGTCCCAGTTCAGCAAGATGGAGAGCGGCCAGACCCTGGGCGGCCCGGAGGTCGTACAGGCACTGGACCAGTTCTACGGGACACCGGGGCTGCTGGTGACCCTGTGGGAACTGGCGGTCGCCGACCCGACGCAGTTCAAGGAGCAGTATCGGCGCTACATGGTGCTGGAGGCCGAGGCGATGAGCCTGTGGCACTACGCGGTGAGCGCACCACCTGGCCTTCTGCAGACGGCTGGTTACGCGCGCGAGGCGCTGGCGGCAGGCGGCCTCAAGGGGTCAGAGCTGGAGCAGCAGGTCGAGGCGCGTGTAGGGCGACGAATGCTGCTGGAAGGTGACGATGCTCCGCCGTTTCGCGTCATCCTCTCCGAAGCGGTGCTGCGGACTCCCCTACGTGACACGAGGGCTTGGCGGGAACAGATGGAGTACCTGGCAGAGGCGTCGGAGCGGCCGAACATCACGCTTCACGTGTTGCCTTTCAGTGCCGGTCCTCATGGCCTGATGAACACCGCTGTGAAGTTCTTGCGACTGTTGGACGGTCGTACCGTTGCCTACACCGAGAACGATGTACGTGGCGAACTGATCGAGAAAAACAACGAGGTTGAGCATTTGCAGCGCACTTATGATGCGGTGCGCGACTTGTCGCTGTACCCGGCTGAGTCGCAGACGTTCATCCTGCGGATGTTGGAGGAGCCTTGCGAGTCATCGACCTGAGCGAAGCGACGTGGCGCAGGAGCAGCCGCAGCAACACTACGGGCGGCGACTGCGTCGAAGTCTCCGACGACTTCCTGGGCGCGGCCTGGCGCAGGAGCAGCTACAGCAACTCGGACGGCGGCGAGTGCCTGGAGGTAGCCGACAACCTCCCCTCCGTCGTCCCCGTCCGTGACAGCAAGGCCCCCGCCCGTGGGGCCCTCGTCTTCCGGGCGAGCACCTGGGTGGCCTTCGTGTCCGGGATCAAGGACGCGAGTCCGCTCGGATGATCCGACCGTTCCGCATTGCGGTCCCGGACAGCGATCTGGACGACCTGAGGTACCGCCTCGACCGCACCCGCTGGCCGGACGAACTGCCCGGCGTCGGCTGGTCCTACGGTGTTCCGCGTGACTACCTGCGGGAACTCGCGCACTACTGGCGGCACGAGTACGACTGGCGGGCGGCGGAGGCCCGCCTGAACCGGTGGCCGCAGTTCACGACCACGATCGACGGCGCGAACATCCACTTCGCGCACATCCGCTCGCCGGAACCGGATGCCACGCCGCTGATCATCACGCACGGCTGGCCGGGGTCCATCGTCGAGTTCGAGCGGATCGCCGGACCGCTCACCGACCCCCGGGCGCACGGCGCCGACCCGGCGGACGCCTTCCATCTGGTCCTGCCGAGCATCCCCGGCTTCGGGTTCTCCGGCCCCACCCGCGAGAGCGGCTGGGAGTACCGCCGTGTCGCGGCCGCGTTCGCCGAGTTGATGCGCCGCCTGGACCATCACCGTTACGGAACTCAGGGCGGTGACTGGGGAGCGGCCGTCTCCCGCGAACTGGGCCGCATCCGCCCCGACCACGTCATCGGCGTCCATCTGAACCTCATTCCCGGCGCCGGGGCCACGGCCGAGCCGTCACAGGCGGAACTCGCCACCCTCGGCCCCGCGGAACGGGAGCGCGCCCGGGCCTCCTGGGAGCGGATGCGGGCGTGGAGCCGCGACGAGCAGGGTTACGCGGACATCCAGTCCACGCGACCGCAGACCCTCGCCTACGCGCTTTCCGACTCACCCGTCGGCCAGCTCGCCTGGATCGCCGAGAAGTTCAAGGAGTGGACGGACTCCGCCGACCGGCCGGAGGACGCCGTCGACCGCGACCATCTCCTGACCAACGTGATGCTGTACTGGCTGACCGGGACCGCCGGCTCCTCCGCGCGCATCTACTACGAGCGCGCCCACGCGGCCTACCGGGGAGAAGCACCCGAGCCCTCGACCGTCCCCACCGCGTTCGCCTCCTTCCCCCACGAGAACTTCCTCGCCCTGCGCCACATCGCCGAACGCACCGACAACATCGTCCGCTGGACGGAGTTCGACCGGGGAGGCCACTTCGCCGCGATGGAGCAGCCGGACCTGCTCGTCGGGGACGTCCGCGCCTTCTTCCGCGGCCTGCGCGAGGCGACCGGCTGCTGACCGTGCGGGCACCGGCCGCCCCGTGCCGTCCGGAACGCCCCGCGCGGCATCCGCGCCCCCGGGGGCCGGTCAGCACGCACACCCGGCGGCTCCGCCCGTCGGGCTCTTGCCCATCCCCTCGGCGTCGGCCTTGACGACGTACACCTCCCACGGCTCCTTGCCGGGGCCGTGGACCCACACCTTGTCCTGCACGGCGTAGCAGCAGGACGTGTCGTTCTCCTCGAAGGTCGCGAGCCCCGCGTCCTTGAGGCGGGTGGTGGCGGCGGTGACCTCGCCGGTGGTGCCGACCTCGACGCCGAGGTGGTCGAGGCGGGTCTCCCGGCCGGGCTCGCCCTCGATGAGGACGAGCTTGAGCGGCGGGGTGGTGATCGCGAAGTTGGCGTAGCCGGGGCGCCGCTTGGCGGGCTCGACACCGAACAGCTTGGAGTAGAAGGCGACGGACGCTTCGAGGTCGGCGACGTTGAGCGCGAGCTGGACACGGGACATGACGATCACTCCGGACAGGTTGTATTGATGTCTGTCGATGCAAGCTTGCGCCTTGAATCGAAAAACATCAACATAGAGGCATGTCGAAACAAGAGCTCGCGGTGCTCGGCCGGGACGGCGCCGACGGATGCTGCCCCGGCCTGCTGACCGCTCCCCTGGCCGAGGACCGGGCCGAGACGCTGGCGAGGGTGTTCAAGGCGCTGGGCGACCCGGTGCGGCTGCGGCTGCTGTCGCTGATCGCCTCACGGGCGGGCGGCGAGGTCTGCGTCTGCGACCTCACCCCCGCCTTCGACCTGTCGCAGCCCACGATCTCGCATCACCTGAAGCTGCTGAAGCAGGCCGGACTGATCGACTCCGAACGGCGCGGGACGTGGGTGTACTACCGGCTGCTGCCCGAGACGACCGACCAGCTGGCCGCCATCCTCACCCGCCCCACCGGAACGCCTCTGCCCGGGACGGCCGGGGCAGCCTCGTGAGCACCCGCACAGCCGTGCCCGCCGGACCGGTCGCCGGCCGGCTGTCGTTCCTGGACCGGTTCCTCGCCGTGTGGATCCTCGCCGCGATGGCCGCCGGCCTCGGCCTGGGCCGCCTCGTCCCGGGCCTGGGGGACGCGCTCGCGAAGGTCACCGTCACCGGGGTCTCGCTGCCGATCGCGCTCGGGCTGCTGGTGATGATGTACCCGGTCCTGGCGAAGGTCCGCTACGACCGCCTCGACACCGTCACCCGCGACCGCCGCCTGCTGATCCCGTCGCTGGTGCTGAACTGGATCGTCGGCCCGGCGCTGATGTTCGCGCTCGCCTGGCTCTTCCTGCCGGACCTGCCCGAGTACCGCACCGGGCTGATCATCGTCGGGCTCGCCCGCTGCATCGCCATGGTCGTCATCTGGAACGACCTCGCCTGCGGCGACCGCGAGGCCGCCGCCGTCCTGGTGGCGCTGAACTCCGTGTTCCAGGTGATCGCGTTCTCCGCGCTGGGCTGGTTCTACCTCAGCGTGCTGCCCGGCCGGCTCGGACTGGAGCAGACCGCGCTGCACGTGTCGGTGTGGGAGATCACCCGCTCCGTACTGGTCTTCCTCGGCATCCCGCTGCTGGCCGGGTTCCTCACCCGCCGCATCGGCGAGAAGGCCAAGGGCCGTACCTGGTACGAGACGAAGCTGATCCCCCGGATCGGCCCGTTCGCCCTGTACGGGCTGCTGTTCACCATCGTCGTGCTCTTCGCCCTCCAGGGCCACGCCATCACCTCCCGGCCACTGGACGTCGCCCGGATCGCGCTGCCGCTGCTGGCGTACTTCGCGCTGATGTGGGCCGGGTCCATGGCCGCCGGCCGCGCGGTCGGACTCGACCACCCGAGGGCGACGACGCTGGCGTTCACCGCCGCGGGCAACAACTTCGAGCTGGCCGTCGCGGTCGCCATCGCCACGTTCGGCGCCACCTCCGGGCAGGCCCTCGCCGGAGTCGTCGGCCCCCTCATCGAGGTACCCGTCCTCATCGGCCTGGTGTACGTCGCCCTCGCCGCCCGCCGCTTCTTCCCCCAGCCCGCCCCGGCGGCCGAATCGGTCACCGCTCCGGAAGGTCCCGCCCGTGTCTGAACCCAAGCCGTCCGTGCTGTTCGTGTGCGTCCACAACGCCGGTCGCTCCCAGATGGCCGCCGCCTTCCTCACCCACCTCTCCGAGGGGCGGGTCGAGGTCCGCTCCGCCGGATCGGCACCGGCCGGCGCCGTGAACCCGGCCGCCGTACAGGCGATGGCGGAGGCCGGCATCGACATGTCGGCCGAGACACCGAAGGTCCTGACCGTCGAGGCCGTCCGGGCGTCCGACGTGGTGATCACGATGGGCTGCGGCGACACCTGCCCCGTCTTCCCCGGCAAGACCTACCTCGACTGGGACCTCGACGACCCCGCCGGCCAGGGCGTCGAGGCCGTCCGGCCGATCCGCGACGAGATCGAGCGCCGCACCCGGACCCTCCTCACCACACTCCTGCCGCACCCCGCCTGACCCGCACCCCACTCCGCCGCGGCGGTGCGGAGCGGACAGCCCGTCCTGCGCTCACTGATCGCCTACGACCACCAACCCTTGGAATCGATCGTCTAGTGGCCCAGCGCCCGTCCCAGCAGCCACACCACCGGTGCCGCCGCCGACAGGGGCAGGGCCACGCCGGCCGTGAAGTGGACGAAGCGGGACGGGTAGTCGTAGCTCGCGACCCGGTGGCCGATCAGCGCGCACACCCCGGCGGCCCCGCCCAGCAGCGCCCCCGTCGTGCCGAAACCGGTCATCGTGCCGACGGCGATCCCCGCACCCGCCGCGGCCAGCACGGACACCGCGACCGAGGCCGGGGTCGGCAGGGGCAGGGCGCGGGCCAGGACGGCCACCGCCACCGCCGCCGCGCCCACCGACACCGCGTGCGTGCCGGCTGCCAGGAACCCGGTCGCCAGTACGGCGAGCGCCGCCGAGGCGACCGTCGCC
This sequence comes from Streptomyces sp. Y20, assembly GCF_043195475.1. NCBI lineage: Bacteria > Bacillati > Actinomycetota > Actinomycetes > Kitasatosporales > Streptomycetaceae > Streptomyces > Streptomyces sp. Y20. The sequence goes on from NZ_JBIDDP010000021.1 coordinate 70,615, forward strand.
ATCAGGCCGTAGATCCGCTCGTCCGCCGAGGCGTGCGAGCGCAGCTGGAGGACGAGGGACAGCAGGACCCACAGGCCGAGCGAGCCGAGGATCGCCACCAGGGCGTGGTCGGGGCCGGCCGCCAGGACGGCCACGTCGGCGGTCAGCGCGCCCGCGAAGGCCAGCGCGATGCCCTGCCGGGCCGGCCACATGCCGTTCAGCCGGAACCAGCCCGCCGCCGTCACCGCCTGGAGCACCACGAGCGGCACGACGAGCGCGTAGGAGGCGATCGGCGCCGTCACGGCCAGCAGCAGGCCCAGTACGGCGGTGAGCGCCGCGGGCTGCATGCCGGGCTCGATGACCGGTGAGCGGCCCTCCAGGCGGGCCCGCTGGGCGTCGGTGATCCGCGCGTTGCCGGCGAGGGTGGCGGGACCGTACTCCGGCTCCTCCTCGGCCTCCGGCGCGGGAGCAGCGGCGGATGCGGGCACGGGTGCCGGGATCCGGGCCGGTGCCGGAGCCGGAGCCGGTTCGGGGTGCTGCGCGGGGGCGTAGGCCTCCCCGTACGCACCGCCGCCGTAGGAACCGCCGCCGGGCGAACCGCCGCCGTACGAGCCCTCGTACGGCGGGTACTGCTCCTCCTGGTACGGCTCGTGGCCGTACGGCTGCCGGTACGCCGGCTGGGGGTACGGCTGCTGCTCCTGCCGCGGCGGGTACGCCGGGTCCGGCAGCGGCGCGTGCGTCTGCGTCTCCCAGGTCTGGCCCTGCCACTGCTGGGTGAGCTCCGGATCGTGCCCGGGCTGCTGCCCCTGCTGCGGCTCGTGCCCGGGCCAGTGCTGCTGCTGTTGCTGGTCGTAGCCCTCGTAGGGGCCGCCCTGATACGGCTGGTCGGTCATGCTCACCCTCCTGCGAACGGCGGGAGCACCTCGACCGTGCCGCCCTCGGCCAGCCGTACCGTCTCATGCGCTCGGGTCCCGGCCGGGTCGCCGTCGACGAGGAACGAGCACCGCTTCAGCACGCGCGTCAGCTCACCGGGGTGGCGCGCGCGCACGGCGGCCAGCGCGTCGGCCAGTGTGTCCGCCTCGTACGGCTCCTCGGCGACCTGGGCCGCGGCCTTGGCGGCGGCCCAGTACCGCACCGTGACCTTGGGCATCTCGATCCTCACTCGACGGCAGGAAAAGACATGGACGAAGACAGTGTGGGGTCAGGCTAGCCCGCCGCCGACACCGCCCAGTCCCCGATCCGGGCCAGCAGGGCGTCGTCCGCCGCGTTCTCCGCGTGGCCCATGCCCGCCTCGACCCAGAGTTCCGCGTGGTCACCGGCCGCCCCGGCGAGCATCCGGGGGTGGTCGAGGGGGAAGTAGCCGTCCCGGTCGCCGTGCACGACCAGCAGCGGCGTCGGGGCGATCCGCGGGACCGCCTGCACCGGGGAGAGCGGTACGGGGTTCCAGTCCCGGTGATGGATGCGCGTGCGCAGGCCGTAGCGGCCGACCAGGCGGCCCGCGGGGCGGGTGACCAGCCAGTGCAGGCGGCGCATGGGGGCCGTGCCCCGGTAGTACCAGCGGGCCGGTGAACTCACCGAGACCACGGCGCCGACCGTGCCCGGGTGCAGTGCCGCGTGCCGCAGGACGACCGAGCCGCCCATGGAGAAGCCGACGGTCACCACGCGCGCGTGCCCGAGGCCGCGGGCCCACTCCACGGCGGCGGCGAGGTCCAGCACCTCTTTGTCACCGACCGTGGACCGGCCGCCGGACCGGCCGTGACCGCGGAAGGAGAACGTGACGACCGCGCCGTGAGCGCGCAGGACGCGTGCCACCCGGCGCACGTGCGGCCGGTCCACGTCGCCGGTGAACCCGTGGGCGATCACGAACACCAGATCACGGGCGGGAGCACGGGAGTCGTCCGGGGATGCCGAGGGCACGGCGGCGCCGGGATCGTATACGGCCTCGACCGCGATTCCGTCGGCCGTGCGCAGGAACGTCCGGATAGGGCCCCGTCTGCCTGTCTCGGCATTCGGACGAATGGTGGAACCTGCCGCATGACCCGCCGAACGGTTGCTCATGTGGGCTATTCTGCTGGGCAGAGGACTCGGGCAGCGTAGCCCCCGGGTCCTTTCGTGCTTTCGGAAGCGTTGTATACGAAGCGGGATACCTCAGGTGACCGCGGGTGTACGGGGCCTTCGGGATCGCAGAGCAGTGCCGCACCGCACACGTCCTCGCAGGGACCGAGGAGGAACCAGACGTATGAGTTCTCTGCTGCTCCTGACCAACGCCCTCCAGCCGTCGACGGAGGTGCTTCCCGCCCTCGGCCTGCTCCTGCACAACGTGCGGGTCGCCCCGGCGGAGGGCCCCGCGCTGGTGGACACCCCGGGCGCCGACGTGATCCTGGTCGACGGCCGCCGCGACCTCCCACAGGTGCGCAGCCTGTGCCAGCTGCTGCGGTCCACCGGACCCGGCTGTCCGCTGATCCTCGTGGTCACCGAGGGCGGCCTCGCCGCCGTCACCGCCGACTGGGGTATCGACGACGTGCTCCTAGACACGGCCGGTCCCGCGGAGGTCGAGGCGAGGCTGCGGCTGGCCATGGGCCGCCAGCAGATCGTCAACGACGACTCCCCGATGGAGATCCGCAACGGCGACCTCTCGGTGGACGAGGCGACGTACTCCGCGAAGCTCAAGGGCCGGGTCCTCGACCTGACCTTCAAGGAGTTCGAGCTGCTCAAGTACCTCGCCCAGCACCCGGGCCGGGTCTTCACCCGCGCCCAGCTGCTCCAGGAGGTCTGGGGCTACGACTACTTCGGCGGCACCCGTACGGTCGACGTGCACGTACGGCGGCTGCGGGCCAAGCTCGGCCCGGAGCACGAGTCGCTGATCGGGACCGTACGCAACGTCGGCTACCGCTTCGTCACGCCCGAGAAGCCCGAGCGCTCCGCCGACAAGCCCGAGCGCCCCGCCGACGAGGCACAGGCCAGGACGGGCGGGGCCCGGACAGAGGGCACGCCGACCACCGTCCTGGACGGCGTCGAGATCCACGCGGAGGCGTAGGGCCGGGCGGCGGGGTCCGGGGACCGGTCGGCCGGGATGTGATACGCCCTGCCCAGGGCGGGTCAATCCGCGTAGACTCCGCGCGTGGCCAAGGTGACTCGGGATGATGTGGCACGGCTGGCGGGGACCTCCACCGCCGTCGTCAGTTATGTCATCAACAACGGACCCCGGCCGGTCGCACCGGCCACGCGCGAGCGTGTACTCGCCGCGATCAAGGAGCTGGGGTACCGGCCCGACCGGGTCGCCCAGGCGATGGCGTCCCGCCGCACGGACCTCATAGGCCTGATCATCCCGGACGCCCGCCAGCCGTTCTTCGGCGAGATGGCGCACGCGGTCGAGCAGGCCGCCTCCGAGCGCGGGAAAATGGTCCTCGTCGGCAACACCGACTACATCGGCGAGCGCGAGGTCCACTACCTGCGCGCCTTCCTCGGCATGCGGGTCTCCGGGCTCATCCTCGTCTCCCACGCGCTGAACGACAGCGCCGCCGCCGAGATCGACGCCTGGGACGCCCGGGTGGTGCTGCTGCACGAACGCCCGGAGGCCATCGACGACGTCGCCGTGGTGACGGACGACCTCGGCGGCGCCCACCTCGCCGTGCGCCACCTGCTGGAACACGGCTACGAGTACGTCGCCTGCATGGGCGGCACGGCACAGACGCCGGCCGTCGGCGACCCGGTGTCCGACCATGTCGAGGGCTGGCGGCGGGCCATGGCCGAGGCCGGCCTGTCCACCGAGGGCCGGCTGTTCGAGGCGCCGTACAACCGTTACGACGCCTACCGCGTCGCCCTGGAGCTGCTCGCCGGTCCGGACCGGCCGCCCGCGGTGTTCTGCTCCACCGACGACCAGGCGATCGGCCTGCTGCGGGCCGCGCGCGAGCTGCGCATCGACGTGCCCGGGAAGCTCGCGGTGGCCGGCTTCGACGACATCAAGGAGGCCGCGCTCGCCGATCCGCCGCTGACCACGGTCGCCTCCGACCGCTCGGCGATGGCCCGGGCGGCGGTCGACCTGGTGCTGGACGACGGGCTGCGCGTCGCCGGGTCGCGGCGCGAGCGGCTGAAGACGTTCCCGTCCCGGCTCGTGGTGCGGACCTCCTGCGGCTGCCTGGGCTGACCGCCCCCGGCACGCCCTCATATCGGGCGAACGAGCTTCTGCCGGGCTTCTCAGGGTGCACTCAGGAAGCTCTCATGGTCGCGGGGGACCCTTCTGTCATGACCGAGAGCATCCGCCGCAGCGGCGAGTACGGGTACGACGACACCCAGGGCGCGTACCCCCAGCAGCACAGCTACTCCGCTCCCGTGAACCCCGAGTGGCCGCCCCCGCCGCCGTACGCGCCGGTGACGGCGGCCGGCGCCCCGGAGCCGACGCCTCCGCAGAAGCGCGCCCGCAGGCCGGTGGCCCTGCTCGCGGCGGTCGCGATCGTCGCGGCGGCCGTCGGCGGCGGCACCGCCTACGCCTTCCAGGAGCTGGCCGGCACGGACACCGTCGCCGTCGCCGGCAGCAGCACCACCGTGGTGCCGGCCGCCAAGAAGGGCGACGTCGCCGCGATCGCCGCGGCGGTCAGCCCCAGCGTGGTCGAGATCAACGCGACGCTGCGCAACGGCACCTCCACCGGCTCCGGTGTGGTCATCACCTCCGGCGGCGAGATCGTCACCAACAATCACGTCATCTCCGGCGCCACCTCGGTCAAGGTGCGCACCAGCGACGGCAGAAGCTATCCCGCCCGGGTCGTCGGCACCGACAGCTCCAAGGACCTCGCCCTGATCAGGCTCCAGGGCGCCTCGGGTCTGAGGACGGCCGCGCTCGGCGACTCCGGCAGCGTCCAGGTCGGTGACACGGTCGTCGCGATCGGCTCCCCCGAGGGCCTGACCGGCACCGTCACCAGCGGCATCGTCTCCGCCCTGAACCGGGACGTCACCGTGCCCACCGAGGAGAGCCAGGGCCAGGGCCAGGGCGGCGACGGACAGTGGCCGTTCCAGTTCGGCGGCCGTGAGTTCAACGGCGACACCGGCTCGTCCACCACCACGTACAAGGCCATCCAGACCGACGCGTCCCTGAACCCCGGCAACTCCGGCGGTGCCCTGATCGACGCGAGCGGTCACATCATCGGCATCAACTCCGCGATGTACGCGTCGAGCGCGCAGTCGTCCTCGTCCTCGGACGCGGGCAGCGTCGGCCTCGGCTTCGCCATCCCCGTCAACACCGTCAAGTCCGACCTGGCCAAGCTCAGGTCGGGTGCACAGAACTGACGGCCGCCCGGCCGGCACCCGTCCGGCCGGCGTCCGTCCAGCCAGCAGGGAGCAGGTCATGATCCAGCAGGTTTCGCACCAGGAAGCGGGCCGCGGCCCGGCCGACCTGACCGTCGCCCTCTCGGTCGCGCACGATCTGCACGCGGCCGCCGGGACCGCCCGCGCCCCCGAGGTCGTCCCCGCCCCCGTCCCCGAGCTGATGGGCCTGCGCATCTCCGCCGCCCGGCCGCACCGGCGCAAGGTGCCGCTGAACCGGCTCAACACGATGCGCAGCCTGAGCGCGCTCGGCGTCTGAGGCCCCGCCTGCCCGCTGTCCGGCCCGGGACCGTGCGAGGCTGGAAGCCCCGACCGGGCCACCCACCACACCCCGAGGAAACCGCGATCGATGAGCCCCGCCGAAGGCGACCGTGACCCCCAGCGCATCCTGATCGTCGACGACGAACCGGCCGTACGCGAGGCACTCCAGCGCAGCCTCGCCTTCGAGGGGTACGACACCGAGGTCGCCGTCGACGGCGCGGACGCCCTGGACAAGGCCACCGCCTACCGCCCGGACCTGGTCGTCCTCGACATCCAGATGCCGCGCATGGACGGCCTGACCGCGGCCCGCCGCATCCGCGGCACCGGTGACACCACCCCGATCCTGATGCTCACGGCCCGCGACACGGTCGGCGACCGGGTCACCGGCCTGGACGCGGGCGCGGACGACTACCTCGTCAAGCCGTTCGAGCTGGACGAACTCTTCGCCCGCATCCGCGCCCTGCTGCGCCGCAGCTCCTACGCGGTCACCGTGTCCGCCGAGGCCCAGCAGGACGACGCCCTCACCTTCGCCGACCTGCGCATGGACCTGTCGACCCGGGAGGTGACCCGCGGTACCCGGCAGGTGGAACTGACCCGCACCGAGTTCACGCTCCTGGAGATGTTCATGGCCCATCCGCGCCAGGTCCTCACCCGTGAGCAGATCCTCAAGGCCGTCTGGGGCTTCGACTTCGAGCCGTCGTCCAACTCCCTCGACGTCTACGTCATGTACCTGCGCCGCAAGACCGAGGCCGGCGGCGAGCCCCGCCTCGTGCACACCGTGCGCGGCGTGGGATACGTCCTGCGCCAGGGCGGCGCCGAGTGAACCAGCTGGTGCGCCGCTACCGGGGGCTGCCGATCCGCGCCCGGCTGGCGATGCTGGTCGCGGCGGCGGTCGCGTTCGCGGTGGCGGCGGTCTCGGTGACGTGCTGGTTCATCGTGCAGGGCAAGCTGTACAACCAGCTGGACGAGGACCTGAAGAAGACGCTTCGGGGCACGGCCCAGATGAACCAGCTCCAGGACACCCTCGACAACTGCGCCGACACCCCGCCCAGCGACGGCCTGTTCCGGGACCGGTACTCCCAGGTGGTCACCGAGGACGGCCGGGTCTGCCTGTTCGGCGGCGCCTCGGGCAGGATCCGGGTCACCCAGGGCGACAAGTCCGAGATCGCGGACCTGAAGCCCGGAGTCATCTACTTCCGCAACGGGACCGACAGCGGGGGCAACGAGCTGCGGGTGCTCACCCAGCCGTTCGGACCCACCTCCACCGCGAGCGGCGGGCGCGGACCCAACATCGGCGTGCTCGTCGCCCTGCCGCTCAAGAGCACCGAGAAGACCCTCGACGATCTCGCCCTGGTCCTGCTCCTGGTGTCCGCGATCGGTGTCGTCGGTGCCGGAGCCGCCGGCCTCGCGGTCGCCCGGGCCGGGCTGCGCCCGGTCGACAAGCTCACCGAGGCCGTGGAACACGTGGCCCGCACCGAGGACCTGACGATCCGCATCCCCGTCCAGGACGACAGCGAGGACGAGGTGGCCCGGCTCTCCCGGTCGTTCAACTCGATGACCGCCTCCCTGGCCAGCTCCCGCGACCTCCAGCAGCAGCTGATCGCGGACGCCGGCCACGAACTGCGCACGCCGCTGACGTCGTTGCGGACGAACGTCGAGCTCCTCAGCCGCAGCGAGGAGACCGGCCGTCCGATCCCGCCGGCGGACCGCAGGGCGCTGCTCGCCTCGGTGAAGGCGCAGATGACCGAACTGGCCGCCCTCATCGGCGACCTCCAGGAGCTGTCCCGCACGGAGAGCCAGCGCGGCGAGCGGGTCCAGGTCACCGCGTTCCAGGACGCGGTCGAGGCGGCCCTGCGCCGGGCACGGCTGCGCGGCCCGGAACTGAAGATCACCGCCGACCTGGAGCCCTGGTTCGTCCGGGCGGAACCCTCCGCGCTGGAGCGGGCGGTCGTCAACATCCTCGACAACGCCGTGAAGTTCAGCCCCGGGGGCGGCACGGTCGACGTGCGGCTGAGCGGGGGCGAGCTGACGATCCGCGATCACGGACCCGGCATCCCCGAGGACGAACTCCCCTACGTCTTCGACCGGTTCTGGCGCTCCCCCAGCGCCCGCGCCCTGCCCGGCTCGGGCCTCGGCCTGTCCATCGTCGCCCGTACGGTCCGGCAGGCGGGCGGCGAGGTCACCCTGGCCCGCGCGGAGGGCGGCGGCACGGTGGCGACCGTACGGCTGCCGGGGGCGCCGACCCCGCCGCCGGAGACACCGGCCGGCTGAGCCCCACGCCGGTCCGGCAGCCCCACGGCCGCCGGACCGGCTGCCTCCCGGGCGGCAACCTTCCCCCGGCCCGCGGCGACTGCACAGCAGCACCCGCCCGGATCACCGACTGGAGCCGCCCATGAGCCCCCGCGTCCCCCGCCCCCCTCGCGCCCGGCACCGCAGAAGCCGTACGGCGCTCGCGTTCGGGCTGCCGCTCGCGCTCGCCGCCGGCGGCGCCCTCGGCTACGGCTTCCTCGGACCCGGTGCCCAGTCGCGGGCCTCCGCCGCCCCCGCGTCCGCGCCGGCCTGGGCCACCGCCACCGCGGACGGCTTCGCCTCGGTGAACGCCCTCGGGCAGAACGGCACGTACGGCGGCCGGGACGGCTCGATCGTCACCGTGCGGACACTCGCCGACCTGGAGAAGTACGCCACGGCCGACAAGCCGTACGTCATCGTCGTCGCCGCGGCGATCACGATGGACCCGGTCGGCAAGGAGATCAAGGTCGCCTCCGACAAGACGATCATCGGTTCCGGCACCTCGGGACAGATCGTCGGCGGCGGTTTCTTCCTCGGCCGGGGCATCCACAACGTCATCATCCGGAACCTGACCATCCGGGACGCTTACCAAGGCGTGTGGAACGACAAGGAACACGACTTCGACGGCATCCAGATGGACGGCGCCCACCACGTCTGGATCGACCACAACGACATCCGGCACATGGCCGACGGACTCATCGACAGCCGCAAGGACACCACCTACCTGACCGTGTCCTTCAACCGGCTCGGCCAGGAGAACAAGGCGTTCGGCATCGGCTGGACCGAGCACACCACCGCCGACATCACGATCCACCACAACTGGATCCGCGAGACCGAACAGCGCAACCCGTCCACGGACAACGTCGCCCACGCGCACCTGTACAACAACTACCTGGAGGACGACCCGGGCACGGCGATCACCTCCTCGTACGGCAACTACGCGCGCGGCAGGACCGACATGCTGCTGGAGAACAGCTACTTCCAGGGCATCACCAACCCGGTGATCAGGGACGCCACCGCCACCCTCGTCCAGCGCGGCAACGTCTTCTCCGGCACCACCGGCCGCAACGAGAGCGGGGGCACGGGCGCCGCCTGGGACCCCCGGAGCTACTACCGCTACACCCTCGACAAGGCCGCCGACGTGCCGTCCGTCGTGAGGTCCGGTGCCGGCCCGCGCGCATCGCTCGGCACGACGGCCGCCACCACGGCGAAGGCCGCCACCACGCTCACCGTCGCCAAGGACGGCTCGGGCCGGTACTCGACCGTGCAGGCCGCCGTGAACGCCGTACCCGTGAACAACCCCTCCCGGGTCGTCATCGCCGTCAAGCCGGGCACCTACCGGGAGACCGTCCGCATCCCGGCGGACAAGCCGCACATCACCCTCCGGGGGACCGGCACCAGCCGCAAGGACACCGTCATCGTCTACGACAACGCCGCCGGCACGAGGAAACCCGACGGGTCGGGCACCTACGGCACCGGCGGCAGCGCCACCGTCGCCGTCGAGGCCGACGACTTCCAGGCCCGCAACCTCAGCATCACCAACGACTTCGACGAACGCGCCCACCAGGACATCGCCCAGCAGGCGGTCGCCCTGCGCACCGCCGCCGACAAGGTGTTCCTCGACGGGATCATCGTCAGCGGCGACCAGGACACGCTGCTCCTCGACACCGCCGCCAAGGACAGACTCGGCCGGGTCTACCTGACCGGCTCTTACGTCACCGGCAACGTGGACTTCGTCTTCGGGCGGGCCACCGCCGTGCTCGACCGGTCGGTGATCACCCTGAAGAAGCGGTGGGACGGCAGCTCCGCCGGCTACGTCACCGCGCCCAGCACCGCGGCCGGCCGCAAGGGCATCCTGATCACCGACTCGGCCGTGACCGGCGACGTCGCCGACCGCACCTTCTCCCTGGGGCGGCCCTGGCACGCCGGCGGCGACGCCACGCTCGACCCGCAGACCACCGTCCGCGACACCCGCCTGAGCGCGGCGATCAAGTCCGCTCCCTGGACCGACATGAGCGGCTTCTCCTGGAAGAACGACCGCTTCGCCGAGTACGGCAACACCGGTCCGGGCGCGGGCCCGGCGAGCACCGACCGCCCCCTGCTGACCGACGCCCAGGCCGCCCAGCAGGAGGTCGCCGACTGGCTCGGCGACTGGACACCCACCGCGTCCTGAACCCCGGCCGCGGAGCCACCAGGGGGTCTCACCGGGATCTCATCCGGGGCTCACCGCACGACGGTGATCCGGTCGGCCTTCGGCGGGGCGATCGGGCTGCTCGCCGACGAGTGCGCCGTCAGGTAGTCCGCCAGGGCGGTCAGGTCGTCGCCGCCCACCAGGTCGCCCGTGCCCTGTCCCAGGGTCGGGAAGCCGTCGCCGCCGCCCGCGAGGAAGCTGTTGGTGGCGACGCGGTAGGTGGCCGCCGGGTCGACCGGCGTGCCGTTCAGCCGGATCGAGTCCGTCACCACGCGGTCCGCGCCCGACTTCGTCAGGTCCAGCGTGTACGTCAGCCCCGCCGACGGTTGGAGGATCTTCGGCGCCGCCTCGTTGACCCCGCTCACCTGCTCCTTCAGCACCTGGATCAACTGGGCGCCGGTGAAGTCCTGGAGGTTGACGGTGTTGGCGAACGGCTGGACCGTGAAGCCCTCGGCGTAGGTGACCACGCCGTCGCCCTCGGTGCCTTTGGCCGCGTAGGTCAGGCCGGCCCGCACCCCGCCGGGGTTCATCAGGGCCAGGCTGGTCCTCGGGTCGAGTGCGCGGCCGTGGGCGAGCTGCGCGTCGGCGATCAGGTCGCCCATCGGGGACTCGGTGCCGGTGCTGTCGACGTCGGCGGAGATGTAGCCGATGGGGCGGTTGCCGATGGGGGCCGCCAGGGTGTTCCAGCGGGAGATCAGGTCGGTCATGTCCGGCGCCCTGGGAACGTCCCGGGTGACCACGTGGTTCGCAGACTTCACCGCCGTACGCGCGATGTCGCCGGTGCGTCGGTCGTACGTCAGCGTGGTGTCCGTGTAGAGCCGGCCGAAGGAGGCCGCGGAGGTCACCATGCGGGGCCGGCCGGAGGGGTCGGGGACCGTGCAGACGTACGCCTGGTGGGTGTGGCCGGTGACCAGGGCGTCCACCGCCGGGGTGACGTTCTTGGCGATGTCCACGATCGGGCCGGACAGGCCGGCGCCGGCGCCCGGGGAGTCGCAGTCGTAGTTGTAGTTGCCGGAGGCCGGGTAGCCGCCCTCGTGGATGAGGGCCACGATCGACCGCACGCCCTGGCGCTGGAGCACCTTGGCGTACTTGTTGATGGTCTCGGTCTCGCCCTTGAAGGTCAGCCCCTTGACGCCGTCCGCCGAGACGATGCCCGGGGTGCCCTTGAGGGTGACCCCGATGAAGCCTATGCGGACGTCCTTCTTCTTCCAGATCCAGTACGGCTTCAGGATCGGCTTGCCGGTCTTGTCGTCCAGGACGTTCGCGGCCAGGTAGGGGAAGTCCGCGCCCCGGAATGCCTTGCCGGTGTAGCAGCCGTCCGTGGGGTGGCAGCCGCCGTTCTGGAGGCGGGCCAGCTCCCGGGCGCCCTCGTCGAACTCGTGGTTGCCGACCGAGGTGACGTCCAGGTCCAGCTTGTTCAGCGCCTCGACGGTGGGCTCGTCGTGGAACAGGCCCGACAGCAGCGGGGAGGCGCCGACCATGTCGCCGCCGGCCGCGGTGATCGAGTACGGGTGGCCCGCACGGGCCTGGCGGAGATGGGTGGCGAGGTACTCGACACCGCCCGCGTCGACCGTCTTCGTCGTACCGTCCGGCTGGAGTTCGCCGACCCGGCCGGAGGAGCCGGCCGGCGGCTCCAGGTTGCCGTGCAGGTCGTTGAAGGAGAGCAGCTGCACGTCCTGGTAGCGGCCGGGACGGCTCCCGCCGTCGTGCGCGTCGGCCGGGAGCGCGGTGGTGAGCGCGGCCATCGTGGCGAGGCCTGCGGCGGTGGCGAGGAGACCGTACGTGCGACGTCCGGTGCGCCGGGGCGCGGCTGGCATGGGGACCCCCCTGTGGGTCGGCTGTGCTGGCTCGGCGCAGCCTAGGGTCAACGCGCGTAGCGCGACAGGGGGTTCAGGGTCACATCCTGGTTTCGGCACTTCCCGGCGCCCGCCCCGTACCCTCATACGCATGAGCAGCGACGACACCGTACGGGCCTTTCCCTCCCGCTCCATCGAGACCTACTCCGCGCTCACTCCGGACCGGGCCGAGGCCGTGCTGCACCTGCTCGGCGAGGCCGCCCGGGTGGACGGCCAGCAGCCGGTGTCCGAGCAGGGCCGGCTCCAGCTGCGCGGAGGTGCCCGGCCGGGCGTCTCCCACCTGCTGCTGACCGTCGACGGGGAGCCCGCCGGCTACGCCCAGCTGGAGGACACCGACCCGGTGGAGGCACCGGCCGCCGAGCTCGTCGTGCACCCGGCGCACCGCGGGCACGGGCACGGCCGGGCGCTGGGCTCGGCCCTGCTCGCCGCCTCCGGCAAGCGGCTGCGGGTGTGGGCGCACGGCGGGCACCCGGCCGCCCGGCACCTCGCCCAGGTCCTCGGACTGACCCTGTTCCGCGAACTGCGCCAGATGCGGCGCTCGTTGACCGACCTGGAGCTGCCCGCCCCGACGCTGCCCGAGGGCGTGACCGTACGCGCCTTCGCGCCCGGCAAGGACGACGCGGCCTGGCTCGCGGTGAACGCCGCCGCCTTCGCCCACCACCCGGAGCAGGGCTCGCTGACCCAGCGGGACCTGGACGCCCGCAAGGCCGAGCCGTGGTTCGACCCGGCCGGTTTCTTCCTCGCCGAGCGGGACGGGGAGCTGATCGGCTTCCACTGGACCAAGACGCACGCCGAGGAGGGGCTGGGCGAGGTGTACGTCGTCGGCGTGCGCCCCGGGGCGCAGGGCGGCGGCCTCGGCAAGGCCCTCACCACGATCGGCCTGCGCCACCTGGCCGCCCAGCAGCTGCCGGCCGCGATGCTCTACGTCGACGCCGACAACAAGGCGGCGGTGTCGGTCTACGAACGCCTGGGCTTCCGGGTCCACGAGACGGACCTGATGTACCGCACGGAGACGTGAGCCCCGCCGATCGCACCCCCGTGCGAGGGACCCCGGCGGCATCCGGAGCCGGGGTCCGGCGGAGAGAAGTTGACTTTGGCGCACCCTTGCACCACCCTTTCACTACTTGATTAGTGAAAGGGTGGTGCAGCGATGGTCGAATACCGCATCGACCGGCACAGCGGCGTGGCCACCTACGTGCAGATCGTCCAGCAGACCAAGCAGGCGCTCCGCATGGGCCTGCTGGAACCGGGTGACCGGCTGCCGACGGCACGCGAAGTGGTGGAGGCCACCGCCATCAACCCCAACACCGTCCTGAAGGCCTACCGGGAGCTGGAACGCGAGGGCCTCGTGGAGGCGCGGCGCGGACTCGGCACCTTCGTGCGCCGGTCCCTCGGCACCGCCCCCGCCGACTCCCCGCTGCGCACCGAACTGGAGCAGTGGGCACGCAACGCCCGCGCCGCCGGGCTGGAGCGGGACGACGTGGCCGCACTCTTCACCGCCGTACTCGACAAGCACTTCCAGGGAGATCCGTCATGAGCAGCGACACGGCGTTGAGGGCCGAGGCTCTCGGGAAACGGTTCGGCCGCCGCGGGGCCTGGGCCCTGCGGGACTGCTCGTTCCGGCTGCCCACCGGGCGCGTGTGCGCCGTCGTCGGCCCCAACGGCGCCGGCAAGTCCACGCTGCTGGCCCTGGCCGCCGGCCTCACCGCCCCCACCGAGGGCACCATCAGCGTCCTCGGCACCACACCCGCCGCCGCCCGGCCCCAGGTCGGCTTCGTCGCCCAGGACAAGCCGCTCTACCCGCAGCTCACCATCGCCGAGACACTGCGCATGGGCGCCGACCTCAACCCCGGCCGCTGGGACGCGGCCGTCGCCGAGCAGGTCGTCGCGGGCGGTGACCTGGACCCCAAGTCCCGCGTCCGCTCCCTGTCCGGCGGCCAGCGCACCCGCGTGGCCCTCGCCCTCGCCCTCGGCAAGCGGCCCGGCCTGCTGCTCCTCGACGAACCCATGGCCGACCTGGACCCGCTGGCCCGGCACGAGCTGATGGGCACGCTGATGGCCGAGGCCGCCCAGTACGGCACCACCATCGTGATGTCGTCGCACGTCGTCGCCGAGCTGGAGGACTCCTGCGACCACCTGCTGCTGGTCGGTGGTGGCCGGATCCGGCTGGCCGGCGAGATCGACGACCTGCTCGGCGCCCATCTGCGGGTGACCGGCGCCGCCGACACCACCGCCCTCGGCGGGCACACCGTCGTGGAGTCCCGGGTCACCGGCCGCCAGCTCACCGCGCTGATCCGCCCGGCCGCACCGCTCCCCGGCGACTGGAGCGCCTCCGCCCCCTCACTGGAGGACCTGGTCCTCGCCCACCTGCGCAACCCCGGCGCGCCGGGCCTGACCGAGGAGAGTGCCGCATGACCGCCGCTCTGACCGGCACCACCCCGGCGCCGGCCGCCACGAGCCCGCGCCTGTCCCGCTGGGTGCTGCGCCTGCACCGGCCCGCGCTGTACGGGTGGGCGGGCCTGGTGCTCGTCCTGGCGGCCCTGCTGCTCGCCCTGCGCGGCCCGCTCACCGACGCCGCCGCCGAGGCCTGGCGGCAGTACAACGCCTGCGCCGGTGAGCGGTGCCACTACGACCAGGCCGCGATCCTGCGCTACAAGGACTACTACGGCTACGCCACCTACGCGCTGAACGCGCTGCCCCTCCTGGTGGCCGCCTGGGCCGGCGCCGCCCTCACCGGCCGGGAACTGGAGTCCGGCACCGCCCTGCTGTCCTGGACGCAGGGCGCGTCACCGGCGCGCTGGCTGGCGGTCCGGCTGGCCGTGCCGGCCCTCGCCGTCACCGCCGGGACCACGCTGCTGTTCTGGCTGCACCACTCGGCCTGGAACGCGGGCCGCGGCCGCATCGACACCGCCAAGCCGTGGTCCGACCGCTGGACCTTCCACGCGGGTGGCCCCAGCATCGTCGCCCTGACCCTCGCCGGGCTCGCCGCCGGCGTCCTCGCCGGGCTGCTGCTCCGCCGCACCCTGCCCGCGCTCCTGGTCGGCACGGTCGTCGCCGCCGGCGTCCGGGGCCTGGCCGAGTTCGCGCTGCCGCACCTGTGGCCCGCCGCCACCCGCGTCTCCACGACGGACCAGGGATTCACCGGCTCCGGCCTCACCGTCGACCAGGGCATGATCACCGGCACCGGCGCCCACGTACCCGTCCCCCGGTGCGGCTCCTTCGAGGCCTGCGACAAGGCGTACGCCGGTTCCACCGGCTACTGGCACACCTACCACCCCTTCTCCCACTACTGGCCGCTCCAGCTCACCACCAGCGCGCTGGTCCTCGCCGTGGCCGGGCTGCTCGTCCTCGGCTGCTTCCTGGCCCTGCGCCGGCTGACCGGACCGGCCACGGCCACCACCGCGGGCGCGACCGCCACCGGAGGCACGACCGCATGACCGCCACCCCCGCCACCGCCCGCCCGGCCGCCGTCCGCCCGGCCATCGGCCGCACCCTGCTGCGGCTGCACCGCCCGGCCCTGCTCGTGTGGACCGCGCTCGTGGCCCTCGGGGCCGGCGGACTGCTCTGGGTCCACTACTCGGCGGCGCCCCGGGACCGGTCCTGCGCGCCCGGACGCTGGTGCGTGTACTCCGCGTTCACCGACACGGGCAACGTCATGAACCTCCTCGGCGAAGCCCTCTCCTACGCCCCCTGCGCGGTGGCCGCCTGGGCCGGGGCCGCCCTGATCGGCCGCGAACTGGAGTCCGGCACCGCCGCGCTCGCCTGGACCCAGGGCGCCACCCCGGTCCGCTGGCTGACCGCGAAGCTGGCCACGGCCGCGCTGCCCCTGCTCGCCGGCACCGCCGTGCTCGCCCTGGTGTACAACACGGTGTGGTCCGCCGACCAGGACGTCCTGGTCTCCCACTGGTCCTGGGACCGTGTCTTCGTTTCGCGCGGCCCACTGCTGCCCGCGCTCACGCTGTGCGCGCTGGCCACGGGCACCCTCGCCGGACTGGCCCTGCGCCGTACGCTCCCCGCGCTCGCCGCCGCCTGCGCCGCCACCCTGGCCGTGCGGCTGTACCTGCGCCGGCTGTGGCTGCCACTGCGCGGCCCCCTGCACGGGTTCTGGCCGCTGCACCTGGCCGCCACCGGCATGGTCCTGACCCTGACCGTGCTCGCCACCACCGGCGCGTACGCGGTCCTGCGCCACCGGTCCGCCTGAGCCCTCCGGTCCGGTACGCCTCCGCACGGCGCGGACGTACCGGACCGGGCCTTCTCGCGACCGGGAACCCCTTCGGGCCGCCCCGCGCTATCCCGCACGTCATGTCTCCGTAACCGCTGATTCAGACGGGCTTGCGACGCTCGGCCAATGAAGCCCGCCGTGCCAGAACCTTCGCCGCCCCCCGAGGGGACCGCGGGGAACGGGGCCGTGACGCTCCCGCCCGCACGTTCCGACGCGCCTGTGTCACCCGCCGCGCGGAAGAATGGGTTCATGAGCCAGTCAGACACCCAGGCGGAAGTCCAGCACCCCCAGCCCTCCGTGGGCTCCCTCGCCGCGCACCGGCCGCACACCGTGGCGGCCGCGGTCTCCGATCTGGAACCCGACATCGACGCGGACCTCGACGCGTACGAGGAGTCACAGGCCGGCGGCAGCCCCCTGCCCCAGGGCCGCTTCCTCGACCGGGAACGCAGCTGGCTGGCCTTCAACGAACGCGTCCTGGAACTGGCCGAGGACCCGGCCACCCCCCTGCTGGAGCGCGCCAACTTCCTCGCCATCTTCGCCAGCAACCTCGACGAGTTCTTCATGGTCCGGGTGGCCGGCCTCAAGCGCCGCATCGCCACCGGCGTCGCCACCCGCTCCGCCTCCGGCCTCCAGCCGCGCGAGGTCCTGGAGATGATCTGGGCCCGCTCCCGGGAGCTGATGGCCCGGCACGCCGCCTGCTACCACGAGGACATCGCCCCCGCGCTCGCCGAGGAGGGCATCCACCTCGTCCGCTGGAGCGAGCTGGCCGAGAAGGAGCAGGCGCGGCTCTTCACCCTCTTCCGGCACCAGATCTTCCCCGTCCTCACCCCGCTGGCCGTGGACCCCGCGCACCCCTTCCCGTACATCTCCGGCCTCTCCCTGAACCTGGCCGTCGTCGTACGCAACCCCGTCAGCGGCCACCGGCACTTCGCGCGTGTGAAGGTGCCGCCGCTGCTGTCCCGCTTCCTGGAGAGCAGCCCGGGCCGCTACGTCCCCATCGAGGACGTCATCGCCGCCCACCTGGAAGAGCTGTTCCCGGGCATGGAGGTGCTGGAGCACCACACCTTCCGCCTCACCCGCAACGAGGACCTCGAGGTCGAGGAGGACGACACCGAGAACCTCCTCCAGGCCCTGGAGAAGGAACTCATGCGGCGCCGCTTCGGCCCGCCCGTGCGCCTGGAGGTCGAGGAGTCCATCGACCGCGAGGTGCTCGACCTCCTCGTGCGCGAACTGAAGATCTCCGAGGCAGAGGTGTACCCGCTGCCGGGCCCCCTCGACCTCACCGGACTCTTCCGCATCCACTCCCTGGACCGGCCGGAGCTGAAGTACCGCAAGTTCGTCGCCGGCACCCACCGCGACCTCGCCGAGGTCGAGTCGGCGTCCGCGCCCGACGTCTTCGCGGCCCTGCGCGCCCGGGACGTGCTCCTGCACCACCCGTACGACAGCTTCTCCACCTCCGTGCAGGCCTTCCTGGACCAGGCGGCGGCCGACCCGGACGTCCTCGCCATCAAGCAGACCCTGTACCGCACCTCCGGTGACTCGCCCATAGTCGACGCGCTCATCGACGCCGCCGAGTCCGGCAAGCAGGTCCTCGTCCTGGTCGAGATCAAGGCCCGCTTCGACGAGCACGCCAACATCAAGTGGGCGCGCAAGCTGGAGGAGGCCGGCTGCCATGTCGTCTACGGCCTGGTAGGCCTGAAGACCCACTGCAAGCTGTCGCTCGTGGTCCGCCAGGAGGGCGACACCCTGCGCCGGTACAGCCACGTCGGCACCGGCAACTACCACCCGAAGACGGCCCGCCTCTACGAGGACCTCGGCCTGCTCACGGCCGACCCCCAGGTCGGCGCGGACCTCTCCGACCTGTTCAACCGGCTGTCCGGCTACTCGCGCCGCGAGACCTACCGCCGGCTCCTCGTCGCCCCCAAGTCCCTGCGCGACGGCCTGATCGCGCGGATCGACAAGGAGGCCCAGCACCACCGGGCCGGCCGGACCGCGTTCGTCCGCATCAAGGTCAACTCGATGGTGGACGAGGCGGTCATCGACGCGCTGTACCGGGCGTCCCAGGCGGGCGTACCGGTCGACATCTGGGTCCGCGGCATCTGCGCCGTCCGCCCCGGTGTCGCGGGCCTGTCGGAGAACATCCGGGTCCGCTCCATCCTCGGCCGCTTCCTCGAACACTCCCGGGTGTTCGCCTTCGGCAACGGCGGCGAACCCGAGGTGTGGTTCGGCAGCGCCGACATGATGCACCGCAACCTCGACCGCCGGATAGAAGCCCTGGTCCGGGTCGTCGACCCCGGCCACCGGGCGGCCCTGGACCGGCTGCTGGACACCGGCATGTCCGACACCACGGCCTCCTGGCACCTCGGCCCCGACGGCGAGTGGACCCGGCACGCGACCGACACGGACGGCCAGCCCCTGCGCAACGTCCAGGAGATGCTCATAGACGCCCGGAGGCGCCGGCGTGGCACAGCGACACCCTGACCCGACGGACACCCCGCCCCTCACGGACACCGGGGACGCCCTCGCGGGCTACCTGCGTGCCCAGGCCACGGAGTTCCTCCGCGCCCTGCGCCTGCACCGGGAGACCGGGGGCCAGAGCGGAAACGCCCCCGCCCGGGCACGCTCGGGCGGGGGCCGAGGCGTGGGTCCGGACGGCACGGAGGCGTCCGTCGACGCCGCCCGCGCCCTGCGCCGCTCGGCCCGCCGCATCAGCGCCAGCCTGCACACCTTCCGTCCCCTGCTCGACCCCGACTGGTCCGAGGAGATGCGCCCGGAACTCGCCTGGCTCTCGGGCACGCTGGGCCTGGAGCACGCCTACGAGGCCCGGCTGGAACGGCTGCTGCTGGCGTTGCAGAGGCTGTCGGGAGCGGTGGTCTTCCCCGGACGGGCGGCGACCCCGGCCGCCGTCGGCCCCTCGGGCCCCGGCCGCCCGACGGCGACGGCGGAGCGCAGCTCGCTCACGGTCGGCGCGGCCAAGGCGGGCGCCCTGCTCGAACGCCAGCTCACCCTGGCCCGGACCCGGGCCCACTCCACGGCCCTCCAGGCCCTCGGCTCCTCCCGCTTCCACGCCGTCGCGGACAAGGTCGCCCTGCTCGCCAGCGAGGTGCCCCTCGCCCCGGCCGCCCCCACCACCGCCCTGGACACGCTCGCCTTCGCGGCCGAGGAACGCCTCACGGACGCCGTCGCCGCCCTCCCCCTGGTCACCGCCGGCCACCCCTACAACGCGGAGGCCCTGGTCCACGGCCTGTCCCCCGACCCGTCACCGCACCCCCAGGACGGCCCCTGGCACCAGGTCCGCCTCCTGCTGCGCCTGCACCGGTACGCCCACGAGGTCCTGCACGGCCCGGGCACCGTCGCCCCCGTGGACGTACGCCTGCTGGCCGCGGGCCAGGCCCTCAACCGCCACCGGGACGCCTCGGAGGCGGCAGCCGCGGCGGCCCAGGCGGCCCGCACCCCCCGCATCACCCCGGCCACGGCCTACGCCCTGGGCGTCCTCCACGCCGACCAGCGCCACGAGGTGGAAGCATCCCGCTTCACCTTCCAGCAGACCTGGCAGAAGCACACGTCCGGCACCCCCTGAGCGACGGGACGCCCCGGCGGCGCGGGGGCCCGCCCCGCCACCAGGCCGCCGGGGGAACCCCTCCGGGCGACCGGGGCCGACGAATCGCCAGCCGCGCGCAGCGGCGTATCGATCCGCGGCGCGGGCCCGGCGCGTGGACATCCCGGTGGGCCGGGCGGCCGGCCGTGGGCCGGAGCGTCCGGCGTCGAGTGGCCGGGGGCCAGTCAGGCGCACCGGCTGCGCCCGGCGGTGGGGACGCGCCCGGGCACCGGGCCGCCCGATGGGCGCCTTCCCGCCACCGGCGACCGGGGCCGACGAGGCTCACCGGCCGCGCGCGGCGGCGGGGGCGGTGAAGCGTCACCGGACCGCGGTGTGGCCCTCCGCGTCCGTGCGGGCCTGGCTGCGGGCCCGGCGGGCGGGGCCGCGCCAGCCGCAGCTGCATCTGGCCACGCAGAAACGGCCCTGCTCGGCCGTCGTGGTGAGGTGTTCCTGCCCGGGCCGGGCACGCTCCGGCCCGTCCTGCTGCGCCGCGGTGACTGCCACGCCGACAACGGTACCCAGCCGGTGGCGAAGCCACCCCCGCGCGTCCCCGGGGTTTCCGCGCCTGCGCACGGGCGTCCGCGGCGGCGCGTGACGGCGGTCCCCAGCCGTCGTTATCCGGACGACAGGGCGACCCGTGACGGACACTCCGGCTGGGGGTAGGCAGGCGATGGATCGGCGGCAGGACAGACGCGCGGGCAGGACGGTCGTCGCGGTGGGCATCCTCCTGGGCCTCGGGACGGCCGCCGCCGGCTGTGCCGGCAGCGGGGTCGCCGCCGAGGACGTCAAGGGCGGCGGTGATCCGGTCGCCGTGCTGCACCGGGCCGCCGACGCGCTGCGCGACGCGGGCAGTTCCAAGGCCGGCACCTCGATGGAGATGGCGACGGGCGGCACCCGGGTCACCATCCGCGGCCGGGGTGTCTACGACTACCGGCGCCGCCTGGGCCGGCTCACCGTCATGCTGCCCGAGGACCCCGCGGGCACCTCCGAGCATCGGCCCATCACCGAACTCCTCGCCCCGGGCGCACTGTTCATGAAGAACCGGGGCGCGGGCGTGCCCGCCGACAAGTGGGTGCGGGTGGACAGCGCGACGCTGTCCGACGGCAATCTGGTCACCGGTGGCGCGACCGACCCGTACGCGGCGGCCGAGGTGCTGCGCGGGACGCGGCAGGCGGTCTTCGTCGACCGGACCCGGGTCGGCGGGACGGCGGTGCGGCACTACCGGGGCATCGCCGACCTGGCCCGGGCGGCCCGGTCCGCCTCCGCCGGCAACACCGCGTCCCTGTCCGCGGCGGCGAAGGGCTTCGCCACGGCCGCGGTGCCGTTCGACGTCTACCTGGACGACCAGGGCCGCATCCGCAAGCTCCGGCAGCGCTTCAGCTTCGTCAACGGCCGCCGCAAGGCCACCGTGGCGGTCGCCTCGACCCTGCTGCTGTACGACTTCGGCGTCCCCGCCGAGGTGCGGCTGCCGGCGCCGGCGGACATCTACGCCGGCCGGGTCGCCGAGCACGCCACCACCGGCGGGGTCGGAAACCGGCCGGCGCACTAGTCCGGGACACCACCCGGTAAGTAGCCCGTCCGTGCCATGCGCGGCGTGTGGGCCGCTGCCTACCCTAGTAAGTCGGTGACGGCGGGGAAGAGGTGAGGCGGGTGGCTCCGGTCGGTGGTACGGCGGTACAGGACCACGTGGCCCTCGCCGAGATCGAACTGTGCGGAGAGCTGATCATCGCGGCGTCGGCGGCCGAGGACCGGCTCAGCCTGGAGAGCATCGACGAGGTGCTGCGGGTGGCGAAGGAGCGGGATCCGGCCTGACGGCCTCCCGCCCGGGACCGGGCGGCTCAGGTGCGCAGCAGGCGGCCGATCGCCTTCGTCGCCTCGTCCACCTTCGCGTCGATCTCGTCACCGCCCTGGACGGCCGCGTCGGCGACGCAGTGCCGCAGGTGCTCCTCCAGCAGCTGGAGCGCGAAGGACTGGAGCGCCTTGGTGGAGGCGGAGACCTGGGTGAGTATGTCGATGCAGTAGGTGTCCTCCTCGACCATCCGCTGCAGACCGCGGATCTGGCCCTCGATGCGGCGCAGCCGCTTGAGGTGCTCGTCCTTCTGCTGGTGGTAGCCGTGCGTGGCGCCGGCCTCGGTCGTCGTCATCGCTGGCCTCCGTCTCGGAACGAGCTGCGGACAAAAGGGAAACATACCCCCTGTGGGTATATGGTAACGAACTTTGCGGGGTAGAGGGCCGTTGGTACGCCCCCGTGCTGATCACCGAGGTTCATGGGCGACACTGGGGGACGGCCCATTAGCCGTGGCCGGATGATGCGCCTAGCATCAGCCTGACCGAAACCGAAGCACCCCGAGGACCCCACGTGCGCTTTCGTCTGACCCCCAGGGAGACGAGCTTCTACGACATGTTCGCCGCGTCCGCGGACAACATCGTCACGGGCTCGAAGCTCCTGATGGAACTGCTCGGGGCGGACTCCTCCGCCCGGGCCGAGATCGCAGAGCGTATGCGGGCCGCGGAACACGCCGGTGACGACGCCACGCACGCGATCTTCCACCAGCTGAACTCCTCCTTCATCACGCCCTTCGATCGCGAGGACATCTACAACCTCGCGTCGTCCCTCGACGACATCATGGACTTCATGGAGGAGGCCGTCGACCTGGTCGTCCTCTACAACGTCGAGGAACTGCCCAAGGGTGTCGAGCAGCAGATCGAGGTCCTGGCCCGGGCGGCCGAGCTGACGGCCGAGGCCATGCCGAACCTGCGGACCATGGACAACCTCACCGAGTACTGGATCGAGGTCAACCGGCTGGAGAACCAGGCGGACCAGATCCACCGCAAGCTGCTCGCCCAGCTCTTCAACGGCAAGTACGACGCGATCGAGGTGCTGAAGCTCAAGCAGATCGTCGACGTCCTGGAAGAGGCGGCGGACGCGTTCGAGCACGTGGCGAACACGGTGGAGACCATCGCCGTCAAGGAGTCCTGAGGCGTCGATGGACACCTTCGCCCTGATCGTGACCGTCGCGGTCGCGCTCTTCTTCACGTACACCAACGGTTTTCACGACTCCGCGAACGCGATCGCCACCTCGGTGTCGACGCGTGCGCTGACCCCGCGGGCGGCCCTCGCCATGGCGGCCGTGATGAACCTCGCCGGCGCCTTCCTCGGTTCCGGGGTCGCCAAGACGGTCAGCGAGGGCCTGATCGAGACACCCCAGGGCTCGAAGGGACTGGGCATCCTCTTCGCCGCGCTGATCGGCGCGATCGTCTGGAACCTGGTCACCTGGTACTTCGGGCTGCCCTCCTCGTCGTCCCACGCGCTGTTCGGCGGCATGGTGGGCGCGGCGCTGGCGGGCGGCACGGACGTGCTCTGGGGCGGCGTCCTCGACAAGATCATCATTCCGATGTTCCTGTCGCCGGTCGTGGGTCTGATCGTCGGCTATCTGATGATGACCGTGATCATGTGGCTGTTCCGGCGGTCCAACCCGCACAAGGCGAAGCGGGGCTTCCGCATCGCGCAGACCGTCTCGGCGGCCGGCATGGCGCTCGGCCACGGCCTCCAGGACGCCCAGAAGACCATGGGTGTCGTGGTGCTGGCACTGGTGATTTCCGGCCACTCGACGTTCGACGACCCGATCCCGGTCTGGGTGAAGCTCGTCTGCGCGATGATGCTCTCGCTCGGCACCTACGCCGGCGGCTGGCGGATCATGCGCACGCTGGGCCG
This sequence comes from Streptomyces sp. Y20, assembly GCF_043195475.1. Lineage (NCBI taxonomy): Bacteria > Bacillati > Actinomycetota > Actinomycetes > Kitasatosporales > Streptomycetaceae > Streptomyces > Streptomyces sp. Y20. The sequence continues at coordinate 94,045 of NZ_JBIDDP010000021.1, forward strand.
CAAGATCATCGAACTGGACCCGCCGCAGGGGTTCGCCGCGGAGACGACGGGCGCGTCGATCATGTTCACGACCGCCTTCCTCTTCAAGGCGCCGATCTCCACGACCCACGTCATCACCTCGGCGATCATGGGCGTGGGCGCGACCAAGCGCGTCAACGCCGTCCGCTGGGGCGTGGCGAAGAACATCGTCCTCGGCTGGTTCATCACGATGCCGGCCGCCGCGCTGGTCGCCGCCGCGGCCTTCGGGATCGTCGACCTCGTGGCGCTCTGACGGACAATGCGTCGGGCCCGCCCCCAAGATCCGGGGGCGGGCCCTTCCGCGTCCTCGCGGTGGCACCGCCATGCAGCACCGCGAGGGGTCGGGGGGTCAGCCGAAGCGGCCCGAGATGTAGTCCTCGGTGGCCTGGACGGACGGGTTGGAGAAGATCCGCTCGGTCTCGTCGATCTCGATGAGCCGGCCGGGCTGGCCGACCGCCGACAGGTTGAAGAACGCCGTGCGGTCCGAGACCCGCGCCGCCTGCTGCATGTTGTGCGTCACGATGACGATCGTGAAGCGCTCCTTCAGCTCGCAGATCAGGTCCTCGATGGCGAGCGTGGAGATCGGGTCCAGCGCCGAGCAGGGCTCGTCCATCAGCAGGACGTCCGGCGCGACCGCGATAGCGCGGGCGATGCACAGGCGCTGCTGCTGGCCGCCGGACAGACCGGAGCCCGGCTTGTTCAGGCGGTCCTTGACCTCGTTCCAGAGGTTCGCGCCCTTGAGGGACTTCTCGACGACGTCGTTCAGCTCGCTCTTCTTGTAGCTGCCGTTCAGCCGCAGGCCCGCCGCCACGTTGTCGAAGATCGACATGGTGGGGAACGGGTTCGGGCGCTGGAAGACCATGCCCACCTCGCGGCGGACGGACACCGGGTCGATACCGGTGCCGTAGAGGTCCTCGTCGTCGAGCAGCACCTTGCCCTCGACACGGCCACCCGGGGTGACCTCGTGCATCCGGTTCAGCGTGCGCAGGAACGTCGACTTGCCGCAGCCGGAGGGGCCGATGAACGCCGTCACCGAGCGCGGCTCGACGGTCATCGAGATGTCTTCGATCGCCTTGTGGGAGCCGTAGTAGGCGGTGAGTCCGCTCACGTCGATTCGCTTGGCCATTACTACTTCACTTCCAGTCAGTCGCACTGGCGGGCCCCGGTCGGCGGCCGGCCACGCGGCGGTAGCCGCGGATTGTCAGCGCGGGGCCTTCCAGCGGGCGATACCGCGGGCCACCAGGTTGAGGATCATCACGAAGGCGATCAGCGTGAGGGACGCCGCCCACGCGCGGTCGTACGCCGCGTTGGCGCCCGCGCTCTGCGCGTACTGCTGGTAGATGTACAGCGGCAGCGACGCCTGGGCGCCCTCGAACGGGTTGTTGTTGATGAACGGGTTGCCGAAGACGAGCAGCAGGACCGGCGCGGTCTCGCCCGCGATACGGGCGATGGCGAGCATGATGCCGGTGGTGATGCCGCCGATGGACGTCGGCAGGACCACCTTCAGGATGGTCCGCCACTTCGGCACGCCGAGCGCCAGGGACGCCTCGCGCAACTCGTTCGGGACGAGCTTGAGCATCTCCTCGGTGGAGCGGACGACGACCGGCATCATCAGGATGGCCAGGGCCAGCGAACCGGCGAAGCCGAACGGCTGCATCTTGAAGATGAGCATCAGGCTGAGGATGAACAGACCCGCGACGATCGACGGGATGCCCGTCATGACGTCGACGAAGAAGGTCACCGCCTGCGAGAGGCGGCCCCGCCCGTACTCGACCAGGTAGATCGCGGTGAGCACACCGACCGGGGCACCGATGACGGTGGCGAGGCCGACCTGCTCCAGGCTGCCGATGATGGCGTGGTAGATGCCGCCACCGGCCTCGGAGTCGGCCACGACGCCCATGGAGTGACTGAGGAAGTAGAAGTCGAGGACCTTCGTGCCGCGCGAGACGGTCGTCCAGACCAGGGAGACCAGCGGGACGACGGCGAGCAGGAAGGCGACCCAGACGAGGGAGGTGGCGACCCGGTCCTTGGCCTGCCGGCGGCCCTCGACCCGGGTGGCGATGCCGTAGGTGCCGAGGACGAAGAGGATCGCGGCGATCAGGCCCCACTGGACCTTGCTGTGCAGGCCCCCGGCCAGGCCGATGGCGACCGCGAGGACGATCGAACCGGCGGCGATGGCCCACGGGGACCACTTCGGCAGGCGGGCGCCGCGCAGCGAGCCGGGGCGCTTGTCGGTGACGGCTGCGGTGCTCATGCGTTGGCCCCCGAGTACTCCTTGCGGCGGGCGATGATCGCGCGGGCCGCACCGTTGACCACCAGGGTGATGACGAACAGGACCAGACCGGAGGCGATCAACGCGTCGCGGCCCTGCTCGGTGGCCTCACCGAACTTGCTGGCGATGTTCTGCGCGAAGGTGCCGCCGCCCGGGTCGAGCAGGCTGAGATGGATGTCGTAGTCCGGGGAGAGCACGGTGGCGACGGCCATCGTCTCGCCGAGGGCGCGGCCGAGGCCGAGCATGGACGCGGAGATCACACCGGAGCGGCCGAAGGGCAGGACGGACATGCGCACGACCTCCCAGCGGGTGGCGCCGAGGGCCAGCGCGGCCTCCTCGTGCATCCGCGGGACCTGCCGGAAGACCTCACGGCTGACGTTGGTGATGATCGGCAGGATCATGATCGCCAGCAGGATGCCGACGGTGAGCATCGCGCGGGGGGCTCCGCCGTCCCAGGCGAACACGCCGGTCCAGCCGAGGTAGGTGTCCAGCCAGCCGTACAGGCCCTGCATGTGCGGGACGAGGACGAGGGCACCCCACAGGCCGTAGACGATGGACGGCACCGCGGCGAGCAGGTCGATCACGTAGGCGATGAGACCGCTCAGCCGGCGCGGGGCGTAGTGGGTGAGGAACAGCGCGATCGCGACGGCGATCGGGACCGCGATGGCCATGGCGACGATCGAGGAGACGACCGTGCCGAAGGCCAGCACCGCGATGCCGAACACCGGCGGGGTGAGGTTGGTGTTCCACTCGAAGGTGGTGAGGAAGTTCCCGTGGTCCTTGCTGATCGCGAGGGAGGCGCGGTAGGTGAGGAACACCGCGATCGCGCCCATCACCGCGAGCAGCAGGATGCCGGAACCGCGGGTCAGGCCCAGGAAGATCCGGTCACCGGGGCGGGTCGCGCCACGGGACGCGCGCTTCTGCTCCGTCACCGGGGGCTGGAGGCTTGGAGGGGGAACGTCGGTCGTCGTCGATATGTCCATCGGGTTCTCCGGTCTGCGGAGCCGCGCCCCCACCTGGGGCCGCGGCTCGTGGCGGCGGTGCACCGGACGGTGCGGCCCGGACCTGGGAGGTACCGGGCCGCACACTCGGATCAGGTCAGCTCAGGCCCTCGATGGTGGAGCGGACCTTGGTGATGATCTCGTCGGGGATCGGGGCGTAGGCGTTCTGCGCCAGCACCTTCTGGCCGTCCTCACCGGCGATGTAGCGCAGGAACGCCTTGGTGGCGGGCAGGGTGTCGGCCTTGTTGCCCTTGTCGCAGACGATCTCGTAGGTGACCAGGGTGATCGGGTAGGCGCCGTCGGCCTTGGTCTTGTAGTCCAGCTGGAGCGACAGGTCCTTGCCCGTGCCGATGACCTTGGCGGCCGCGATGTCGGCGGTGGCGGAGTCGGTCGACGGCTTCACCGGGGACTTGGCGCCGGTGGAGATGGAGACCGTGGTGATGTCCTTGGCGTAGGACAGCTCGAAGTAGCCGATCGCGCCGGCGTTCTGCTTGACGCCCTGGGCCACACCGGCCGAACCGGACGCCGCCTGGCCGCCCTTGGCCTGCCAGGCCTTGCCGCCGGAGTACTTCCAGTTGTCCGGGGTGGTGGCGATCAGGTACTTGGTGAAGTTGTCCGTGGTGCCGGAGTCCTCGGAGCGGTGGAACGCCTGGATCTTCAGGTCGGGCAGCTTCGCGCCGGGGTTCAGCTTCTTGATCGCCGCGTCGTTCCAGTTGGTGATCTTGCTGTCGAAGATCTTGGCGAGGGTCGGGGCGTCCAGGACCAGGTTGTCGACACCCGGGACGTTGTAGCCGAGGGCGATCGGGCCGCCGACCATCGGCAGGTCGATGCCCTGGCCGCCGGAGCAGACCTTCTTGGAGGCGGTGACCTCTTCGGGCTTCAGCGCGGAGTCCGAACCGGCGAACGCGATCTGGCCCTGGTTGAAGGAGGTGACACCGGCACCCGAACCGGCGCCCTTGTAGTTGATCTGCACGTGGCAGGCCTGGGAGAAGGCCTTGACCCAGGCGTCGATCGCGTTCTTCTGCGCGGAGGAGCCGTCCGCGAGCAGCTGACCCTTGGCGTCGTCGCACTTGACCGAGCCGGCGCCGGCCGACGCGGAGTTGTTGCCCGACGCCTTGCCGCCGTCGCCGTTGTCGTCCGAGCCGCACGCCGTCAGGGCCAGGGCGCCGGAGACGGCGACAGCACCGAGAGAAAGGGCGCGCAGCCGGTTCTTGCGCTGAAGCTTCACTTCTGGTGGTTCCTTCCAGGAGCCGCCGCTGTCGGCGGCGCGCGAGGGTCGAAAAGGTGCATGAATGCGTTGAGCGCGTTCATGCCCGCACTCAGCACCCGGTACGGCCGAAACTAGGCAGAACAGGTGAAGCCACCAATGGCCGGAAGTGAACGAGAAGTGAACCCCTGCCGTCGGCCCGGTGAGGTCACGGAATGCTCACGGGGAGAGCACGTGGAGGTCCCGACGGCCGGAGCGCACGGACGTATATTCGATGTTCTCCATCCGGACGGGGGAACCCCGCAGCGCGGGGCGCCGTCTCGTTCCCCGAGAGCCGAGGAAAGGCGACGGACATGGAACGGCGTACGTTCATCTCGGGTGGCACGGCCGCCCTGGCGACGACCGCACTGACCGCGTGCGGTGCGGGCGGAGGCGGTCCCGCCCCGGCCGCGGCGCACCCGGGCGCACCGTCGGGCGGCGCATCCTCGCTCACGGGCCTGAGGACCACCAGCGCGAGCGCCGCCGCGAACTGGGCCGCCCTCGCCCGCGACCTCGACGGCACCCTGGTGCGGCCCGGTGACGCCGGCTGGAAGACGGCCCACCAGCTGTACAACACCCGCTTCGACGGCCTCAAGCCGGCCGCGGTGGCCTACGTCGCGCACCCCGCCGACATCCGTACGACCCTGGCGTACGCCCGCGCGCACCACATCAAGGTGTCGATCCGCAACGGCGGCCACTCCTACGCCGGCTACTCCTCCGGCGACAACCGGCTCATCCTCGACGTCTCCCGGCTCAACCGCGTCCGGGCCGGCGGCGGCCAGGCCGTCGTGGGCGCCGGCGCCAAGCTGATCGACGTCTACCGCGCACTCACCGCGAAGGGCGTCACCCTGCCCGCCGGCTCCTGCCCCACTGTCGGCATCTCCGGCCTGGTGCTCGGCGGCGGCCACGGCGTCGCCTCCCGCGCCTACGGCCTCACCTGCGACAGCCTCACCCAGGCCACCCTGATCACCGCGGACGGCACCCAGGTCACCACGGACGCCACCCACCATCCCGACCTGTTCTGGGCGCTGCGCGGCGCCGGCAACGGCAACTTCGGCGTCGTCACCGAACTGCACTTCCGGACGCACCCGGCACCGCAGGCCGTCACCGCCTACCTGACCTGGCCCTGGGCCAAGGCCGCCCAGGTGCTCAAGGCCTGGCAGGAGTGGGGGCCGAGCCAGCCCGACGAGATCTGGTCCTCCCTGCACCTGTCGTGCTCCCCCGGCCGCACCCCGAGCGTCTCGGTCTCCTGCTTCTCCCTCGGCACCTACGGCGAGCTCCAGAACGCCGTGGACCACCTGGCCCACCGGGCCGGCGCCGACGCCGCCTCCGTCACCCTGCGCCGCCGCGGCTACGAGGAGGCCATGGAGATCTACGCCGGCTGCTCCTCCTTCTCCGCCGACGCCCAGTGCCACCTGCCCGGCTCCACCCCGGGCCGCTCCCCGCAGGGCAGGCTGGGCCGGGAGACGTACGCGGCCCGCTCCGACTTCTTCGACCGCTCGCTGTCCGCGGCCGGCATCCAGACCGTGCTCAAGCAGACCGCCGCCGTGCGGGGCGGCGCGAGCAGCATCGCGTTCACCGCCCTCGGCGGCGCGGTCAACAGGGTCTCGCCGACCGCCACCGCGTTCGTGCACCGCCGCTCCCGGATGCTGGCCCAGTACATAGTCTCCTGGGGAGCGGGGGCCTCCGGCACCACCGCCCAGTCCTGGCTGACGTCGGCCCACACCGCGATGAAGCCGTACGCCTCGGGCGCCGCCTACCAGAACTACACCGACCCGACGCTGAAGAACTGGAAGACGGCGTACTACGGGGACGCGGCCACCCGCCTGGCCAAGGTCAAGAAGCAGTACGACCCCCAGCGCTTCTTCTCCTACACGCAGGGGCTGTAGAGCCGCGCAGGGGCTGCAGAGCCCGCCGGTGTCATCCCCCGGCGGGGGACACCGGCCCGCGCGGGCTCACGCGGCCAGGTCCCGTTCCTCGGAGTCCGCCGGCCGGTGGGCGCCGGCGAGGACCGGGACGCCCGGCGCCGAGCGCCGCCGCACCAGCCCGCCCACCCTCGGCGAGCGCTCCACGGCCCGCATCAGCGGGGTCAGCAGGGCCGTGGCCGGCGGGGACAGGAGCAGGACGACCGCCGTACCGAGCGCGAAACCGCCGACGACGTCCGTCGGGTAGTGCACGCCCATGTAGACCCGGCAGAAGCCCTCCAGCAGGGCCAGGGCGATGCCCACGAGGCCGAAGCGGCGGTGGGCGACGAACAGACCGACCCCGAGCGCCATCGTGATCGTCGCGTGGTCGCTGACGAAGGAGAAGTCGTTCTTCCCGGCGACCAGGACGTCCAGGCCCTGGTGGTCGAGGAAGGGGCGGGGGCGCTGCACGAAACCCCGTATCGGGACGTTCACCAGCACCGCCAGGCCGGCCGCCAGCGGGGCCCACAGCAGGGCGGCCACCGAGGGCGCCGCGTTCTCACCGCCCCTGCGCCGCACCGACCACCAGCAGCCCAGGATCAGCAGCACCATGGCCAGCAGCAGGCCGTACTCACCGACGAACGCCATGACCCGGTCCCACCAGTGCGGCGCGTCCTTGGCCAGGCCATTGATGTCGTAGAGCAGGTCGACGTCGGGGTTCGATCCGGAATCGGCGAGTACAGCCATGGTGCTGCGGCCCCTTCGTCGTTCGTCCGGACGCACCGGGTGTGCGCCGCTCCTGCCCCCCGTGGTACGTAGATCCGCTTCCGCTGCACTGCCGCACTGACGTCCGCTCGGCTACGTCAACAGGAACGCACAGCCACCATTCATACGTTCCACTCTCCACCGAATGATCACGCAGACGTTATCGAAGAGAGATTCATCGCCGCAGCTCAGGGGGTGGGTTCACGCACGGTTCACACCCTTGTGGGGAGTGCTTTTGCGCCATCTTCGGTGACCCTGGTCGCCCCGAAGTAATCCGGGGTGTCGATGGGGTCGAACCGGATCACGGCACCCGTCCTCGGCGCGTCGATCATGTACCCGCCGCCGACGTAGATACCCACGTGCCGGATGGCCCGGGAGTCGGTCAGATTGTCCGAGAAGAACACGAGGTCGCCGGGGAGCAGCTGGTCCCGCGAGGGGTGCGGGCCGGCGTTGTACTGGTCGTTGGCCACCCGGGGCAGGGTGATGCCGACCTTCTCGTACGCGGCCTTCGTCAGACCCGAGCAGTCGAAGCGTCCGCCCTGGTCGGCGGTGCCGTTGCCGCCCCACAGATAGGGCGTGCCGAGCCTGCTCTGCGCGAAGGCGATGGCGCCCGCAGCCGCCCGGGTCGGGTCCAGCCGGCTGACCGGCGCGGCGAAGCTCTCCTCCAGGCTGCGGATGCGCCGGACGTAGTTCCGCGTCTCGCTGATGGCCGGGACCCCGCGCGCCCTTATGACGCGGTAGGCGCCCGCGTTGTAGGCGGCGAGCATGTTGTCGGAGACGTTGCCGGGGACGTCCTTGACGTACTTGGCGAGTTCGCAGTCGTACGACGCGGCCGACGGAATCGCGTCATTCGGGTCCCAGATGTCCCGCCTGCCGTCGCCGTTGCCGTCGATGCCGTGGGTCGCCCACGTGCTCGGGATGAACTGGGCGATGCCGCGGGCGTCGGCCGGGCTGACCACCGTCGGGTTCCACCCGCTCTCCTGGTACAGCTGGGCGGCGAGCAGCGCCGGACTGAGCGCCGGGCACAGGTTGCCCCACTGCTGCACGAGCGACTTGTAGGCGGCCGGCACGGCGCCCTTGGCGAGCCCCCGGGCACCCGAGGTCGCCCCGTTGACCAGGTTCCCGGCCACGATGTACACCCCGACGACGAGCAGCATGACGAAGCCCATGCCGAGCGCGACGGCCGCCCCACCGAACACCCATACCTTCCGCACGGTTCAACTTTCCCCCATGCGGACCCCGTTCAAGGCCATTTGGACGCGAAGTGGCGCCATTTCACAGCTGGACCGCCCGGCTGACGCCTTCTCAGGACACCGAGGCCGCGTCCCGGTACAGCTCGGCCGCCTCGGTGCCCAGCACCACGCTGTAGGAGACGTCTGCCGTGTCGCCGCCCTGCTCATGGCCGCCGATGACACCGACGACCTGGCCGTCACCGTTGACCCAGGGACTGCCGCTGGTGCCGCCGGTGAAGTCCGGGCACGTGATGCGCTGCTGCGTACTGCTGTGCGATGCCGGCCGGTCGGTGCAGCTGATGGGCGCCTCGCGGGAGTCCGGGTAGCCGGTGACGGTCACGGCGGTGGCACCGGTGGCCACCCCGGCCGCGAACCGGTTGGCCCCGACGACGTCCTCGAGTCGCTCACCGTCACGCTCGGCGACGGTGGCGAAGGCGACGTCACTGTCCTCGTCCTGGCCGCCGGTCCACCCGTCCGGCAGGAACCGCCGCGTCACCTTCCACACCCCGAACGGCGTCCGGCCGTCCCGGTAGCCCGGCGCGAACACCAGGTCGCCGTCGTCGCCGTCCACGCAGTGCGCGGCGGTGACGACGAGGTCACCGCGCGGACTGTGCACCACCGAGGCGGTGCAGAAGTGACCGCCGGACGGCCTGCCCGCCCGGTCCGCGCCGAACAGCGCCCCGACCCGCGCGCTCTGGCGGGTCGCGACCGCGTCGGCCGTGACCTCCAGCGGCCCCCGCCCGTCGTCGGCGGCGGCCACCGACGCCGAGGTCAGCGCCAGCAGCACCACCGCGCCGAGCAGCGCGGGCCGGGAGGTGACCGAGATGCGTGAGATGCGTGAGATGCGCTTCATCAAGCCCCACTCTGTCCCACGAAGCTGTGAAACCCGCTCCGACATCACTGTGATTCTCCTGTGAACACCAGCTGTCCCGCCACCGCAGAACCGAAAACCCGAGGCCACCAGCCCGACGCACCCATTCGCCGCCCTCGCCCGCCACCTCGCCCGGCGACCTGATCGAACGTACGACCGATAGCCGACAACCATCCCCGGCCACCTACCCCACGAAGACCACGTCAGTCAGGTCCGCCAAGCCCTCGCCCCCACCACCCGTGAGAACATCGGCACGGGACCACACCCGACCGGCCGTCAGAAACCGCGCCACGAAACGCGACCGGCCGTGAAGGAGGTCAACGACCGCACCACACGCCGGGTTCCGCTCCGACCTCGTTGCCCGGGGTGACCTGCCGTGATACACAGAGTGACCGTGCGGGCCATTCGCACGAAACCCGCCAGTCAATGACGCCAAGTCGACATACGTAGGCGACGTTGTCGGCGACAATGAGGCCTGACCTCTGCACACCGCAGAGGCACACGCGGAACTACCCACCAGGGGCGGTGACTTACATGCTCTTTGCGGCCGACAAGGGAGACATCAACACCATCATCGGCGGAATCGCTCCGGACTGGGGCCCCTTCGGCAGCCTGGGCAACGAGGCCAAGGTGATGATCGAGGTGGTCATGGCCGTGGCCATCCTCCTCTGCCTCGGCCTCGCGGTATGGGGCGCGGCGAAGCAGCGCATCGGCGCCACGGCCCTGCGGGACACCTTCAGCGCGGAGCAGGGCAAGGGCCTGATCATCGCCGGCCTCACCGGAGTCTTCATCATCGGCTCCCTCGGCACCCTGTTCACCATCGTGTACGGCATGGCGGTGTAGCCCCTCCCCTCCCGGGCACGCCCGGCCACGGCCATCCCCTCCACCCCACCCACCCGTCGTGCCCACCGGCTGAGGTTGCGTTTCCCTGATGTCGAGTCACCACACCGCGCCCGCGCGGGAACCAGCACGGCTACCGTCGTATGTCTACGAGGTGGAGGGGGCGTACGCGGCATGAATCCCGGAGACGAACAGAGCTACACCGACTACGGCGACACCGGCCACACCCGGACCCGCCTACCGGAGAACGACCCCTACGGCGGCGCCCCCCGCCGCCCCCAGCGCTCCTCCTCCAAGAGCCTGGTCACGGTGGTCGGCGTGGTAGTCCTCCTGATCGCAGCCATCGCCTTCGCGAACAGGGGGGACGACACGCCCACGGACACCGCCACCACCAAGGGCTCCCGCCCCCAGACCTCCTCGACAGCCCCCTCAGGCACCCACCCCGTCGGCACCAAGACCACAGGCATCCCGTCGAACTTCCCCCGCACGGAACAGGGGGCGCAGAGTGCGGCGGCGAACTACGCGGTAATTCTGTGGTCCGACAGCATGGTCGACACTCTCAGCCGACACAGCATCATCGACGCAGTCGCCGATCGGAGCGCCGCGAATCGACTCCGGTCTGTCTTCGACGCCAACTATTCGGCTGCCTTCCTCAGAAATGTCGGCCTCAATCCCGATGGCAGCGCCCTCAAGGGCGACACCTTCGTCGACCGCACGCTACCGGCCGGCACGAAGATCACCTCGTACAGTGCTGAGGCAGCGACCGTCGAAGTCTGGTGCAACACGCTTTTCGGCCTGGCCGGTGAGAGCTCGAACAACCCCGTGACAAGCGGCTGGTCAACCGTGACCTTCAAGCTGAAGTGGAACGGCAGCGACTGGAAGGTTTTGGAAACCAGTCAAAAGACAGGCCCGACCCCGATCACCGGAGACAATCCCGTCTCCGGTGCCGATGAGATCGGCACGGCGGTCAAGGAGTTCGGAGGGTTCACGTATGCCCGATAGCCCCCAGCGTGTGCTCAAGCTCGCCGGACTGGTAGGCGGCGTACAGATCACCACAGTGCTCCTGGCCGTACAAGCGTTCGCGGCTCCCTCGCCCACACCATCTCCGAGCAAGAGTGCCGACTGCTCCCTGCTGGCGCCCCCCGCACGAAAGTACTGCGAATCCGGCGGCAGTTCCAAAGGCGGGGGACTGGGCACCAACAACCCCCTCACCGACACCCTCGACCCCCTCTCCTCTCTCGCGAAAGGCTGTGCCGACGCCGCCGCGTGGACCATCGGCAAGCTCAGTACCGCGGTGAAGGAAACCGCCAACGTAGACTTCACCAACGCGAAGTTCCTTCAGCAGTACGCCGTCGTCTTCGCTGCCTCCACGATCCTCACCCTCCTCCTGTGGCTCCTGGCCGTGGCCAAGCGGGCCGTCCGCGGTGTGCCGTTGACCACCGCCATCTCGGAGGCCATCGGGTTCCTGTGGCTGACGGTGCTCGCCTCCGCCTTCACGCCCCTGATCCTCTACACGGTCGTGTCGGCGACGGACGGCGTGACGGACGTCCTCGCCAAGGCCACCGGCGACCAGACCGACACGTTCTTCGGCACCTTCTCCGGCGCCCTGAACAAGGGCACCGACATCGGCGGCGGCCCCATCATGCTGATCGTGGTCTCCCTGGTCAGCATCCTCGCCGCCGGCATCCTGTGGCTGGAGCTGGTCATCCGCGCCGCCCTGCTCTACGTCGGCGCCCTCCTCGGCACCGTCGTCTACGCCGGCCTGGTCGACAAGAACCTGTGGGGTCACGTACGCCGCTGGGCCGGCATCATGATCGCCGTCATCCTCGTGAAACCGGTCATCGTGATCGTGCTCGGCCTGGCCGGAGCCCTCTCCGGCGCCAACGGCCCCGACGCCTTCTCCGCCGTCGTCTCCGGCCTCGCCATCATCCTGCTCGCCATCTTCGCCAGCGCGATGATCTACCGTTTCGTCCCCGGCTTCGGCGACGAGATCGCCGGCTCCCGCAGCAACCGCATCATGCAGGGCGCCGAGGGCAAGGCCGCCGCCGTCATCAGCTCGCCCGCCACCCTGGTCGCCCAGGGCATCAAGACCCACAGCACCCGAGCCGACAACAACGGCGGCGGAGGCCAGTCCGGCGGCGCCCCGCGCCCGGCCAACCCCCTCACCGGCGGTGTCGCCGCCCACAGCAGCCGCACCCCGACCGCAAGCTCCGGCGGAGCCGTCCCCTCCGCCGCCCCCGCGCCCCGCGCGGCCAGCCCGGTCAACACCCCGCACGCAGGCAACACCCGCAACAACCGCTCAGGAGGTGAAGGGCGTTGACGACCGAGTCCCATCTGTCCCATCCGATCACGCCCCGCCGTACGTATCTGATCGGCCGCGCCCGGCCCAACGCGATCGTCGGCCGGAACCGCGAGTCCGGCGAGATCGCGCTGATCGTCATCGGCGCGTTCCTCGGCATGATGTGCGGCCTCCTCGTCCCGGTGCTGCCCCTGCGCATCGTGCTGCTGACCGGCTTCCCGCTGCTCGCGCTCGCCGCGGTCTACGTGCCGTACAAGCGCCGCACCTTCTACAAGTGGTTCGAGATCAACCGCAGCTACAAGCGGACCGTCAAGCGGAACGCTCACTACCGCTCGACCGTCATGGAGGCCGGCACCAACCTCGACGGACGCGAGGTCGAGATCGGGCCTCCCCCCGGCATCGGGCGCATCAACTGGCTCGCCGCCCCCTTCGGGCCCGACGAGATCGCCGTACTGCTGCACGCCGACCGCAAGACGGTCACGGCCGCCATCGAGATCGAGGGCCCGGGCGTCGGCCTGCGCGACTCCGAGGACCAGGAGGCCCTCGTCGACCGCTTCGGCACACTGCTCAAGCACGTCGCCAACGGGGACGGCTTCGTCACCCGGATCCAGATGCTCGCCCGGACCCTGCCCGCCGACCCGGACGCGCACGCCAAGGACGTCACCCTGCGCGGCGACGACCGCTCCCCGGACTGGCTCCAGCGGTCCTACGACCAGTTGCAGTCCATGGTGTCCACCAGCAGCGAGCAGCACCGCGCCTACCTCGTCGCCTGCATGCACTACACCCGCGACCTGGCCGCCGAGGCGAACGCCATGGCCCGCGCCGTCCGCGCCCGCGGCACCAAGGTCGACCGGGACGCCGGGCTCGCCGTCGTCATGGCCCGCGAGCTGACCGACATCTGCTCGCGGCTCCAGGAGGCCGACATCCGCGTCCGGCAGCCCCTGGGGCAGGGCCGGCTGGCCTCCCTCATCCACTCCATGTACGACCCCGACCACCCCATCGACCACATCCAGGCGATGACCAAGCGCAACGCCTGGCCGGCCGAGCTGGACGCCATGGAGCCCACCTTCCTCCAGGCCAAGACCCGCGAGTCCCGCACCCGCGCCCCCTGGTGCCACGCCACCGCCTGGGTGAAGGAGTGGCCGATGACGCCCGTCGGCGTCAACTTCCTCGCCCCGCTGCTCGTCCACACCCCGGACGTCATCCGGACGGTCGCCGTGACGATGGACCTCGAACCCACCGAGGTGGCCATCGAGCGCATGCTGACCGAGAAGACGAACGACGACGCCGAGGCGTCCCGAGCCGCCAAGATGAACCGCACGGTGGACCCCCGGGACATCGCCGCCCACAACCGCCTCGACCAGCGCGGCGAGGACCTCGCCAGCGGCGCCGCGGGCGTCAACCTCGTCGGCTACATCACCGTCTCCTCCCGGTCCCCCGAGGCCCTCGCCCGCGACAAGCGCACGATAAGGGCCTCCGCCGGCAAGTCGTACCTCAAGCTGGAATGGTGCGACCGAGAGCACCACCGCGCCTTCGTGAACACACTTCCGTTCGCCACCGGCATCCGAAGGTAGGGGCTGATTCGCCGATGCGGGACCCGCTGTCCGTCCTCACCGAGGCCTTCACCTCCTTCCTCTTCGGAAAGGTGGAGACGACCCGGCTGCCGGTGCGCACCTCCACGGGCCAGGCCCAGGCCGTCTACCTGCCCACGGCCGCGCCCGGCCTCGGCGACTCCGGCGTCATCATCGGCCGCGAGGTCTACTCCGGGAAGGGATACATCTACGACCCCTTCCAGCTGTACGGCCAGCAGCTCCCGGCCCCGCACTGGCTCGTCCTCGGCGAGTCCGGCAACGGCAAGTCGGCGCTGGAGAAGACGTACGTCCTGCGCCAGCTGCGGTTCAAGGACCGCCAGGTCGTCGTCCTGGACGCCCAGGGCGAGGACGGGGTCGGCGAGTGGAACCTGATCGCCGAGGAGCTGGGCATAACCCCCATCCGGCTCGACCCGACGGCCGCCCTGAACCACGGGATCCGGCTCAACCCCCTGGACCCGGCGATCACCACCACCGGTCAGCTCGCGCTGCTCCGGACGATCGTCGAGGTCGCGATGGGCCACGGCCTGGACGAACGCTCCGGCTTCGCCCTCAAGGTCGCCCACTCCTACGTCAACGAGACCATTCTCGACCGTCAGCCGGTCCTCACCGACATCGTCGAGCAGCTACGGCACCCCGAGCCGGAGTCCGCCGAGGCGATGAACGTCGCCATAGATGACGTACGCGCCTGGGGCCTCGACGTCGCCCTGGTCCTGGACCGGCTGGTCGACGGTGACCTGCGCGGCATGTTCGACGGCCCGACCACGGTCGGCATCGACCTCGACGCCCCGCTGATCGTCTTCGACCTCTCCCACATCGACCGCAACTCCATCGCCATGCCCATCCTCATGGCGATCGTCGGCGTCTGGCTGGAGCACACCTGGATCCGCCCCGACCGGAAGAAGCGCATCTTCCTGGTCGAGGAGGCCTGGCACATCATCAACAGCCCGTTCGTGGCCCAGCTGTTCCAGCGGCTGCTGAAGTTCGGCCGGCGGCTCGGCCTGTCCTTCGTGGCCGTCGTCCACCACCTGTCCGACGTGGTCGACGGTGCCGCCGCGAAGGAGGCGGCGGCCATCCTGAAGATGGCGTCGACCCGCACGATCTACGCCCAGAAGGCCGACGAGGCACGCGCCACGGGCCGGGTGCTGGGCCTGCCCAGATGGGCGGTCGAGATCATCCCGACGCTCACTCCCGGCATCGCGGTCTGGGACGTCAACGGCAACGTCCAGGTGGTCAAACACCTGATCACGGAGACCGAACGCCCACTGGTCTTCACCGACCGGGCGATGACCCAGTCCTCCAGCGACCTCGCGGCCGACGAGGCCCTGCGCGCGGCCGAGCTGGAGGCCGAGCAGCGCGCGGCGGCCTTCGTGGAGCAGCATCTGGGCGACTCCGAGTCGACGGTGGCGTAGGGAGGGGCACGGTGAGACCGGACGACCGCCGTGACAGCCGCGGGGAGGGCCGGGGCGGCGGCATCCCCGACGGGCTGCTGGTCGGCATGCTCGCGTTCCTCCTCGGCATGACCCTGCTGGTGTGGACGGCCACGGGTCTGGCGGCCCGGTTCGCCCAGGGCGCCTGGCCCCACGGCGTCACCTTCACCCGGACCCCCCTCGCCATGCGGCACCTCATCGCCCGGCCCCACGACATCACCGGCGCCTGGCCGGACACCCCACCGGCCCAGCTGTCCGGCTGGGGCCTGTTCTGGGGCCTGTTCATCGGCCAGCTGATGATCCTCTTCGTCCTCACCGTGTTCGTGATCGGCACGGTGACGCGATGGCGCGCGCGCCGGGCGACGATCAGACACGGTGGACCGAGGGACGACGGGGCCCGGGTCAGCGGACCGGATGCCACAGTCACTCCGGCCAAGGGACCCGTCGTCCCCAAGGGAACCCTCGTCCCCGAGCCCATGACGACGAGTCCCACGTTCGAGGTTCCGGCGCCGGCCCCCGCGCCAGCCCCCGCACCGGCACCCACACCGCCGCCCCCGCTCACGGCCGCACCCGCCCCCACGCACGACATCCCGGCGCCTCGCAGCGAGCCCGCGCCGCAGGGGGCCGGCCCCCTGCCGGCCGGCGCCGCGCGCACGGGCCTTGGGGGAGCCTCCCGTACCGACGGCCCGGTGCTCTACGGCACCCCCGCGGCCCGGCAGCCCGCCGCGGTCCAGGCCATCCGGGACGCCGCCGGCCCCACCCTCGTCGTCACGTCGAACCCGGCCCTCTGGGCGGAGACGAAGGACGCGAAGGCCAAGCTGGGCCCCACTCTCCTCTACGACCCCGCGCACCTCTGCGACACCCCGGCCCGCCTCCACTGGTCGCCCACGGCGGGCTGCGCGGACAGACAGACGGCGCTGCACCGGGCGACAGCCCTCCTCGCCCCCGTACGGCCCACCGCCAGGATCGACCAGGCCGTGGCCGACACGGCGACCACCCTCCTGCGCAGCTACCTCCACGCCGCCGCCCTGGAGAACCGCACCATCCGCCACGTCCACCGCTGGGCCCAGGGCACCCAGGTCCAGGACGCGGTACGGACGCTGCGCACCCACTCCAAGGCCGCACCCGGCGCCGCGGGCGAACTCGAGGCGGCCCTCACCGCGCACCCCGAACGCCGGGACATCGCCCAGGAGCTGACCGGCAGGGCCCTGTCCGCCCTCCTCACGGTCAACATCCGCGAGGCGTGCACCCCGAACCGAACCGACGCCCTCGCCCTGGATTCCTTCGTCCACGAGGGGGGCACACTTTACGTGGTCGGTGAATCCATCGAGGACCCCAGGAGCAACCCGGGCGCGATGCCGCTCCTGACGGCCCTCGTCTCCAGCGTGGTCGAGCACGGCCGGCGCATGGCCGAACGGTCATCCTCCGGTCGGCTCGACCCACCACTCACCCTGGTCCTGGACGACGTCGCCGCCGTGGCGCCGTTCCCCGAGCTGCCGGTGCTGCTCGCCACCGGAACCGACCAGGGCCTGCCGACGCTGGCCCTGCTCCGCTCCCGCGAACAGGCCCGCTCCCGCTGGCCGCACCAGGAACTGCCGGTCTGAAGACGCCGGCCTAAGCGGGCGGGTTCTCCGCCTGCCGGTCCAGGACGAACTCCAGCTCGTTCTCGGACTCGTCGTGGGAGAACGCGACGACGAGTCCGCTCGGCACGAACCCCACCTTGCGGTAGGCGCCCTGTGCCCGCACGTTGTCCTCGTGCACGATCAACCGGATCCGCTCGGCCCGCTGCTGCCAGGCCCAGTCGACAGCGGCGGCGAACAGCGCCTCGATCAGCCCGTTCCCGCGGTGTTCCGGCCGTACGTACACGCCCACGGCGTGTCCCTGCCGCCGCTCGACCGGACAGCCGGCCCAGTCCTTGGTCCCGGCCTCCTCGATGAGCACGGCGACGGTGCCGGCCCACGTCCCGTCCGGCGCCTCGGCGATGAACTGCTGGGACGTCGTCGATCCCACACCTGACCGGACGGCGCGGTCCTGCCAGAAGTGGTCCGGTCTGCCGGAGGCCTCCTCGTAGGTGTCGAGGAAGGCGATACGCGCGGCCGGATCCCGCAACGCGTCGAGCCGCAGCTGCCGGACAGCGGCCCACTCGTCGGGACGTATGGCACGGACGGTGTAGTCGTCCCTGGTCAGGTCAGGTGCACCGGTAGGGCTGGTCATGTGGTCACCGTAGACGACCCCTTGTCGGTGGCACCCCGTATTTTGACCGGCATGACCACACTCAACGATCGGCCCGGCACCGCGGTGGCCGTCATCGACGTCCAGAACGACGTGGTGGCCGGCGCACACCGGCGGGACGACGCCATCGCGAACATCAACTTCTGACGGCCTTCATCCGTGGTCGGGATAAACGCAGAAAACCCCCGCATCGAAGATGCGGGGGTTTTCCCAAAAATTGTTCGGCGGTGTCCTACTCTCCCACAGGGTCCCCCCTGCAGTACCATCGGCGCTGTGAGGCTTAGCTTCCGGGTTCGGT
>NZ_JBIDDP010000022.1:0-101187 GCF_043195475.1 Streptomyces sp. Y20
GGAACGGGGTATCAACATATCTGGCGTTGACTTTTGGCACGCTGTTGAGTTCTCAAGGAACGGTCGCTTCCTTTGTACTCACCCTCTCGGGCTTTCCTCCGGGCGCTTCCCTTCGGTCTTGCGTTTCAAACTCTACCAGGGTTTTTCCCTCTCCCTGACCACTCCCCTGCGAGCACGCAGAAGGAGATCCAGAGATAGGATCTGACGAGTTTGGGTTCTGCCAGGTGAGGACGCTGTTGCGCGCCGCTCCGTCCCGAGCAGGGTTACGACTGTACACGGAGCCTTGGAGCAGGGGCAAATCTCCCGGGTTGGTGGTCTAGACCACTAGGTGCTAGCTTCCATACGGAACCACCACTTCACATGACATACCCTGCTGCTCAACGCGCCGTTCGGGAGTACCGGTGACGGCCCGCGAGCAGCTCCACTCCTGGGAGGCTTCCCATGACCACCGTGACGTCCCCTCTCTCTGGACGCGCCATCGGACTGGCCGCAGTGCCGGATCCGGTCTTCTCCGGGGCCATGGTCGGCCCGGGTACCGCGATCGACCCCGTACGTGAGCCCTCCGAGGCCGTCGCGCCCGTGGACGGCGTCATCGTTTCCCTGCACCCGCACGCGTTCGTCGTGGTCGACGAGAGCGGGCGCGGCGTGCTGACCCACCTCGGCATCGACACCGTCCAGCTCAACGGCGAGGGCTTCGAGCTGCTCGTCGAGAAGGGCGACACCGTGCGGCGGGGCCAGAGCATCGTCCGCTGGAACCCCGCCTCGGTCGAGGCCGCCGGCAAGTCGCCGGTGTGCCCGGTCGTCGCGCTCGAAGCCACCGCCGAGTCCCTCTCCGGCCTGCGTGACAGCGGTGACGTGAAGACCGGCGACGGTCTCTTCTCCTGGAACTGACGGCAGTGCCGTCGCAGGACGGCGGACAGCGCAACCACCGCGGCGGGACCTGCCGCACTATCGGAGACGGTGAGATGGAGACAACGCTGCGAGGCGTCGGCGTGAGCCATGGCGTGGCGATCGGCGAGGTTCGGCACATGGGTACGGCGGTGCTGGAGCCGCCGGCCAAGCAGATCCCCCCGCAGGACGCGGAGCGGGAGCAGGGCCGCGCGCGTCAGGCCGTGGACGCGGTCGCCGCAGACCTGACGGCGCGCGGCAACCTGGCGGGGGGTGAGGCGCAGGCCGTGCTGGAGGCGCAGGCCATGATGGCGCAGGATCCCGAGCTGATGGCGGACGTCGACCGGCGGATCGCCGTCGGCAGCACGGCCGAGCGTGCCGTGTACGACGCGTTCGCGGCGTACCGGGAGCTGCTGGCCGGTGCGGGTGAGTACCTCGCCGGCCGCGTGGCCGACCTGGATGACGTGCGCAACCGGATCGTCGCCCGTCTGCTGGGCGTGCCGATGCCGGGTGTCCCGGACAGTGACTCGCCTTATGTGCTGGTGGCGCGGGACCTGGCCCCCGCGGACACGGCGCTGCTGGACCCGTCCCTGGTGCTCGGTTTCGTGACCGAGGAGGGCGGGCCGACCAGTCACAGCGCGATCCTGGCGCGGGCGCTGGGTGTGCCGGCCGTCGTGGCGCTGCCGGGCGCCGGTGAGCTGACCGAGGGCACGGTGGTGGCCGTGGACGGCAGCACCGGCGATGTCTTCGTGAACCCGAGTGACGAGAAGAAGGCCGCGCTGGAGGCTGCGGCCGCCGAGCGCAGGGCCGCGCTGTCCGCGTCGACCGGGCCCGGTGCGACGGCGGACGGGCACAAGGTGCCGCTATTGGCGAACGTGGGCGGGCCCGCGGACGTACCGGCGGCCGTGGAGGCCGGGGCCGAGGGTGTCGGTCTGTTCCGTACCGAGTTCCTGTTCCTGGACGACAGCGAGAACGCTCCCTCCGAGGAGAAGCAGGTGGAGGCCTACCGGCAGGTGCTGGAGGCGTTCCCCGGGGGCCGTGTGGTCGTGCGGGTGCTGGACGCGGGCGCCGACAAGCCGCTGGACTTCCTGACGCCGGCCGATGAGCCGAACCCCGCGCTGGGCGTGCGGGGCCTGCGGACGCTCCTGGACCACCCCGAGGTGCTGCGCACCCAGCTGACCGCGCTGGCGCGGGCCGCGGAGGGGCTGCCCGTCTACCTCGAGGTCATGGCGCCCATGGTGGCGGACCGCAGGGACGCCAAGGCGTTCGCGGACGCCTGCCGGGAGGCGGGGCTGCGGGCCAAGTTCGGCGCGATGGTGGAGATCCCGTCGGCCGCGCTGCGGGCGCGTTCGATCCTCCAGGAGGTCGAGTTCCTGTCGCTGGGCACCAACGACCTGGCGCAGTACACGTTCGCCGCCGACCGGCAGGTGGGTGCGGTGTCGCGGCTGCAGGACCCGTGGCAGCCGGCGCTGCTCGACCTGGTGGCGCTGTCGGCCGAGTCGGCCAGGGCCGAGGGCAAGAGCTGCGGGGTGTGCGGTGAGGCCGCGTCCGATCCGCTGCTGGCGTGTGTGCTGACCGGTCTGGGTGTCACCTCCCTGTCCATGGGTGCGGCGTCGATTCCCTACGTCCGTGCCACGCTGGCGAAGTACACGCTGGCGCAGTGCGAGCGGGCCGCGGCGGCGGCGCGTGCGGCGGACAGCGCCGAGGAGGCGCGCGGCGCGGCTCAGGCGGTGCTGTCCGGCGAGTAGCCGTACCGGTGCGCCTGCGGCGTGCGGGTTCAGGGGCGTCCTTCCCTTCGGGTGGGGCGCCCCTCGGTGTCTGTCCGGCCGACGCCCGGACTCAGTGGCGGTGGTCCGGTGCCGCGCTGTCCGCTCCGAGGTCGGGCGGCTCGCGGTAGTCGACGTTGGACTCCGGGGAGATCAGGTCACCGGTGTCGACGTCCGTGCAGTAGGCGTCGAAGACCTCGGACGCGGTCAGGGGTTGCAGGTCGCCGGCGCGCAGTCGCCAGCCGTAGACCTGGTCGGCCGTGCCGATGGCGGTGGTGCGGATGACGAGGCCGCCCGGGCTGCGGGTCGCGAGGCCGAGGGCGAGGACGCCGGTGAACTCGAGGGCCTCGGCCTCGTCCAGGCGGGTCGCGCCGTGGGGATCCTGGTCGCCGTGCAGTACGGCGACCAAGGTGTCCGGGGCCGCGGAGACGGTGCACACCAGGTGCCGGTCACCGGGCGGTGCGGTGTCGAGGATGCGGACCACCAGGTCGGCGGCGCGGGTGAAGGCCGCCCTGCCGATGTCCTCGCCGCAGGTGGGGCAGGGGCCGAGGCGGGTCAGGAGGGTGGTGGCGTACTCCCAGGTGGCCTGGCGTACGGCTTCGTCGACGAGGGCCGGCAGCAGGTCGGCGAGGGGTCGGCCGTCGTAGGGGACGGTGGGGCCGGTGGCAGCGAGCTCCGCGGTGAACCGGGTGCGGCTGGCCGGGGCCTCCGGGTCCAGGCCGGTGTCCGCGCAGTAGACGGCGTAGTCCTCGGGGTCGAACAGGGCGAGGGTGGTATGGCTGCCCTGGGCGGCGCGGGTGCGCAGGACCGTCTCCATCTGCTGGAGGTAGGCCGTGTGGTCGTCGAAGGTGAAGCTGCGGTAGCGCCGCATGACGCGGAAGTCGTGTTCGTCGGTGAGCACGCCGATGGTGCCGGCGATCTCGCGGCGCAGGACGCGTCGCATGGTCTGGTGGTCGGTGTGCGCCATGTTTCCCCCTGGTGCGCGGTCGATCAATGCTCACTCACCGTAACCGGCGGCACTGACAATGGGGGTGCCGCCGGTGGTCGAGGGTCGGTGGTGGGAGCGTCCGTGCAGGTCAGAGGCGCTGTGTGCGGCGAGGGGCGTGGGTGCGGAGGGTGATGCTCCGGGTGGGTCAGGCGCGTTCGCGGGCGAGGTCCTCGTAGAAGCCGAGCAGGGCGAGGTTGTCGATGGAGCCGGGGTTGACCGCCTTCTCCAGGGGGGTTCCTTGCAGCAGGCGTTTGACCGGGACCTCGATGCGCTTGCCGGTGAGGGTGTGCGGGATGCCGGGCACCTCGATGATCTCGTCGGGGATGTGGCGGGGTGAGAGCTGTTCGCGGATGGATCGCTTGATCCGGTCCCGGAGTGGCTCGTCGAGGGTGGCTCCCGGCGCGAGGTGCACGAACAGCGGCATCCAGTAGCCGCCGTCGGGTTGTTCGATGCCGATGACGAGGGATTCCCTGATCTCCGGCAGGCGCTCGACGACCTCGTAGATGTCGGCCGAGCCCATGCGGACGCCCTGGCGGTTGAGGGTGGAGTCGGAGCGGCCGTGGATGATCACGGTCCCGCGCGAGGTGAGGGTGATCCAGTCGCCGTGGCGCCAGACGCCGGGGTAGGTGTCGAAGTAGCTGTCGTGGTAGCGGCTGCCGTCAGGGTCGTTCCAGAAGTGGATCGGCATGGAGGGCATGGGGTTGGTGACGATCAGCTCGCCGACCTCGTCGACCAGGGGCTTGCCGCTCGGATCCCAGGACTGGAGGTCGGTGCCGAGGCCGGGTGCCTGGAGTTCGCCGGTGTACACGGGGAGCGTGGGTACCGCTCCGGCGAAGCAGGAGCAGACGTCGGTGCCGCCGCTCACGGAGGCGATCCACAGGTCGGCCCCGCTCTCGGCGAACTCGTCGTGCAGCCAGCGGAAGCCGTCGGGGGGCAGCGGGGAACCGGTGGTGGCGACGCACTTCACCGTGGACAGGTCGTGGTCGCGGGCGGGGTGCACGCCGGCCTTGCGGCAGGCCATGACGTAGGCGGCGGAGGTGCCGTAGAGGGTGGCTCGGGTGCGTTCGGCGATCCGCCACTGGGCGCCCGTGTCGGGGTAGCCGGGGCTGCCGTCGTACAGGACGATCGTGGTGCCCGTGAGCAGGCCGGAGACGAGGAAGTTCCACATCATCCAGCCGGTCGAGGTGTACCAGAAGAAACGGTCCTCGGGGCCGAGGTCGCAGTGCAGGCCGAGCTGTTTGAGGTGTTCGACCAGGATGCCGCCCTGCGACTGGACGATGGCCTTGGGCAGGCCGGTCGTGCCGGAGGAGTACAGGACCCACAGCGGGTGGTCGAACGGGACCTGTTCGAAGACCGGCTCGGTGTCCCCGGCCGTCAGCGCCGACCACTCCAGGGCGCCTTCGGGTGCCTCGGTGCCCAGCAGCGGGACGTGGACGACGGCGCGCAGGGTGGGCAGCTCGCGGCGCAGCTCGGCGACGGTCTCCCGGCGGTCGTGCTCCTTGCCGCCGTAGCGGTAGCCGTCGACGGTGAACAGGACGACGGGTTCGACCTGCTGGAACCGGTCGAGGACGCTGCGGGCGCCGAAGTCGGGGGCGCAGGAGGTCCATACGGCGCCGACGGCGGCCGCGGCGAGGAGAGCGACGACGGCCTGCGGGATGTTGGGGAGGTAGCCGCTGACGCGGTCGCCGGGGCGTACGCCGAGGGCTCGCAGCGCAGCGGCGAGGGAGCCGACCTCGCGGCGCAGCTGGGACCAGGTCACCGGGCGTGGTTCGTGGGTCTCGTCGACGTACAGGAGGGCGGGTTCGTCGGCGCGGGCGGCCGCGGCGCGCAGGGCGTGTTCGGCGTAGTTGAGGGTGGCTCCGGGGAACCAGTGGGCGCCGGGCATGGCGCGGTCGCCGAGCACGCGCGCGCAGGGGGTCGAGAACCGCACGTCGAACCACTCGGTGACGGCTTTCCAGAAGGTGTCCAGCTGGTCGACGGACCAGCGGTGCAGGGCCGGGTAGCCGCCGTCGGCGGGGGCGCCGTGGTGTGCGGCGGCCCATGCCTGGAACTGGGTGATGCGGGCCTGGGCGATCCGCTGGGGATCGGGCTGCCAGAGCGGCTGGGGGTTCGCGGTCGACATGGGGTGGCTCCCGGGCTGTGCGCGTCGTGGGCGTCGGTCCGCGCACGGGCTGGGGTGTGCGCGTGACGCGGCTGACAGGGACGATGCCATGTGATCGATTTCTGCACCAGGGTGTCCTCCACATAGTCCGTGTCATGAAGGTGTGGTGCCGCCATGGGTGAACGGCAGTTGAACGCCGCACGCGCGTGGGTCGCTCGGTGGCAGGGTGAGCAGCATGGAGGGTCGTGACCTGGTGCGTTCGGTGAGTGTGGTCGGTTCGGGATGGGTTGCTCGGGGGTTGCGTACCGTACGGGCCGCCTGGCGCGGGAGGCGGGTCGACGCCGCCGGGCCGGTGCCTCGGGGGTCCGAGCGGGCCCGCGTGCCGGGGCAGGTGCGGGGTGTGGAGCTGGGCCCCGGGGGCGGCCTGGTCCGGTTCGGCCGCTCGGAGCTGCGGATCGTCGTGGCGGTGAACGGGGCGGTCTTCTGGGGGTGGGACGGGGCCGGTCCGCAGCCGTCGTACGCGCTCGCGGGCAGCGGTCCCGACCCGGATCCGCGGGCGGTGCTGGAGCCGGACAAGGACGGCGGCTGGCGGGTGGTGGCCGAGCGGATGACGGTCGTCGTCTCGCGGTACGGCGCGGTGGAGGTGTGCACGCCGGGCGGGGTGACCCTGCGGCGGGATCTGCCGCCGCGCTGGTGGGAGCCGGTCGGCGGGGGTGCGGCCCGGTGGGTGCAGCGCTCGCAGGTGGCGGCGGACGCCCGGTTCTTCGGCCTGGGCGGGCGCGCGTGCGGACCCCGGCTGCGGGACGGCGTGTACCGGCTGGGGAACGGTGCTCCCGGCCGCGCGTCCGGGCCGGGTGGCGAGCGGCTGGATCTGACGATGCCGGTGCAACTGGTGGTGGCCGACGCCGGCACGCATCTGGTGTTCCACGACACCACCTGGGAGGGGACCGTGGTGCTTGGGGAGGGAGAGGAGGGGGCCGGGTCCGGGCACGACCGGCCGGGGCACTGCGAGCTGCGGATGGACGGCGGTCCGCTGCGCTGCTGGGTCGTGGTGGGCACTCCCGCGCGCGTGCTGCACGCGTGGGCCGCGCTGACCGGGGCGCCCGCGCTGCCACCCGCGTGGGCGCTGGGGCACCAGTACGCGCGGTGGGGCCCGGGCGGTGAGCAGGAGGTGCGCCGGGTCGTCGCGGACTACCAGGAGCGGGGGTTGCCGCTGGACGCCGTACATCTCGATGCCGGTCGTGACGACGGCCGGCCGGTGTCCGCCGTCGACGAGGAGCGTTCTCCCAAGCTGTCGGTGCTTGCGGAGGAACTGCGCCGGGACGGGATCCGGCTGGTGTCGGTCGTCGGCGCGGCGGTCCGGGCGGAACCGGGCGGGGCCGTTCACGACAGCGGTTCGGCCGTGGACGCGTTGGTACGGGACGCGTTGGTACGGGACGCGGAGGGCCGCGCGGTGCGGGGTGCGGCGGGGGCCGGCGACACGGACGCGCGGTGGGGCGATCCGCACGCGGAGCGGCTGGGACCGGGCTCTGCCGGATTCCGGCAGGTCGGGCGCGAGCCGGTGCCGTGCGGCGCCCCGTACGCCTTGGACGGGCCGGGCGGCGATCAGGAGGAAGCGCACCACGTGTACGGGCTGTGCAGGGCCCGGGAGGGCTGCGAGGCGCTGCGCGAACCGCCGCCCCGGGAGCGGCCGTTCCAGTTCTCGCGCTGGGGCTGGGCTGGGTCGCAGCGGTACGGCGGCACCTGGTCGGGGGACGTGGCGACGGGCTGGCCGGGGCTGCGGGCGGCGCTGTCGCAGGTGCTCGGGCTGGGACTGTGCGGGGTGCCGTACTCGGGTCCGGACGTCGGCGGTCGCGGCGGCGGTCCGTCACCGGAGCTGTATCTGCGGTGGTTGCAGCTCGGAGCGTATCTGCCGCTGTTCCGTACGCACGCGGGTCCGGGGGCGGGGCACGGGGACCCGTGGGAGTTCGGTGGCGACGTGCTGGAACACGCGCGCGTGGCGCTGCTCGAACGGCGGCGGCTGCTGCCGTACTTCCTGACGCTGGCGCACCTGGCACGGCGGACCGGTGCGCCCTATGTGCGGCCGCTGTGGTGGGCGGCGCCGGAGGACCGGGCGCTGCGCGACTGCGAGGACGCGTTCCTGCTGGGCGACGGCCTGCTGGTGGCCCCGGTCCTGGATCCCGGGCCAGGCCGGCGCGCGGTGCGGCTGCCGCGGGGCCGCTGGTACGACACGGTGACGGAGGAGGTCTACGAGGGCCCGGCACGGGTACGCGTGGACGCGCCGCCGTCACGCATACCCGTGTTCGCGCGCGCGGGGGCGGTGCTGCCGGTGCGGGGCGCCGACGGCGGGCTGGAGCTGGAGGTCTGGGCGCCCGCGCCCGGACGCACGGGGGGCGGCCTGGTCGTGCCGGACGCGGGCGAGGGGTGGGACGACCCGGAGATCGAGCGTTACGTCGCCCGTCGGCAGGGCGACCGGGTGGTGGTCACCCGGGACCGGGAGGGCGGCGGGGGTGAGCCGCCCTGGCCGGTGCGTGTACGGGGGCTCGGCTGAGGCGTCCGGCTCAGACGTAGCGCCCCTCGAACCACGCCCGCACCGCGGCGGTGTGCAGCGGGAAGGCGAGTTTCGCGGGCCTGCGCAGCAGGTGCCGGCCGTCCGTCTCGGTCGTGGGCGCGAAGGGCGGGAGTCCGTCGGCCGGGCGTTCGGGCAGGGCCCCGAACAGCAGCAGGTGCCCGTCGGACGAGCTCATGGCGTCCACGAGCCGCACGTCCCGGGCGGCCGCGTCGATGCACGTCTCCTCCCGGAGTTCGCGTACGACGGCCTGCTTCCAGTCCTCGCCGTCGTCGATGTAGCCGCCGGGCAGGGCCGTGCCTCCGCGCGCGGGGGCGACGGTCCGGGTGATGACGACCAGGGCGGTGCCCTTCGTGTCGTACACGGGCTGGAGCGCGACGGCGACGGGCAGCGGGTTGCGGTAGGCGACGGTTCCGCAGCACGGGCAGGTGCGGGGCCAGCCGGAAATGCCCTCTCCGTAGGGCGCTCCGCAGCTCGAACAGTGTGAGTCCGGCGCGGAGTTGACAGTCGGATGCTGAGTTTCGGACACGCGCGGACTGTATCCGATCAGGTGACGGACGTCTTCCGCCGGTGACGTGCCGGGAATGAGCGGAACGGAAAGGGTGGCCGGAATCACCCCCGTCGATCCCGGCCACCCTTCCTGTACCACGACGCCGTACGGGGCCGTTCGGTTCGCGCGAACCGGCCCGCGTCCCGGTCTTCTTCCCGCGAGGGACGTCCGCTGCCGCGGACGGGACGCCCACACTGTGTGATCGGCCCGGAATGCTGCGTGAACGTCTTATGAACTGGGCCTGGGCGCGCGCGGGCGGCGCCATCATGCTGCCGTGCACTCCTGGACGG
The DNA here is from genome assembly GCF_043195475.1 of Streptomyces sp. Y20. NCBI lineage: Bacteria > Bacillati > Actinomycetota > Actinomycetes > Kitasatosporales > Streptomycetaceae > Streptomyces > Streptomyces sp. Y20. The sequence goes on from NZ_JBIDDP010000022.1 coordinate 9,153, forward strand.
ATACTCTGCGCTTCGCCTTCCAGCCGGTGGTCAACCTGAGGACGGGCGCGGTCGCCGCGCTGGAGACGCTCGCCCGCCCGGAGAGCGGCGATGTCCTCGCCGAGGCCCGCCGTGATCCGGAACTGGACGGCCGGCTGGCCGTGCTGGCGTTCCGCGCCGCGGCGCGCAAGGAGACGCTGCTGCCGCTGCACCTGAACGTGTTCGCGGCGACGCTCGCCGACCTCGGCGGCCTCACACCGTTGCACGACGCCGTGCGCGCGGCGGGGCGACTGCCCTGGGAGGTGACGGTGGACATCGTCCCGCCCTGCACGCACGTGCCGCGGCGGGCCCTGCTGGAGGCGGTGGCCTCGCTGCGCGAGCAGGGGTTCCGGATCAGCGCGGACGGCATCGGTGACGGCGACGTGCCGCTCAGGCTGCTCACCGACCTCTCCCCCGATCTGGTCAAGCTCGACGCGTGCCTGCTCGCGCGGCCGGCCGCGGTGCGGGCGATGCGGACGCTGTGCGAGGAGCTGGGCGCCCTCGTCGCGGTGGAGGGCGTGGAGACCGAACGGCAGTACGCGGTGGCGCTGTCGGCCGGCGCGCAGCTGGCCCAGGGCGAGCTGTTCGCGCCACCGGCCCGGATCCCCGTCGCGGACGTGTACGTTCCGCCGCCGGCTCACGGCGCCCTGTCGGCCCCGCGTCGCGGCCCGTCGGTGCGGGAGTTCGTGCGCCCCGCCGCCGTGCTGCCGGTGACCGCGTCGGCGGGGCGGGTGCGGGCGTTGCTCACCGGGTCCCCGGACGTCTCCGGAGTCCTGCTGGTGGACCGCGCCGGGCGGCCCGTGCGGTCGGTGCACCGCTCGCGCTTCCTGCTGTCGATGTCCGGCCGTTACGGGCATGCCCTGTACGCCGACCGGCCGGCCGTCAAGCTGGGGGACGCGCCCCGCACGGTCGGCGCCGGTGCGACGGCCTGGGAGGTGCTGGACGTGGTCGCGGTCGGCGGCCGGGACCGGACCTCCGACGACGTGGCGGTGGTCGACGAGGGCGGCCGGTGCGTGGGAGTCGTACGGCTGGCGGACCTCGTGCGGGCGCTGGCCGAGAGCCGGGTGGAGGAGGCGGCCGGGCTCAACCCGCTGACCCGGCTGCCCGGTTCGGACGCCATCGTCGGCGAGGTGGACCGGCGGATCTCCGACGGGCGGGCGTTCGCGCTCAGCTGGCTGGACATCGACCATTTCAAACAGGTCAACGACGGCGCGGGGTTCGCCGCGGGGGACGAGCTGATCCGCGCGGTGGGCCGGGCGCTCCAGCAGGCGGTGCCGGGGCACGCGCGCGTGGGGCACATCGGCGGGGACGACTTCCTGGTGCTGGCCGACGAGGAGGCGCTCCGCCCGCTGGTCGCCGCCGTACTCGACGACGCCTCCTGGTCGGCGGGCGGTCTGCCGGTCACGCTCTCCCTGGCGACCGTCGTCTGCGCAGCGGGCAGCGTGCGCGACCACCATCAGGCCGCCGCCCAGCTCGCTCCGCTGAAGAAGGCCGCCAAGTCGCTGAACGGTGCGAGCTGGGTGCTCGGGCGCGCCGGGTTCCCCGGCCACGAGATCCGGCGCGGCAGCCCGGGGGCGGCCGCGGCGCAGGCCGGGTATGTCACCGCCGACCCGGGACGGTGAACCGCCCTGCCGCGCGCGGGGGCCGACACGTGCCCGCACCGCCGGGCCCGGTGGAGTACGCCGGTGTCACCGTTGCCGTCGGCAACCTTGACGCCCCCGGGGCGGCGGTGAACACTTCCCGGTGTCGGCCGACATCGCCGTACATTCTCGGTGTTATCAGGCTCAGCGGCCGGCATCCGCCCTGCTCCGCCACTCGTCCCCGCCGGGCGGTGCGGCCGCGACGGAACGCTCGGCATGGAGGCCGGGTGGGGCGGTGGGGACCGGCCCCGCGACCGGCGGACGTGGCCACGGGCGGCGTCCGGCACGGAAGCGCCGGTTCCGATCGCCTCGTGGCGGCGCCGAGGGAAGCGCGTGGGCGCGTCGCACAGGACTGCGGCCCGTACCCCGGTCGGCGGGGGTACGGGCCGCTCCTGCCGTTCGGCGACGGCGGTGGACGCGGTCAGCCGGTGATGGCCTGGCGGCGGTCGGCCGCGTACTCCATGGCGTGCCGGACGACGCCGATGAGCACCTCCTTGACCGACTCCCGGTCCCGGGCGTCGCACAGCAGGACGGGTACGTCCTCGTCCAGGTCGAGAGCCTGGCGGACGGTCCCGGCCGGGTAGCGTGCGGCGCCCTCGAAGCAGTTGACGCAGACCAGGAAGGGGATGGAGCGCCGCTCGAAGTAGTCGACGGCGGCGAAACAGTCCTCCAGGCGGCGCGTGTCGGCGAGGACCACCGCGCCGAGCGCGCCCTCGGACAGCTCGTCCCACATGAACCAGAACCGCTCCTGCCCGGGCGTGCCGAAGAGGTACAGCACCAGGTCCTCGCGCAGGGTGATGCGGCCGAAGTCCATGGCCACCGTGGTGGTGTGCTTGCCTTCGACACCGCTGGTGTCGTCGACCGGCCGCCCGGCCTCGGTGAGCAGTTCCTCGGTGCGCAGCGGTCTGATCTCGCTGACCGCGCCGACGAGGGTCGTCTTGCCCACGCCGAAGCCGCCGGCCACGAGGATCTTGAGCGTGACGGGCTCGACCGGAGGCTTGCCGCGCTCAGAACGCCCGAAGATCATCGATCTCTTCTCCTGCTCGATGGGGGTCGGGCGCCGACCGGCCGTGGCCGCCGGCACCACTGGAGGGCTGGGCGAACGCGCCGCACCCGACGGGGTGGCCGATCCGTCTGCCGGTCACGTCACTGCCCCGCTTCCGCGCCGGTCACAGCGCCCGGAGGCCATTGATCACATCGCGCAGGATGCTCTCGTCCGGCAGCTCGGCCGGAGGCACGGGGCGCGTCACATGGACGAGTTCGGCGTGCACGAGGTCGCCGATGAGGACGCGGACCACGCCGATGGGCAGGTCGAGTTCCGCGGCCAGCTCGGCGACCGACTGCGGTGTGTCCCGGCAGAGCCCGACGATCTCCACATGCTCCGGCGACAGGGTCGGATCCGCCTCCGGGTCCCCGGTGCCGGGCTCGGTGACGACCACCGCGATCACGTCGAGGCGGTGCTGGGCCGTACTCGTCGTGCGGCCACGCGTCATGGCGTACGGACGGACGACCGGTCCGGCCTCGTCGTCGAACCAGTGGTTTCCTGCCTGACCGTCTGCGCTCATGTCATCCCACTACCCGCCCGCGGACAGGTCGGTGCGCGGGGCGGTGCCCAGATGCACGCCGACCCGCTTGACGAGGAGCGTCATCTCGTAGGCGACCTGTCCGACGTCGGAGTCGGCGTCCGAGAGAACGGCGAGACAGCTGCCGTCCCCGGCGGCGGTGACGAACAGGAAGGCCTCGTCCAGTTCGACCACCGTCTGGCGGACGCTGCCCGCCTCGAAGTGACGGCCCACTCCCTTGGCGAGGCTGTGGAAACCGGAAGCCACGGCGGCCAGATGCTCACCGTCCTCCCGGGTGAGGTCCTTGGACACGCCCGTCGCCAGTCCGTCGCCGGACAGGACGACGGCCTTGCGGATGCTGGCGACCCGGTCGACGAGGTCGTCCAGGAGCCAGTTCAGCTCCTTCTGGTTCGTCGCCGTGTGGCCGGTCGCCTTCGGTGCGGTCATCGACCGTCCCCCTTAGTCGTTCCTTGTGCTGTGCCGTTGCGGGCGTCGTCGCCCGAGGCGTTCTCCTCGCGGCCACGCTGCCAGCCGCGCTGGAGCGAGGCCATCCGGCTGCGGACCTCGTCGGCGTCGCGGTCGGCGGGCTCCGCCGCGCGCTCGGCCGACCGCTCGGTGACCCGCTTGAGCTGGGGGGCCAGGCTGGCCTGGCGTACGCGCCGGGGCAGCGGCCCGGTGTCCGGTTCCGCGGACGGCTCACCCGCGGGAGCGCCGGTGCTGTCGCGCGGCGGTGGGGTGTCGCCGGGGCCGGCCGCGCCGGTCCGGGTCCGCCTGGGCAGCTCCGGCACCTCGGGTCTCTCGCCGGCGTCAGCCGCCCGGGACTCGGGTACCTCGGCGGAGTCGGTGGGGCGCAGCGGGCCCGTACCGCGGCGGCGGCCCGGCAGCGGGGCCGGGCCGCCCGTGTCGGAGCGGCGCGGCGCGGCGGCGGGCTGCTGGTCCGGTTCGCCGCGGCGGGACCGCTGCTCGGTGACGGGTCTGCCGTGCGAGCTGACGAGCTTGGGCGTCTGCCGCCGGGGCAGCGGTACGCCCGCGCGGTCGCCGGTCCCGTCGTGCGGGAGCCCGCCGGCCGGCGGGGTGGCCGCCTCGTCGCCGGCCGAACGGGGACGGCGGTGGCGGAACAGGCCGCCGCGCTCGCTGTCCTCGTCCGCGAGGACGCCGGGGAAGTCGTCGAGGGCGTCGAGATCGACGGGTGCCTCCAGTTCGACCGGACCGTCCAGCAGGGAGGTCGGCAGACCGGGCAGCTGGAGCGGTGCCGGGGACCGTACGGCGGCGCGGCCCGCCGCCTGTTCGGCACCCTTGGCCGGGCGGTCCCTGTCCAGCCGGAAGCCGGCGCCGTTGGTGTCCGGGACGTCCTCGGTCAGCAGCGCGTCGGGGAGGAGGACGACGGCGGTGGTGCCGCCGTACGGTGACGGCTGGAGGGAGACCCGGACGTTCTGGCGCTGGGCGAGGCGGCTGACCACGAAGAGGCCGAGCCGGTCGGTGTCGGAGAGTTCGAACTCGGGGGTCTCGGCGAGCCGCAGGTTGGCGTCCAGCAGCGCTTCGGCCGTCATGCCGAGCCCCCGGTCGTGGATCTCGAGGGTGAAGCCGTTGGCGACGCGCTCGCCGAGGACCTGTACGGCGGTGTGCGGGGGCGAGAACACCGTGGCGTTCTCCAGGAGTTCGGCCACGAGGTGGGTGAGGTCGGCGACGGCGGGACCGGTGACGGCGACCCGCGGCAGCCGCCGGACCTCGATGCGTTCGTAGTCCTCGACCTCGGCGACGGCGGCGCGGACGATGTCCATCAGCTGCACGGGCCTGCGCCACTGCCGGGACGGTGCGGCGCCGGAGAGGATCACCAGACCCTCGGCGTGCCGCCGCATACGGGTGGTGAGGTGGTCCAGGCGGAAGAGGTCGGCGAGTTCGTCGGTGTCCTCGGTCCGGCGTTCCATACTGTCGAGCAGTGTGAGCTGCTTGTGCAGCAGCACCTGGCTGCGGCGGGCGAGGTTCACGAAGACCTCGGAGACACCGGACCGCAGCTCGGCCTGTTTGACGGCGGCTTCCACGGCGGCGCGCTGGAGGGTGTTGAGGGCCTGGCCGACCTCACCGATCTCGTTCTTGTCGTACTCCAGGCGCGGCACTTCGGTCTCGACGTCGACCTTTTCGCCCGCGGACAGGCGGCGCATCACACTGGGCAGCCGGACGCCGGACGCCTCGTGCGCCTCCATGCGCAGCTGGCGCAGGTCGCGGATGAGGCGACGGCCGATCCGCACGGAGAGGACGACCGAGAACAGCAGGGCGGCCAGTCCGAGGAAGCCCGGGACGGCGGCCTGGAGGATGACGCCGACGGCGACGGGGTGCGTACGGTCCTGAAGGCGGTCGCCGACCTGGTCGTCCAGGGTGCCGAGTGCGTCCAGGGCGGAGGCCGCCGCGGCGTCCCAGCTCCTGGCGGTGACACCGCGGGGGGTGCTGGACTCCATGCGGGCGACTGTCTGTTCGGTCATCCGCAGCGGAGCCGTGGTGGCGTTCTTCCAGACCCGTTCGTAGCGCTCGCACTCGTCGGAGGGCAGCAGCGGCAGACTGATCTCGTACAGGAGGGTGCGCTGGGCGACGAGGTCGGAGATGTCGCGGCTCTCCTCGCCGGTGATCCGCCCGACCACGAGGGCGGAGCCGAGCAGGGCGTCCTCGCGGGAGAGCAGCTCCCGGGCGCGCAGGACGTTGACCAGGGCACGGGCCTGCTTGTCGAGCTCCACGTCGTCGATGCCGTCGAGGTTGGCGAGCAGCACGAAGCAGGGGTCGACGAGCCGGTTGTAGGCGTCGAGGGCCTGGGCCCGGGTGATCGTGCCCTCCTGGACGCCGCGGCGCAGCGGGGCGAGGCCGGCGAAAGCGTCCAGGACGGTGGTCAGGACGTCCCTGTCGTCGGCGTCCATGCCGTCGCGCAGGTCGGGGTCCCTGGCGTTCTTCCGGACCTTGGCGATCGCCCGGTCGGTGGCGGTGCGGGTGCGGTGCAGCGCGGTGAGGGCCTCGGCGGCCCGGGGGTCGGCGAGGTAGACGAGGGTCTGACGGCGCTCCTGCTGGAGGACGCGGACGGTGTCCTCGGTGGGGTAGCCGATGTCCTCCACGGTGTCCGACACGCGGAACAGGTGGGCGACCTCGCGTCCCGTGAGTACCGTGGCGAAGCCCCAGACGGCGGTCAGGGACAACAGCGGCACGAGGAGCAGCGCCACGATCTTCCGGCGGATCGACTTCCCGCGAAAGCGCATGGCCTCCCCCAGCTCGACCCCCGCCGGCCGGGGGCGCACATGTCCGTCAACAAACGGCGCGAGCCTACTACCGCGGCACCGTTAACTCGAAGACATGTCCGGAGGGCGAACTTCCGCACCGCAGGCGAGAGATGATGAGTTGTCCGGGCATTGCGGGAGATTGCCACCGCTCCCCGGGCAGCCGTGCCGCACAGGGCCGCGGCCTCACGGACCGGGGGTTGGCTGAAACTTTTCGCCGGGTGGGAATCTTCGGGCGGTCTTGTTCGTCCTTCTCTACGGGAATTGGGGGCGGAATGGGTCACGGGAGTCGTGTCCCGCACCCCGGCGGCGTAAAGCAGAGCAAGCCGGGCAGGCCCTGGATAGAGCGGGGTCTTCGGACGCCGGGGCGAGCGGTCTGCTGGCGGTGGGGAGTGACGCGGTGATGGGCACGGTGGAGGGGCGCGAGGCGCCCGGGGAGAGCGCGGCGGTGCGCTCACGGGCGCGGTGGCGGCAGGAAGGCTCGGATCCTGACATTCCGGTGCAGCGACGCCGCGGTGAGGCCGCCGGTGACGATCAGCAGCAGTATTACCGGCCGTTGTGGATCGAGGAGCCCGCGCGCCGGCACCCGATGCCCGACCCGGTGCGTGAGGCGGCGGTGCGGGCGGTCCTCGTCATATCGGTGACGCTCATCCAGGCGATGGTGGCGTTCCTGTGCACGATGGCCGGCTCCTGGCCGGCCTTCCCCATGGTGATCAGCAGTGTGGCGAGCACGGTGGCGGCCACCTGGACCGTGGTGGACGTGTGGGTGACCCGCCAGGTGTGGAACCAGCGGCACGGCGTGCTCTCCGAGCCGAGCAGCACGGCCCGGACCCTGCGCCGTGAGCGGCGCGCCCACCGCCGTCAGGAGCGGACGGCCCCGCGCGACCGGATAGCCCCGCGGGGCGGCACCGGACGGCTGTCCCACTCCTGACCCGGCCGGAGACATCCGCGGCGGCGCGCCGGCTCCGGGCGGCAGGCGGTACCACCGCCCCGGAGCCGGTGTGGATCAGCTCGTGGCCGGTGCCGGCTTCCTGAACATCCGGGTCGCCGTGATCTCGCTGTGCACCGTCTCTCCGGCCTGGGGCCGCGGTGGCAGTCCCGGCCGCAGGTGCTCCTCCACGCTGATGTACTTCAGGCCCGCCCGGAGGTCCGCGTCGTTGCGCAGCCGGATGACCAGCGGGAACTCGGCGAGGGCGGTCGTGTCGAACAGGCCGGTGGTGTACAGCAGCTGCACGCCCAGCGCGTCGGAGACCGCGCGCTGGAGCTCCAGCAGGTACGTCGCGTTGGCGCGGCCGATCGGGTTGTCGAGGAACAGCGTGCCCGCGTGCCGGTGCTTGTCCCGGCCCCGGTCGTTGGAGCGCAGCGCGGCCATCGTGCAGTACAGGGCGATGGCGGCGGTGAGCAGCTGACCGCCCGAGAAGACGTCACCCATCTGACCGACGGGGACGCGTTCGGCGCGCAGTACGGCGTCCGGCTTGAGGATCTCGACGGCCACGCCTTTGGGCTGGAGTGCCGCCGCCACTCCGCGCAGCAGCAGGGACGTGCCGTCGCGGCGCAGGTCGGAGTTCTTCTTCACGGCCGCGCGGGTGGCCTCGTCGATGACCTCGCCGAGCCGTTCGGTGAGGACGGCCTGGTCGGGCTCCTCGAAGCGGATGCGCAGGAACTCCTGCCCGGACCACTCGCCGAGCCCCTCCGGCAGCCGGGAGAGCCGCTGGGCGGACCTCAGCGTCGCCAGGGCCGACTCCACGAGTCCGCGCAGCCGGTCCACGATCGAGTCGCGGTTGCGTTCCAGCTGGGCCAGCTCGTCGGTCAGGACGCGCAGCCGGGGTGCGAAGGCGTCCGCCCACTTCTGGGCGTGCTCGGGCAGCGCGGCGGCGGGCAGTTCGCGGATCTGCTGCCGGGCGGGGGTGCGGACCTGCTCGTAGCGCGTGGAGTTGGCGTGCCGGACGAGGATGTCGCTCGCCTCGCGTACGGCCGTCTCGGCGGCGGAGAGGTCGCCGGCGCAGCCGCGCAGCGAGCGCCGCGCCTCGGCGGCGGAGTGCCGGGCCTCCTCCAGCGTGCCGGGATACGGCTCCGGTTCCTCCTGCTCCTCGTCGGGGGTGTGTTCGCGCAGCAGGTCGCGGAGCATGGCGGCGATCTCGTCGAAGCCGCCGGCCGCGTCCTCGGCGGCGCGGTGGGCCTCCAGCAGTTCGGCGTGCGCCTCGCGGGCCTCGGCCAGGGCCTCGGTGCGGGCGGAGAGTTCGGCCGTGGCGGTGCGCAGCAGGGCCTGGGCGTGCTCGGCGTCGCGCGGGACGAGTTCCTCGGCCAGTCCGGTGTGCGTGCCGCCGTCCTCGGGTGCGTGCCGCTCCGCCTCGCCGCGCAGCCGGCCGAGCTGCTCGCTCGCGGTCGACACGCGGGTCTCCAGGAGCTGCACCAGTTCTTCCGCGCGCGCGGCGGCGGCCTGCCGGGAGGGCCCGTCGGCGCCGTCGGGTGACTGCAACAGCTGCTCGGCACGGGTGCGGACCTTGTTGCTGAGCCGGTCGAGTTCGGTGCGTGCGGCGCTCTCGTCGCTCTCCGCGCGGGCCTGTTCGGCGCGCAGGTCGGCGCCGACGCCGACCTTCTCGTAGACCTGGGAGGCGGCCCGGTATGCCTCGCGCAGGGCGGGCAGGGACGACTTGGGGGCGTCCGCGTCCTCGGCCGGTACGTCGTCGGGGGCGCCGGCGATCTCCGCGCGCTCGGCGCGCAGGGCACGCGCGGTGCGGCGGGCGTCGTCGGCGGCGCGCTGGGCGGCGCGGCGGTCCTCGTCGGCGGCCCGGGCGCGTTCCAGGCAGGCCTGGGCGCGGGCCTCCGACTCAGCGGCCTCGTCGGCGAGTTCGCGCAGCTTCACCTGCCAGCCGGCGCGCTCGCGGAGCCGGAAGGCGAGGCCGGCGAGGGCGTCGGCGGCGCGGCGGGCCTTCTGGGCGGCCTCCTGCCGCTCGTCGCGGACCTGGCCGGCCTCGGCGGCGGCCTCGTCGGCCTCCGCGCGCACGGTCCGTGCCTCGGCGAGTCCGGCCTCGTTCTCCTCGGCGGTCGCACGGGCTTCCTCGGCGGCCCGGGCCAGTTCGGTGAGGCGCCCGGCGGGGCAGCCGGTGCGCCAGGAGGCGAGGCGGGCGGCCAGTTCGCGGTCCTTGCCGAGCCGGGCGGCGAGGGTCCGGATCTCCTCGTCACGCATGGTGGCCCGGGCGCGCAGGGTCTGCCGTTCCTCGTCGGCGGCGTACTCGTCGTGCATGGCCGGGTTCGGCGGCACGAGGAAGACGTCGTCCGGGGCGGCGGCGGGGGTCGGGGCGAGCAGGGCGGCGGCGGTGCCGACGGCCACGGCCGAACGCGGCAGGAGGGCGGCGGCGTTCAGTGCCTCGCGGGCACGGGCGTGCGTGTCGGGGTCGGTGATGATGACACCGTCGACCAGTTCGGGGCGGGCGGCCAGCACGCGCGCGTGGTCGACGGGGTCGACGGCCTGCGCGAGGTAGCGCCAGCCGGGCAGCGCGGGGATGCCGTGCTCACCGAGGAACTCCACGGTGGCGAGCACGTCGGGGCCGGGCGGCAGCAGTCCGCCGTCGCCGAGGGCACCCAGGATGCGGGCGTCGTCGGCGGCGGCCGTACGGAGGTCGAACAGGTGCCGTTCGGCGGTCGACACGGCGTCGTCGAGGAGTTCGCGCAACTCGCCGGCGAAGCGGTCGAGTTCGACGGCGGTGAGCGGACCGTCACCGACGGCGCGGGAGGTGTCCCCGGGGGCCGCCGGGGCGCCGTCGTCGGAGCCCCTCCTGGGGCCAGGTACGCCCACGCGGGCCGCTCCCGGCGTGCCCGGCAGGCTCAGCAGCTCCGCGAGGCGTTCCTCGGCGGCCAGCGACTCGGCCAGCCGCCGCTCCGCCTCGTACGCCCGTTCGGCGGCGGTCGCCGCGTCGGCCGCGCGGGCCGCGGTCAGCTCCGCGCGGGACTCGGCGGCAGCCGCCTCGCGCGCGTGCTCGGTGGCCTTGCGGGCGGCCTCGCGGGCCGTGTCCCAGGCGGCCACGGCGGTCTTCTCGGCGTCGCTGGCGGCGAGCGCGGCCCGTGCCGGGTCGGCGTCCGGGGCGCTGTCGTCGAGCCAGCCGGCGCGGACCGCCTCGGCGGTCTCCTGCTCGACCTCGGCCAGCCGCTGGCGCAGGTGCCCGGTCTCGCTGCGGGCGCGCTGTGCCTCGGTGGCGGCGGCGGTGGAATCCCGGTAGGCGGTGTCGCTGACCTCCTGGAGGGCGGCGGAGCGCTCCTCCTCCTCGTTGGCGAGGGATTCCGCGCTCGCGGCGGCCCCGTGCAGGGCGCGCACGAGGTCCACGGCGGCCCTGGCGCGGGCGGCGAGGGCGGGGGCCGCGTCTCGTTCGGCCTCCTGGATGGCGGCGGAGACGCGGGCGACGCGGTCGGCGGCGGAGCGGTGGCGCAGCACGGCCTCCGCGGCCTGCCAGGCCGCGTGCAGGGTGCGGGCGTCGGCCAGCTCGCGTTTCTGCGCCGCGGCGGACTTCTCGGCGGCGGCGAGGGCCAGGGAGGCGTGCCGGTAGGCGAGTTCGGCCGCGATCAGGGCGCTGCGCTCCCGCGCGCCCTCGGTGTGCGTGACGGCGTACGCGGCGGCGGTGACCCGTTGGGCGAGGTCGGCGGCACGGACCCGTTCGCGCACGGCCCGCGCGGACAGCCGCCGGGCCAGGGTGCGGGTCCGGCGCTCGGCGGCGGTGTGGATCTCCCGCGCGCGTGAGCGGGCCTCGGCGGCCTCCACGATCCGGCCGAGCAGGTCGGCCGAGCCGGCGGTGAAGTCGCGTTCGGCGATCAGTTCGGCGCGTCGGCCGAGTTTGCTGCCGAAGCCGCTGACGAGGTCGGCGAGGCCGTCGGTGTCGCGGGTGTCGGTGACCGCGCGCAGCAGCAGGTCGGTGAAGTCGGAGTCCTTCTTCACCGCGAAGAGGCCGGCCGCCTCGCCCTCGTCGGCGTTCATCTCACGCTGGTACCGGAAGAGTTCGGGGTCCAGGCCGAGGTCGCCGAGGTGTTCGTTCCAGCGGTCGTGGATCTCCTCCCAGTGCACCTCCAGGTGCGGGTAGGCCTTGCCGGCCTCCATGAGCGCGTCACGGAAACCCTTCATGGTGCGGCGGCGGCCCTGTGCGCCGGAGCTGCCCTCCACGGGCGGCCGTACGGCGGTGGACTCGGCGACGGGCAGGTTGTCCAGGCTCAGTCCGGGGCCGGGCCGGAAGGAGTACCAGGCCTCGGCGAACTTGCGCGGGTCGTTGGAGACCTGCCGGCCGCGCCACTCGCTGACCTTGCCGACGACGACGCACTCGCCGGTGAGCACGTGCTGCCATTCCAGGGCCACGTGACCGCAGTCGTCGGCGAGGAGGAACTTGCGCAGCACACCGGAGCTGGCGCCGCCGAGCGTGTTGCGGTGGCCCGGCAGCATCACCGAGAAGATCAGTTTCAGGAGCACCGACTTGCCGCCGCCGTTCTCCAGGAACAGCACGCCGGCCGGCGCGGGCCGGCGCGGCGGGCCGGACGGCTCCTCCTGGAAGAACTCCGCTTGCATGGGCGCCGGGTCGGGCACGGGCTCGCCGACACCCCGCAGGTCAAGCACGGTGTCGGCGTAGCGCGCACCGGCGGGACCGATGGAGTAGAGGCGGACCCGGGACAGCTCGTACATGGCGGACTCTCGTCAGTCTTCTGGCGGTTCGGTGAGGTGGTCAGGGGTGCGAGGGGGCGTGGAACGGCAGGCCGGCGTCGGCCACCAGGTCCAGGTCGTCGGTGTCCTCCGCGGGCAGCAGGCTGGCCGTGCCGTCGGTCACCGGGACGACGCCCAGTTCGAGCAGTTCGGCCAGGGCGGCGCTGCCGGCCAGGTCGCGGACCTGGAGCTGGTAGCGGGCGGTGGTGCGGTAGGTGCCGCCGTGGTCGTCGCCGGTGCGCTGGAGGAAACCCGAGTCGGTGAGGAAAGCGAGGGCCTTCGCCACGATGCCGGTGGTGGAGGCGGCCGGCCGGCGGGCGTCCTTGGTGGCGCCGGTGGCGCTGCGTCTGGCCCAGATCCGCCAGGCGGCCTCCAGGCCGGGCGCGTCGGTCACCGGGTCGGTGTTCTCGCCCTGCTCCTCGGCGCGTTCCTCCAGGCGGCGGCATGCCTGCCGGACGAAGGCGTCGACGCCGTTGACCGTGACCCGGCCGATGTAGGCGTCATCGGCGAGGTCCTCCGGCCGCGGGAAGGCCAGCGCGGCGGCGGCGAGATGGGCGAGCCCGTGCAGGAAGCGGTCGCCGGAGTCGGCGGTGGTGCGACGCGCGTAGTCACCCATGCGGACGGCGAAGACGGAGTCCTCGGCGGCCGTCACGGCCATCCCCGCGCGCGGGGAAACCTCCAGGACGACGAGGCCGAGACCGGCGGCGACGGCGTCCGCGAGCCGCGCGAACGGCGGGTCGTCGCGGTAGCGGCGGAGCAGCTCGGTGTACTCCTGGTCGCGTGCGGGCTGGAGCCTGGGCTGGAGCCCGAAGGCGACGAGCCGCGCCGCGTCGGCGGCGTCGGCGGGCGTGACGACGGCACCGGCCGGCGCGGCGGCGGGCTCGGGCTCACTCCGGTCGGCGGGCTCGGTCACGGGTTCTGCTCCTTGTCGCGGTGGTGCTCACTCATGCTGCTTCCGTCCGGTCCGCGGCCATTCCGGCCGAGTCGAGCAGGGCGGTCCCGACGATCAGGTCCGCCCCGCCGAACTCGGGATCGTCCAGCTCGGTCCCGTCGTCCACGGCGAACAGCAGTTTCTGCTCGCCCTGCCGGTAGGCGGTGCCGACAGGCGGGCTGGCGGCGTGGACCGCCAGCAGCGCCACGAGGTAGGCGAGGTCCGGGTCACCGGTCCGGCGGGCCTCGGCCAGCAGTCCCGACAGTCTCCTGGGGGCGTCCGCCGGCAGGTCGAGCAGCTCCGTCGCCGTGGCGAGCTGCTCCTCGCTGAACCGGCTGTCGTCCGGGGTGGCGATCAGGTCGGGCTCGGGCATCTCGGCGCCCAGGTGCTCGCGCTCCACGGGCGGTGTCAGCAGGATGTCCACGAGGTCCCCGACCCGGACGGACACCGGCGTCCTGAGCCCCGTGCCGTGCGCGAAGAAGGCGTCCGTGACCCGGATCGCCCGCTCCAGGGGCAGCGGCAGGACGGGGGCGAGGAGATGGCCGTAGAGGTCCGTCCCGGAGGTCGCCGCCGGGGTGGCGAAGGCCTGCCGGTCCTGTTCGGCGCGGAACAGCGGGCCGGCCTCCAGCAGGCGCGCCTGGAGCTGGGTGTGGCGCCGGATGCAGTCCTTGACGATGTCGACCAGTTCGGCGGCACGGCGCTTGTGCTCGGTGTCCTCGGTCTCGTCGCGGGCCTTGCGGATGTTGGTGAGGATGGCGTTCTCGTGGCGGTAGCGCTCGGCCACGTGGTCGAGGGCCTCGGCGATCATGTCGGGGACGGCGTTGAGCCAGTCGACCGCGCGGACGTTGCGCCGGGTGGCGTCCAGGGCCCGGCGGAGCGTCTCGGAGTACTGCACCGTGCGGTAGCGGGCCTGCTCGGCGGCGAGCTGCGCGTCGGCGAGCCGGCCGCGGTTGATCAGCACCTCCAGCTTGACCTCGGCGGCGATCTGGGCGCTGGTGACGTCCGTGTCGAGCGCGCCGACGAGGACGTTGACCGCTTCGTCCGTCGTGCGCAGGTAGACCGTGCCGCCGGGGCCGGGGACCTCCTCGATCAGCTTGAAGTCGTAGTCGCGGCGGACGTACGTGCCGTCGGGCGCGAAGGTGCCGTACACCGCGCGGAAACCGCGGTCCACGCTGCCGACGTTGATCAGGTTCTCCAGGACCCAGCGGGCCACTCGTTCGTGCTCGCCGGCGTCCCGTCGGGGGGCCTGGGCGGCGATGCGCGGGACGAGCCGGGCGACGATCTGCTCGTGGTCGGCGCCGGTGTCGAAGTCCATGTTCAGCGTGACGAGGTCGATGGCGGCCAGCGCGACCTCGGCCATCCCGTACACCGAGTACTCGCCGGCCAGGTTGGCCTTGCGGGCGTCGAGGTCGTGCAGCGGCGCGGTGCAGGCGAGCGCGCGCAGCCGGCGCGCCAGCCCCTCGTCGGCGGCCGGGCCCGGAGCCGGGCGCGGCCCCGCGCTGAGCTGGGGCGGAACACGGTCCGTCGATGCAGGCGAAGTCACGGTGCACAGACTAGGTCCTCGGTCTGACATCGGCCCAAACGACGCAGAAGCCACGGCCGTCACGGAGGCTCGACACGGTCGTCACGGCAACCAGGGAGGAAGGCGATCCGGTCGTCACGGCAACCGGCGGGGAGGGGAGGTTCAGAAGGTCTGCGTGCCGTCCTCGCCCACCCGTCGCCGGTACACCTCGACGACCCGCTCCAGGGAGTCCGCCAGGTAGGTCACCAGCAGCCGTCCCGCGCCGCTCCGGTCCCCGGCCTCCAGGGTGCGCAGGATCCGGCGGTTGCGGGCGAGGTACGGCTCGTGCAGCCGGTGCGGGTCGTCCACGACGTGGAAGGCCAGCCGCAGTTCGGCGAAGACGCTGCGCATCAGTTCGTCGGTGCGCTCGCTGCCGGCGAGGGCGACCAGTTCCCGGTGGAAGTGGATATTGGCCGTACCCACCGCCTTCCAGTCATTCGCGGCGGCCGCCCGCTCGCCCTCGGCGACCGCCTCCGCCAGCCCCTGGAGCGGGTACGGCGGCTCGCCCAGACCGCGGACGACGGCGCACTCGACAAGGGCGCGCGTGCGGTAGATGTCCTCCACGTCCTCGACGGTCAGGACCCGGACGAACACGCCCCGGTTGAGCTCGTGGACCAGCAGACGCTCGTGCGTGAGCAGCCGGAACGCCTCGCGCAGGGTGTTGCGGGAGACCCCGAGCGCCCCGCCGATGCTGTCCTCCGACAGCCGGGTGCCGGGCGGGAAGTACCCGTCGGCTATGCGGCTCCTGAGGATGTCCGCGACCCGCTCCGCCGTACTCGTACGCCCCAGGAGGGCGCGGTCGTCGGCCAGTCCGGTCAGCTGCTCTGCCATGCCGGGATTCAATCGCAGACCCTGGGACGAGACAACGTGGGTATTGAAGGATCGTTGAACGATCCTCTACCGTGCTCTCCTGGTGAGGCATTCGTACGGCGCGACGTACGCGCCTCTTCCCCAGCGCGCCCCCTCCGTACCGCTCACGTCCCGCACCCTCCGTCCCCCTCTGCGAGGTGCCCATGAGCACAACCCCACCGCCCCGGTCCGCGTCCCCCTCCGGCGTGCGCCCGGGAGCCGAAGGTGCCGCCGATGACGGCGCGCTCGGCTGGCTGCGCGCCCTCGGCCCGGACGGCCGACGCGCGTTCGCCGGAGCTTTCGGCGGATACGCGCTGGATTCGTACGACTACTTCACCCTGCCGCTGAGCATGGTGGCGCTCTCCGCCTATTTCGGTCTCAGCAGCGGCCAGACCGGTCTGTTCACCACCGTCACGCTCGTGGTCTCGGCGGTCGGCGGCGCCGCGGCGGGTGTGATCGCGGACCGGCTGGGCCGGGTCCGCGCCCTGATGATCACCGTGCTCACGTACGCGGTCTTCACGGTCGCCTGCGGCTTCGCGCCCACCTACGGGACGCTGCTGGTCTTCCGCGCCCTCCAGGGCCTCGGTTTCGGCGGCGAATGGGCGGTCGGGGCCATCCTGGTCGCCGAGTACGCGGGCGCGCGCCACCGGGGCCGTACGCTCGGCGCGGTCCAGAGCGCCTGGGCGGTCGGCTGGGCGCTGGCGGCGGTCGTCTACACGCTGGTGTTCTCCTTCGCCGGGGACGACCTGGCCTGGCGGGTCATGTTCTGGACCGGTGCGCTGCCCGCCCTGTTCGTGGTGTGGCTGCGCCGCCGGGTGCACGACGCCCCCACGGCGACGGCGGCGCGCGAGCAGGACCCGGGGCGGGGTTCCTTCGCGGCGATCTTCCGGCCGGGCCGGGACGGCGCGCCGGGGCTGCTGCGCACCACGGTCTTCGCGAGCCTGCTGTCCACGGGCGTGCAGGGCGGCTACTACACGCTGGCGACCTGGGTGCCGACGTACCTGAAGTCCGAGCGCGGCCTTTCGGTCGTCGGCACCGGCGGCTATCTGGCCTTCCTCATCTCGGGGGCGTTCCTCGGCTACCTGACCGGCGGCCACCTCACCGACCGGCTCGGCCGGCGCACCAACATCTGGCTGTTCGCGCTGCTGTCGGCGCTGTGCATCCTGGTGTACGCGAACATCCCGCAGGGCGCCGGCACTCTCCTGCTGGTGCTCGGCTTCCCGCTCGGCTTCTGCATGTCGGCCATCTTCAGCGGCTTCGGCTCCTACCTGAGCGAGCTGTACCCGACGGCGGTGCGCGGCACCGGGCAGGGCTTCACGTACAACACGGGCCGCGCGGTCGGCGCGGTGTTCCCCACCCTGGTGGGCTTCCTCGCGGACAGCTGGGGGGTGGGCGGCGCGCTGGTCTTCGGCGCGATCGGTTACGGCCTGGCGGCACTGGCACTGCTGGGGCTGCCGGAGACGCGCGGGAAGGAGCTGGCGTGACGCGGGTGAACGGTGGCGGGGAGCGTTCCGTCACCACGGTCGACGAGCACGCGCGCGCGTACCGGCGGGGCGACCGGGTGCCGTTCCCGGTCGGGTACGGCTTCACCTCCCAGTGGACTCCGGGCCGGGCGGGTGTGCCGGTCCGGCATGTCGAACAGGGCAGCGACGTGCCGATGTCCGTCGGCGCCGAACCGGAAGGCACAAGGACACCATGACCGCGATCGATCTGAACGCCGACCTCGGTGAGGGCTTCGGCCGCTGGCGGCTGACCGACGACGAGCAGCTGCTGTCCGTCGTCACCAGTGCGAACGTGGCCTGCGGGTTCCACGCCGGGGACCCGGCCACCATGCGCCGGGTGTGCGAACTCGCGGCCGCGCGCGGGGTGACGATCGGCGCGCAGGTCTCCTACCGGGACCTCGCCGGGTTCGGGCGGCGCGCGATGGACGTGCCGTCCGCCGAGCTGGCGGCCGAAGTGGCCTACCAGATCGGCGCCCTGGAGGTGTTCGCCCGGGCGGCGGGAGCGCGCGTGGCCTACGTCAAACCGCACGGCGCGCTCTACAACCGGGTCGTGCACGACGCCGAGCAGGCCGAGGCGGTCGTCAAGGGTGTGCTCCTCGCCGACGCGGCCCTGCCGGTGCTGGGTCTGCCCGACTCGCGACTGCTGGAACTGGCCGCGCGCGCGGGGTTGCCGGTCGTCACGGAGGCGTTCGCGGACCGCGCCTACACCGGCGAGGGCACGCTCGTGCCGCGCGGCCGGGACGGTGCCGTGGTGAGCGATCCGGAGGCCGTCGTGGAGCGCGCGGTGAGTCTCGCGTGCTCCGGCGCGGTCACCGCGCACTCCGGCGCGCGCATCCAGGTGCGTGCCCGGTCGCTGTGCCTGCACGGCGACACGCCCGGCGCGGTGGAGCTGGCCCGCCGGGTGCGTGAGCGGCTCGTGGCGGCGGGCGTGCGGCTGGAGGCGTTCGCATGAGGGCGCTCCCCGTGGGCGACGACGCCCTGCTGGTCGAGGTGGCTTCCGGGGAGGAGGCACAGGCTCTGCACGCCGAGCTGCTGCGGCGCCGCGAGGAGGGCGCGCTCACCGTCCGCGAGATCGTCCCGGCGGCGCGGACGGTCCTGCTGGACGGACTGGCCGACCGGGGCCGCTGGGCGGCCGAGCTGGCGGCCCGCGACGTGCCCGCGGCGCCGCCACGCGCGCGTGAGCTGGTCGAACTGCCCGTGCGCTACGACGGCCCGGACCTCTCGGAGGTCGCCGCGCACTGGCAGGTGCCCGAGCCGGAGGTGGCCCGGATCCACGCGGACACCGAGTTCACGGTGGCCTTCTGCGGTTTCGCCCCCGGCTTCGGCTATCTCACCGGGCTCCCGGCCCGCTACCACGTCCCGCGCCGCGCCACCCCCCGCACGGCGGTCCCGGCCGGCGCCGTGGCGCTGGCCGGGCCGTACACGGGCGTGTACCCGCGCTCCTCGCCGGGCGGCTGGCAGCTGATCGGCACGACGGACGCCGTCCTGTGGGACCCCGCCCGGGTACCGGCCGCGCTGCTGGCACCGGGGACACGGGTGCGGTTCGTTGCGGTGGACGGGCCATGACCGGGGCGCCCGGAGGAGGGAACGTGACCGGTGCGCCCGGCGGCGGGGCCATGGCCCGGACGCTCGGTGGACGGGCCGTGGGCGGGCCGCCCGGCGGCGGGGCCGGGGGGACGCGCACGGCCGCCCGAGCCCACGGGCACGCTGCACCCGGCGCCGGGCAGGTGAGGGGACTCCCCACCGGCGGTGCGCGCCACCGCCACAGGTCCGGGGTGGGCGCATGAGTGACCGTGTGCTCTCGGTGGTGCGTGCCGGGTCGCTGACCACCGTCCAGGACCGTGGGCGGCCCGGGTACGCGCATCTCGGTGTGCCGCGTTCCGGTGCGCTCGACCCGCCGGCGGCGGCGTTCGTGAACCGGCTCGTCGGCAACCCGCCGGACGCCGCCGTCCTGGAGACCACGCTCACCGGCTGTGCCGTGCGCTCCCGCGCCACGGTGACCGTCGCGGTCGGCGGCGCGCCCTGTCCGGTATCGGTGGACGGCCGGCCGGCGGCGTGGGGCGCCCCGGTCGCCTTGCCGGCCGGGGCACTGCTGGCGGTGGGTGCGGCCACGGCCGGGGTGCGCAGCTACGTGGCGGTCGACGGGGGCATCGCCGTCGAGCCGGTGCTCGGCAGCCGGGCCACCGACCTGCTGTCCGGCCTGGGCCCGGCCCCGCTCGCGGACGGCATGACGCTGCCGCTCGGTGCTCCGGCCGGTCCTCCCGCGCGCGTGGACGGCGCTCCGCTGCCGCGTCCGCCTGCCGAACTGGTGCTGCGTGTGACGCCGGGCCCGCGCGGCGACTGGTTCACGGCGCGGGCGCTGCGGGACTTCACCACGCGCGCGTACCGCGTCTCCGCCGCGAGCAACCGGATCGGCCTGCGCACCGAGGGACCCGCGCTGGAGCGGGCCCGGGCCGGGGAGCTCCCCAGTGAGGGCCTGGTCCTCGGCGCGGTGCAGGTGCCGCCGGACGGGCGCCCGGTGGTCTTCCTCGCGGACCACCCGACCACGGGGGGCTACCCGGTGATCGCCGTGGTGCGCGCCGCCGACCTCCCGGCCGCCGCCCAGGCACTGCCGGGCATCCCGGTCCGCTTCGTACCGGTACGCCGCCGCTGACCTCCGTCGCGCCGGCGACCGAGCGGCCCCGCCGCGGGGCCCGGTGCTCCACAGCCGAGCCGCGCCCGCCCCCCGGTACGGCCCCACCGGCTCGCTGTGCCGTACGGGCGGCCTGCCATTCGCCGGGCCGGCGTCGCCGGCGCCCGAGGTGAGGCCGCCCCGGCCCTCCACGGCCGAACCGCGCCTTCCCCGGTACAGCCCCACCCGGACCCCGCGCCGTACCGGGCGGCCTGCCGCGGAACCGGCGTCAACCGCGCCCTGGGCCAGGCCGCGCAGCCAGGCAGGGCGGGGCGGAGCCCGGCGCGGTGGCGGACCTCCGCACAGTGGGCCGCCGGGAACGCATGCACGGCCTGCCCCCGGCTGGAGCGCTCGGGCTCATCGCGTTCCACGAGCAGTTCGACGGCGTCCGCGAGCGCCTTCCCTGCGCTTCTCCTGCGTCCATGCGGGTGCGGGCGTATCCGGCCAGGTCCGGTGTCCGCAGGCGGGACGGCCGTCCGCCCGGGCAGGGAGTCAGGGGAGCACTCAGGGGGCGCGCGGCTCGGCGGAGCGCGGACCTCGGGAAGTGTGCGGCTCGGCGGAGTGCGGGCCTCAAGATGTGTGCTGCTCGGCCGGGTGCCGGGACCTCAGCCGAGCGTCGCGTCGGGGCCGAAGCGGCTGCGGACCGCTGTCTGTACCTCCGCCTCCTCGGCCGGGTCGGCGGCCAGGCGGCGCAGTCGCTCGACGACACGGGCGTCACCGGTCTCGGCGTGCCGGGCGGCGAGTTCGCGGGTGGTCTCCTCGCAGTCCCACAGGCATTCGACGGCGAAGCCGGTGGCGAAGGAGGGGTCGGTGGCCGCCAGCGCGCGGGCGGCCCGGCCGCGGAGGTGGGAGGAGGCCGTCTCGCGGTAGATGTGACGCAGCACAGGTGCCGCGCAGGCGATGCCGAGGCGCCCGGCGCCGTCGACGAGGGTCCACAGGGTGGGTGCGTCGGGGCCCTCGCCGCGTACGGCCTCGCGGAGGGCGCCGAGGACGAGGTCGCTGTCCCGGGCGGCGCCGCGGCAGGCGAGCATGCGGCCGGCGGCGGCACCGAGCGCGTCGGGACGCTGGGCCCAGCCGCGCGCGCGGTCGACGGCGGCGACGCTGCGCATCCGTTCGAAGGCGTCGACGGCGGCCTCCACGACGGCCGGCGTGCCGTCGGCGACCGCGGTCTCGATCAGGTCGAGGGCCCCGGGATCGTTGCCGTCGGCGAGGTAGCGCAGTGCGGTGCAGCGGGCTCCGTCGATGCCGTCGCGCGCGGCCCGCAGGATCTCGGGCCGGTCCTCGGGGCCGGCCACGGCGACCAGGCAGCGGGCGGCGGGCACGTACAGGGCGGCGCCGCGCTCCATGCCCTGCTGGGCCCACTCGAAGACCGCGCGGACGCTCCACCCCGGGCGGGGACCGGTGGGGCGCATCTGGCGTTGCCAGCGGTCGAAACAGCCGGTTTCCTGGGCGGCCCGCACGCGCGTGGCGATCGACGGCCGCGGATCGTCGGCCCACAGCCGCCAGGGCCGGGGCTCGAAGGCGTCGCGCACGGCGGTGGCCAGCTCCGCCTCGCCCTCGGGGTCGGTGGTGAAGCGGGCCAGGACGGGAGCGGCGAGGGCGCGCAGGCCCGCGTCGTCGTCCCGCAGGGCCAGCTCGTCCAGCGCCCACGCCCAGTTGGTTCCCTGGGCGGCGTACCTGCGCAGCAGTTCCAGGGCGTCCCGCCGGCCGTAGGAGGCGAGGTGCCCGAGGACGGCGAGGGCGAGGCCGGTACGGGACTCGTCGGTGTCGAGGACGTCGTCCGCGCCGAAGAGGTGCGCCTCCAGGGCGTCCAGCTCGCCGTTCAGGTCGAGATGGAGACGGGCGTAGTACAGGGAGCGGTTCTCCACCTGCCAGTCGTGGCGGGGATCGCGCAGCACGCAGTGGTTCAGGGCCGCGAGCGCCTCGGCCCGCGGGGCGGTGAGCGCGTGCAGCGTGCCGTCGCCGCGGCCGCGCTGGAGCAGCCCGAGCAGCGTACCGCTGGGCGCTATGACCGGATCGAACATGGGAAACAGCCTCACATCAAGCGTCGACGCAACCGGGAACCACGCATTACCTGGCCGCGTGACACAACGTCGGAGTGCCCGCCGTCTTCTGCTTGCTGTAGACCATCTCTCTGCCTCTCGTCGGTGGCCCATGCGGACCTCATCACGGCCCGCGCGGTGCGGCATCACCTGCCCGGCCGTCACGTCCGTGAATCACGTCGTCATGATGACCCGCGGTGTGTCCTGCCGCGACCGTATTTCCGGCGGCCTGCTACCGCCTCCCCCGTTTTGCGTGTCGTATCTGGTCGGGACGTCGCCGTCAGCGGACGCCGAACAACTCCAGCAGTTCCGTCTTGCCGAACATCCGGGCCGTGTCGACGGCCGACGGCGTTCCCGCGGAAGGATCGGCCCCGCCCTCCAGAAGGGCCTTGATCACGTCCGTCTCGCCTTTGAAGACCGCGCCGGCGATCGGGGTCTGGCCCCGGTCGTTGACCTGGTCCGCCGCCGCGCCGCGGGTGAGCAGCGCGCGGACCGCGTCGGCGTGGCCGTGGTAGGCGGCGAGCATCACCAGGGAGTCACCGCGGTCGTTGGTGAGGTTGGCCGGCACGCCCGCGTCGACGTACGCCACGAGCGCCTCGGTCCGACCCTGCCGGGCCAGATCGAAGATCTTGGTCGCCAGCTCCACGACCTCGGGGTCGGGGGCTTCACTCATCGGCCGGACCGCCTCTCCTTGCGTATGCGGGAACTGCTTCGAAACTGCTCGGGACCACTTCAGGGCCCGCTCGTGGCCCGCACCGGACCGAGCGAGCGTACGGCAGCGGGCGCGGCGCGGCCGTACGAGTGAATCGCCAGCGTACTGGCTCCTGGGGCACATGACCCGATGTGCCCGAGGTAAAGATCGCCGACAGCGTGCGCCGGAGGCAACGGACCTGGTCGGCAGGGCAGGAACGGCTCTGCCACGTGGGGGAAAACAGCCGAATTTCACCCAGTTGCACCTTTAATCGTATGGATACATCCTGTGATCCTGGAAGGACTCATGGTGACTGTCCCCCATCCTCGACACCAGGAGGCCCGAAATGATCCTTTCCCTGTCAGGCGTGTTCCTGCTCGGCACCATCGTGTTCCTCTTCTTCCGCAAGGACGGACTGAAGGGCTCGCACGCAGCGGTCACGGCCCTGTTCGGCTTCTACCTGTCGAGCACGGCCATCGCCCCGAGCATCAAGGCCGGCGGCGAGAGTTTGGCAAGCCTCCTCGGCGGCATCAAGTTCTGACCCGGCCCGTCACGTCCGTACGCACGATCAGGAGACAGCAGTGGCCCGGCGCCCTCTCCCCCGCATTCTGAGCAAAGACAGCGCGCAGATCGCCCGGACGCAGATCGCCCGGAGCCGGGAGCTGGCCCGGACGGCGGCCGACAGCGCCACCGACGTCCTCCACCCGCTGATCACCGTCTCGCGCGGACTGCGCCGGCTGGCCTCGGCCGGGCGGCGCAGATGGGCGGACACCCCCCAGGACAAACGCGGGCCGCTGCTCTTCCTGGCGGCCTCTGTGGTCCTGGTCGTGGCCCTGGTGCCGTACGGGCCGCTGCTCACCGTCATCACCGTGATGGCGGCGGCGGCCTGGCAGGGCCGCGATCGCACCTCGGCGCCCGAAGGACCCGACGAGTCCCAGGCCGAACGGCTCCAGGCGCTGTACGAGGCCCTGGTGCCCTACTTCTCCGGCCCCGACGACCCGGCGCCGCTGTACGCGCACGGCGGTAGCTGGGAGAACGCCTTCACGGACCACGAGTTCGACGACGCCGGCCGCGTCGGTCACCTCTTGATCCGGTACCCCGCATACTTCCCCGACGGCGAGCCCGCGGCCCGCGCGCGGATCGAGCAACTGCTCACCGTGAAGGCCGGCCGGGGCCGCGAGTACCACTTCGCGTGGGACGAGGAGGCCAACCGGCTCACCGTCACCGTGCTCGCGCCGCTGCCCGCCGACGTCCCGGCCCAGCGCTTCGTCACCGCGCCGGGAGAGACCGTCCTCGGCTTCACCGACCCGAGCGAGGTGCCGCGCACGCTCCCCCTCTCCTACGGCGAGGAACGGATCGACGTGCCGCCCATCGTCTGGCGCACCGGCATCCGCTCCACCGAGCCGCACCTGCTGGCCATGGGGCATCCCGGCAGCGGCACCTCGACCCTCTTGCGCTCCATCGCCCTCCAGGCCCTGGAGTACGGCGACGTCCTGATCGTCGACGGCGGCGGCACCGGCGAGTACGCGTGCCTGACCGGCCGGGACGGCGTACTCGCCGTGGAGTGCGCGCTCGCCGGGGCGCTGGCCAGCCTGGAGTGGGCCGCGCAGGAGACCGAGCGCCGGCTCATCGCGATCAACCTGGCGCGGCAGGCGGGCGAGCCACCGCCGCAGGACACCCGGCGCCCGCTGTGGATCCTGCTGGACCGGCCGGGCGTCTTCGCCCACCTCGCGGGGACGGAGGGCCGCAAGGACCCGCAGGTGCTGCTCCAGGTGCCGTTGCGGCACGGCCGCGCGGCGAACGTCACCGTGGTCGTCGCCGAGCAGTTCGAGAGCGGGGAGGTGCTGAGCGAGGCGGTACGACAGCACACGCGCGCGCGTGTCGTGCTCGGGGCCGCGGCACCGCAGCAGGTGGAAGCGGTGCTGGGGGTGCCCCCGCACACGACACCGCTCGTGCACATGCCACCCGGGCGGGGGTACGCCCGGCTGGGGTCCGGTCCGGTGCACCGGCTCCAGGTCCCGCGGACACCGGACCCGTACGACGACGCCACGAGCGACGCCGACCGGCAGGCGGTGATGGCACTGCTGCCGGCGCGGAGCACCCCGGCGGACGCGGAGGCTCCGGCACCGCCGGACATGACGAAGCCGGTGGAGCCGGTCGAGCCGACGCAGCACGCGGTCGAGCGGACACCGCTGACCGCGGAGGCCGTGGGCGCCGAGACGGCCTGAGTCGTGCCGCCGAACTCCCGCCTCCGGGCCGGTCACGTCCCGCGCGGGGCCCACCGAGCCACGAGCGCACGGCCCCGCGCCCTGGCATCCCTACGCCACCAGCGTCCGCGGTGACTCCCCCGCTCCCGTCGCGCCCGATTCCACCAGCCGGGCGGCGGCGGCGAGCCGGGCCGCCGCCTCGTCCGCCACCGCTCCCCCGACGGTGAACGGGAGCCGGACGTAGCCCTCGAACGCGCCGTCGACGCCGAAGCGGGGGCCGGAGGGGACGCGGACGCCGGTGCGTTCGCCCGCTTCGGCGAGGCGGGAGCCGGAGAGGCCGCCGGCACGGACCCAGAGGGTCAGGCCGCCGTGCGGCACTTCGAACTCCCAGCTGGGCAGTTCCCGGCGGAGCGCCGCGACCAGGGCGTCCCGGTTCTCGCGGGCCTGGGCGCGGCGCAGGTCGACCGCCTGCTGCCAGCCCCCGGTGCTGAAGAGCCAGTTCACGGCCAGTTGTTCCAGCACGGGGGTGCCCAGGTCGGCGTACGCGCGGGCGGCTACCAGGCTGCGGATGACGTCCGGTGCCGCCCGCACCCAGCCGATGCGCATGCCCGCCCAGAACGCCTTGCTGGCCGAGCCGACCGTGATCACCGTGGAGCCGGCCGGGTCGAAGCCGCACACGGGCCGGGGCATGCCGCCGCCCCGGAACTCGTCGTCGAGCCACAGCTCGGTCATCGTCTCGTCGGCGACGAGGACCGTGCCGGCCGAGCGGGCCGCGTCCACCAGCCGGCGCCGCTGGTCCTCGTCGGCGAGCGCCCCGGTGGGGTTGTGGAAGTCGGCGACGACATAGGCGATGCGGGGCGCGGCCTCGCGCAGTACCTGGCGCCAGCGGTCCATGTCCCAGCCCGAGAGCCCCTCGGCCATCGCGACGGGGATGAGCCGGGCGCCCGTCTCCCGCATGAGCTGGAGGATGTTGGCGTAGGACGGGGACTCCACGGCGATGCGCTCGCCGCGGCCCGCGAAGAGATGGCAGATGGCGTCGATGGCCCCCATCGCGCCGGTCGTCACCATGATCTGCTCGGGCATGGTCGGGATACCGCCGGCGGTGTACCGCTCGGCGATCATCGAGCGCAGGGCGGGCAGCCCGGCCGGGTAGTCGCCGTGGGTGTGGGCGTACGGCGGCAGTTCCTCCAGGGCGCCCCGCACGGCCCGGGTCAGCCACGGCTCGGGCGCCGGGAGCGAGGCGCAGCCCAGGTCGATCACCGAGCCGAGGGCCTCCGGGGGCAGCGGTTCCAGGCCCCGGGCCGGGACCGGGTTGCCCGCCGGTACGGCGGTCCAGCTGCCGGCTCCGCGCCGGGACTCCAGGAAGCCCTCGCCGCGCAGCGCCTCGTAGGCCGCCGCGACGGTCGTGCGGCTCACGGAGAGGGACACGGCGAGTTCGCGTTCCGCGGGGAGGCGGGCGGCCACCGGGACGCGGCCCTCGAGCACCAGCAACCGGATGCCGTCGGCGAGGGCACGGTAGGCGGGGGGACGGCGGGTGCCGGGGCCGGCCGGGCGGTCCTGCTGGGAGTTGAGGAGCCGGGCGAGCTGTGCGGCTCCCACCGCCGAGGTCCACTGCGCCATGAAGATCAGTCCACCTTCCCCGGATTGGCCATGGATGGCATTCCATCCCAAGCCACAGAGTGACATGCGCCAGTCCAGTTCCACTACCCAGGGGGGTACGTCGTGTCCGCTCCCGGCCGCCATGTCGGACGTCGGTTGATCCAGCTCTACGCCGGGCTCGTGCTGTACGGCGCGAGTTCCGCGCTGCTCGTGGCGGCGGACCTGGGGCTGGAGCCCTGGAACGTGCTGCACCAGGGGCTCGCGGAGCTGACCGGGCTGAGCATCGGGGTCGTGTCGATCATCGTGGGCGCGGCGGTGCTGCTGCTGTGGATCCCGCTGCGCCAGCGGCCCGGGCTCGGCACGGTCTCCAACGTCTTCGTGGTCGGCCTCGCCATGGACGGCACGCTCGCGCTCGTCCCGGACGTCCGTTCCCTCGCCGTACGCGTCCCGCTGCTGCTGGCGGGGGTCGTGCTGAACGGCGTCGCGACCGGCCTGTACATCGCGGCGAGCTTCGGGCCGGGCCCGCGCGACGGGCTGATGACGGGTCTGCACCGGCGCACCGGCCGGTCGGTGCGGCTGATGCGGACGGCCGTGGAGGTGACGGTGGTGGCCACCGGGTTCGCCCTGGGCGGCACCATCGGCCTGGGCACCCTGCTGTACGCCGCGGCCATCGGCCCGCTGGTCCAGCTGTTCCTGCGGATGTTCGCCGTGCGGCCGGCACCGGCCGGCAGGGCGGTCGTCGCCACGGCGACACCGGAGGGGGCCATACTGCGTCCGTGAGCCTCACGACACCGGCCCCGCGCCACCCGTACCTGGACCATCCCGGCCCGATCGCCTTCGCCCACCGGGGCGGTGCCGCCGGCGGCCTGGAGAACACCGTGGCGCAGTTCCACCGCGCGGTGGAACTGGGTTACCGGTACATCGAGACCGATGTGCACGCCTCGGCGGACGGCCGGCTGGTCGCCTTCCACGACGCGACCCTGGACCGGGTCACCGACGGGGCGGGCCGGATCGCCGACCTGCCATGGGCGGAGATACGGCACGCGCGCGTGGGCGGCCGGGAACCGGTGCCGCTGTTCGAGGACCTGCTGGACACCTTCCCCGAGGTGCGCTGGAACGTCGACGTCAAGGCGGAGCCGGCGCTGCGGCCCCTGCTGGGGCTGATCGAGCGCGCGGACGCCTGGGACCGGGTGTGTGTGGGGTCCTTCTCCGAGGCGCGTGTGCTGCGGGCCCAGCGGCTGGGCGGGCCGCGCCTGGCCACCTCGTTCGGGACGCGCGGGGTGCTGAACCTGCGGCTGCGCTCCTGGGGGCTGCCGGGCGCGGTACGCCGGTCGGCCGTGGCCGCGCAGGTGCCCGAGGCGCAGTCGGGCGTGCCCGTGGTGGACCAGCGCTTCGTGCGCGCCGCCCACGCGCGCGGGCTGCACGTGCACGTGTGGACGGTCAACGAGCCCCGGCGCGTGCACCGGCTCCTGGATCTCGGGGTCGATGGCATCATGACCGATCACATCGACATGTTGCGCAAGGTCATGGAGGACCGCGGCGTCTGGGTCTGACCGGCCGGACCGGCCGGCCCGCGCCTTCGCACGGCACCGCGGCGGGGAGACGAGGGCACGGGTGGGCACGGAGACCGTACGGGCACCGGTGGCGGACGAGGCCGCCGGACTCAGGCGCGAGCGGCACGGCTGGTACGTGTACGACTGGGCGTGCTCGGTGTACTCGACCAGCGTCCTCACGGTCTTCCTCGGCCCGTACCTCACCGCGGTCGCCGTGAGCGCGGCGGACGCACGCGGCTATGTGCACCCGCTCGGCGTCCCGGTCCGGGCGGGTTCCTTCTTCGCCTATTCGGTGTCCCTGTCCGTGATCGTGGCGGTCGTCGTGATGCCCCTGGTGGGCAGCGCGGCCGACCGCACGGGCCGCCGGAAGCCGCTGCTCGCCGCGGCGGCGTACACCGGGGCGGCGGCCACCACGGGCATGTTCCTCCTGGACGGCGACCGGTATCTGCTCGGCGGGGTACTGCTCGTCGTGGCCAACGCGGCGCAGTCCGTCGGAATGATGCTCTACAACTCCTACCTGCCGCAGATCGCGCCGCCCGAGCAGCGCGACGCCGTCTCCTCGCGCGGCTGGGCCTTCGGCTACGCGGCCGGCTCCCTGGTCCTCGTCGCCGACCTGGTCCTGTACTCGGCGCACGACTCCTTCGGGCTGACCGAGCCGGCAGCGGTGCGGGTGTGCCTGGCGACGGCGGGCCTGTGGTGGGGCGCGTTCACGCTCGTACCGCTGCGCAGGCTGCGCGACCGCCACCCGCGCGTGGCGCGGGCCGCGCCGGGGGTGCGGCAGCTCACGGCGACGGTCCGGGACCTGCGCCGGCACCCGCTGACGCTGGCGTTCCTGCTGGCGTACCTCGTGTACAACGACGGCATCCAGACGGTGATCTCGCAGGCCTCGGTCTACGGCTCCGAGGAGCTGGGACTCGGGCAGTCGACGCTGATCATGGCCGTGCTGCTGGTGCAGGTGCTGGCCGTGGCGGGGGCGCTGGCGATGGGGCGGCTGGCGCGGGCGTACGGCGCGCGGCGGACGATCCTCGGCTCGCTGGTGGCGTGGACGCTCACGCTCGCCGCCGGCTACTTCCTGCCGGCGGGGGCCCCGATGTGGTTCTTCGTGCTGGCCGCCGGGATCGGCCTGGTCCTCGGCGGCAGCCAGGCGCTGTCCCGGTCGCTGTTCTCGCACCTGGTGCCGCCGGGCAAGGAGGCCGAGTACTTCTCCGCGTACGAGCTGAGCGACCGCGGGATGAGCTGGCTCGGCCCGCTGCTGTTCGGCGTGACGTACCAGCTGACCGGAAGCTACCGGTCAGCGATCGTGTCGCTGGTGGCCTTCTTCGTGATCGGTTTCGTCCTGCTCGCACGGGTACCGGTGCGGCGTGCGATCGGCGAGGCGGGGAACCCGGTACCGGAAAGGATCTAGCGCCGATTTAGCACTCGGCGGGAAAGGCGGTAGTGTACGCGTTTGGCCTGCCAGGCGTACCGTTACTGCGCGTCAAAGAAGCCGAAGCGCTGGGTGACATCTGCTAGCAGATGTGACAAAGCGGGCACCTGTGGGTAGAACAAGGGGCGGCTACGACGGCGACGCACGACCCGGAACGGGACTCGGAACGGGAATCTTTACCGCCGACCGGACGTTGACCGGATGACGACGACAGCGACACCTGTCCTGTGGGCGACAAAGCCCGGGAGGCACGATTCATGAGTGAGCGAGCTCTTCGCGGTACGCGCCTCGTGGTGACCAGCTACGAGACGGACCGCGGCATCGACCTGGCCCCGCGCCAGGCCGTGGAGTACGCATGTGAGAGGGGCCATCGTTTCGAGATGCCCTTCTCGGTCGAGGCGGAGATCCCGCCGGAGTGGGAGTGCAAGGTCTGCGGGGCCCCGGCACTCCTGGTGGACGGCGACGGCCCGGAAGAGAAGAAGGCCAAGCCCGCGCGTACCCATTGGGACATGTTGATGGAGCGACGCACCCGCGAGGAACTCGAAGAGGTCCTCGAGGAGCGTCTGGCGGTTCTCCGATCGGGGGCGATGAACATCGCCGTTCACCCCAGGGACAGCCGCAAGAGCGCATAACGCGAGACAAGCACCAGTAACCGCGGGCGCCGTACGTGAAGACGTACGGCGCCCGCGGTTTCGCGCTGTCCGGACGGCGGTGCCGCCTTCCGGACGTGCCCGGGGTCAGCGCGTCAGCGGAGGGCGCTGCTCCCCCGGCCCGGGCCGGTCCTCCCTGATGACCTCGCCCTGCACCACCCTGCCGTCGGGCCGGTGGGTGCGGGCCTGCTGGAAGGCGTCGCCCAGACTGCCCGGGGCGGCCTTGCGGAGCCCGCGCTCCAGGGCGTTCTCGGCGCGGCGGCTCACGGCTCTCTGGACCGGCGGGAGCAGCAGGAGCAGGCCCACGGCGTCCGAGACCAGGCCGGGGATCATCAGCAGCAGGCCGCCGAGCATCGTCAGGCCGTTGCCGCCGCCGCGCGCCGGCGAGCCACCCCGCTGGAGTGCCTCGTTGAGGTTCTTGAAGGCGCGGCGGCCCGCCCGCTTGATGATCACCGAGCCGGCCACGACGCCCGCGATGAGCAGCAGGAGCACGCTGAGGCCCCCTGCCGCACCCGCGACCAGGGTCAGCAGCCAGATCTCCAGCACCAGCCACCCGGCGAGGCCCAGCGGCAGATACCTGCGCAGCCGGGAGCGCCGGGGCCGGGCGGCGTACGGGGAGGGCGGAGCGCCAGTCGTCATGCTTCCAGTGTGCCTGGGCGTGGCTCAGTGCGGCATAAGGGAGTGATCAGCCGGGGTTGTGAACGGGCTGGTCAGGCCTGCTTGCCCTTGCCGGTGAGCTTGCCGATGCGGTCGCCGACCCCCCAGGCGGT
Source organism: Streptomyces sp. Y20 (assembly GCF_043195475.1). Classification (NCBI taxonomy): domain Bacteria; kingdom Bacillati; phylum Actinomycetota; class Actinomycetes; order Kitasatosporales; family Streptomycetaceae; genus Streptomyces; species Streptomyces sp. Y20. Next base: position 39,762 of record NZ_JBIDDP010000022.1, read on the forward strand.
GACCCGCCACAACGCCTCGACCACGATGTCGCGGCTCATCTTGGAGTCGCCCAGTTCGCGCTCGACGAAGGTGATGGGGACCTCGACGACGTGGTAGCCGGCCTTCACCGCGCGGCGGGCGAGGTCGACCTGGAAGCAGTAGCCCTGCGAGGAGACCTCGGCGAGGCCCAGGCCCTCCAGGGTCTCGCGGCGGAAGGCCCGGAAGCCGCCGGTCACGTCACGGATCGGCACGTCGAGCAGGAACCGCGAGTAGGTCGAGCCGCCGCGGGAGAGGAACTCCCGGGACTTGGGCCAGTTCACCACCCGGCCGCCGGGCACCCAGCGGGAACCGAGGACGAGGTCGGCGCCCTTGAGGGCGGTGAGCAGCCGGGGCAGTTCCTCGGGCTGGTGGGAGCCGTCGGCGTCCATCTCGATCAGCACGCCGTAGTCCCGCTCCAGGCCCCAGCGGAACCCCGCGAGGTAGGCGGCGCCGAGGCCCTCCTTGCCCTTGCGGTGCAGCACCTGGACGTGGTCGTCGCCGGCGGCCAGCTCGTCGGCGAGCTTGCCGGTGCCGTCGGGGCTGTTGTCGTCCGCGATCAGCACGTGCGCCTCGGGGACGGCCGCGCGTACCCGGCCGACGATCGTCCTGATGTTCTCCGCCTCGTTGTAGGTCGGGATGATCACCAAGGCCGTGCCGAGCGGGCCGAACCGCCGCTCCTGGGCCTTGGCCGCGAGGGTTCCGTCGCCGTCGTTCACTGCTGCCCCTTCATGTCGTACGCAGGGGACCACCATAGTGGCCCCGGCCTGGGAAGACGTGACGGCTCGTGCGTAGGGTGGTGTCGATTGCACAAGAACGGGGTAAGAGCCCGGTTTTCGGCCCTCTCACCTTACGTCCGCGCCGCCTCCGTGGCACGGCGGATGGGGGCCCGGCGCCCTTCGGGCCGACCTGGGACCCGCTGGCTGCGGATCGACCGAAAGCCGTTGTCTACTGAGCGCCCGGGCCCCACCCGGGTCACACCTGGCCGACCAGCCGGCCGTTCCCCCGTCGGCGCGGGCGCTGAGCCTGGCTCCCAGCGACGGTGCCCGGTACGGCACACCGTCCCTGACCCAGCGGCGCTGCGACAGGTGTCTGAACGCTCCTCGGTCGGGCGTCCGGTGGTGGACTAGGCCGAACCTACCGGCCCCCCGCCGCTGACTGTCAACAGCCGCCTGACCTGCGAAGACCGCTGACACGGTCCGGTCGGCGAGGAGGATGCGCAGGTGGGGCGGCGGGCCCGCGGCGGCCGGGAGCCGCCGCGCCACCCCCGGAGATCACTCGCCCGGCCGTACGAACACCGTCCGGCCGCCCACGACGGTGCGCAGGCAGACCGGCAGGTCGCGGCCGGGGCTGAGGTCGGGCAGGCCGGGGGTGCCGGAGCGCGGGTCGGTGGACCAGCGGGCGACCCGGTCGTCGGGGGCCTGGACGATCAGCTCGTCGGTGCGCCAGACGGCGTAGTCCGCGGGCGCGCCCGGGACGAGCACCCCGGCGTCGTCGCGGCCGACGGCCCGCCAGCCGCCCCGTGTGTGCGCGGTGAACGCGGCGCGGACGGAGATCCGGTGCTCGGGGGTGTGGTGGAAGGCGGCGGCGCGGACCGTGCCCCACGGGTCGAGCGGGGTGACCGGGCTGTCGGAGCCGAACGCGAGCGGCACGCCGGAGCGAAGCAGCCCGGCGTACGGATTGAGGGTGCGGGCCCGCTCGGCGCCCAGCCGCCTGGCGTACATGCCGTCCTCGCCGCCCCACAGCGCGTCGAAGGCGGGCTGGACCGAGGCGATCAGGCCCAGCTCGGCGAAGCCGGCGATGGTCTCGGGGGTGAGCATCTCGGCGTGCTCGACGCGGTGCCGGGCGGCGCGGATCCGGGCGAGGCCCGCCTTCTCGGCGGCGGCGCGCACGCCGTCGACCACGGCGGACACGGCGGCGTCGCCGATGGCGTGGAACCCGGCCTGGAGTCCGGCCTCCGTGCAGCCCAGGACGTGGGCGGCGACGGCGTCGGCGTCCAGGTAGACGGTGCCGGTGTGGCCGGCGTCGGCGTAGGGCTCGTGCAGGCACGCGGTGTGCGAGCCGAGGGCGCCGTCGGCGAAGAGGTCGCCCGCGGCACCGGCCGCGCCGAGCTCGCGGGCCTTCGCCGGGTCCTGCTCCGCCCAGTAGCCGACCACGCGGGGGCCCGCCATTCCGGCGGCGAGCTCCAGCAGGGCGGTGAAGTCGTCCTCGGAGGAGATCCGCGGGCCGCCGCACTCGTGGACGGTGCCGATGCCCAGGGAGGCCGCGTGGGCCAGGGCGGTGCGCTGGGCCTCGGCACGCTGGGCCGGGGTGACGGCGGCGAGGGCCGCCTCGCGTACGGCGTGGTGGGCGTCCCCGGTGAGCGGGGCGTCCTCGCGGGGGACGCCGCCGGGGACCAGGTCCAGCAGGGCGGTGGTGACGACCGCCGAGTGCACGTCGATGCGGGACAGGTACAACGGGCGTCCGCCGGTCGCGTCGTCCAGCTCCGCACGGGCCGGCGGGCGTCCGCCGGGCCAGCGGGCGGCGTCCCAGCCGTGCCCCAGCAGGACCCGGTCACCAGGGCGGGCGGCGGCGAACTCGCGGATCCGGGCGAGGGCAGCCTCCAGGGAGGGGGCGCCGGACAGGTCCAGGCCGGTCAGGGCGAGACCCGTGGCGGTGGTGTGCACATGGGCGTCGGTGAAGGCCGGGGTGACGAGGGCGCCGTCGAGGTCGACCACCTCGTCCACACCGTCGGCGAAGGCGTCGGCGGCGCCCTCGGAACCGACCCAGGCAACCTGGCCGCGCTCCACGACCATCGCGGTGGCGAAGGGGTCTGCGGGGCTGTGCACCTCCCCCCGGCGCAGGAGGACGGTCTGGGGCTCGGCGGACTGCTCACTCATGACGCACAGTCTCTCGCGTCCGCGGCCTTCACCGGGCACCGGGGCGGGCCGGTCAGATCTTGGGGGCGCGCGCCTCGTAGGGGGTCGAAAGCACCACGGTGGTGCGGGTGGAGACGCCGGCGAGGCTGCGCACCCGGGCCAGCAGTTCCTCCAGTTCGTGCGGGGTGGCGACGCGCACCTTGAGGATGTAGTTCTCGTCGCCGGCGACGCTGTGGCAGGCCTCGATCTCGGGGACGCCGGCGAGGCGCTCCGCGATGTCGTCGGGGGCGCTGGGGTCGAACGGTTTCACCGAGATGAACGCGGTGAGCGGCAGCCCGACGGCCTCGGGGTCGACCACCGCGGCGTAGCCGCGGATGACGCCACGCTGTTCCAGCCGGCGCACCCGCTGGTGCACGGCCGACGTGGACAGGCCCGTGGCCTTGCCCAGGTCTGTGTAGCTCATCCGCCCGTCGACGACGAGCAGCTGCACGATCTGACGGTCCAGCTCCTCCATGCCGCCAAAACCTACAGTGCGTCTGATCTCCTCGGATACCTCGGAGGTCCAGGTCATTCCCTGTGGGGCGGAAAAGGTACCGGGACGGGCATCTGCGCCCGGCATGTGACCAAGGCCACACGTCTGGTGCGGGCTCCGTGATGTTCCCGTGATTACCGCCGGGACGGGACGGGAAGTGCTTGCTGTGGCCGAGACCGCAGTGCCGTCACGGCCCAGTCTTAGGGGGAGAAACCCATGCAGAGTGTCAGCCGCCCTGATCGTTCCGCGTCCGCACGGCAGCAGCCGGTCCTGGAGCCCGAGCCGGAGGGCGTCGAACCCGACGACCTCTTCGACGAGGAACTGGACGCCTACGACACCTTCGAGATGTACCGGGTGATCTGCCCGGACTGCGCGCAGCCGATCGCCCTGCTGGCGGACGAGGAGGTCCTGCCGGAGCACGCGCTGTGCGCCTCGCCGTGGAACCCGTTCGGGCTGACGGTGTGCGCGGGCACGGGCCGCGCGGCGGCCGACGCCCGCCCCGCGGACGAGTCCTGCGAGCCCCAGGAGCAGGACACGGCCCTCCTGCTGACGCTCCCCCAGGGGCTGGACTGGCGGACGCAGCCCTTCTCGCACGTCGGGGGCCCGGGCTCGCGCCCGATGCGCGTACCGGCGATGCGCCGCGAGGCCGCCTGACACACCCGGGCACCGGCCCCCGGTCCGGCCCGTCCCCCCGCACCCGCACCCGCACCGCGCACGGCGCTTGGGCCGCCGTGGTGCGGGGAGCGGGGCGCCCGGGACCGCCGGGACGGCGGCTTCGCGGTCTTCGCGGTCTTCGCGGTCTTCGCCGCGTACGCCCGGCGGCGGACGGCGCGTGGCATGACGGCTCCGCGCCACGGGGCGGCGCGGCGGGCGCGGCACTCCCCGTGCCGGGGCTGTGCCCAGGCCGCCCGGGCCGGTGTTCCACGGGGCGCCGGCCGCCGCCACGGCATCCCGGCACACCGACACCCCGGCCCGCGCGGCGGTACGGGGAACCGGACGGGCGGGAACTGAAGCCCGAATCCGCCGGGCGGTGACCTGTCCGGCCGCCGCCGCGTTGGCCGGGTATGAGCCTCATGGACTCGGCGACCGGGTATCAGCGCCGCGTGTTCGTCCCGCGCCCCGCGGAACCGGTTCCGTCACCGGCGTCGCAGGACCCGCCCATCTACCGCGATCTGCTGCGGACCTGGGCCGACCGGGGCCGGACCCTGCCGGGCCGCCATGACCCGGAGTGGACCAGGCTGGCGGCCCCGACGGTTCTGCGCGGGCAGTTCAGCGACCCTCGGGTCCCGCCACGTGACGGGCGATGACCATGCGCTGGATCTGGTTGGTGCCCTCGACGATCTGAAGGACCTTGGCCTCGCGCATATAGCGTTCGGCCGGGAAGTCGGCGGTGTAGCCGTAGCCGCCGAGGATCTGCACGGCGTCGGTGGTGACCTTCATGGCCGTGTCCGTGCAGTGCAGCTTGGCCATGGCGGCCTGCTTGGCGAACGGCCGGCCCGCGTCGCGCAGGCGGGCCGCGGCGAGGTAGAGCGCGCGGCCGGCCTCGATCTGGGTGGCCATGTCGGCGACCATGAAGCGCAGGCCCTGGAAGTCGGCGATGGGCCGGCCGAACTGCCGGCGCTGCGTGGCATAGCCGACCGCCTCGTCCAGCGCGGCCTGGGCGAGGCCGATCGCACACGCCGCGATGCCGAGCCGGCCGGAGTCGAGGGCGGCCAGGGCGATGGCGAAGCCCTGGCCCTCCTCGCCGATCCGCCGCTCGTCGGGGACCCGGACGCCGTCGAAGTGGACCTGGGCGGTGGGCGAGCCCTTCATGCCCATCTTCTTCTCGGGCGCGGCACCGCTCAGACCGGGAGCGTCACCGGGCACGAGGAAGGCGGTGATGCCGCGGGGGCCGTCCTCGCCGGTGCGGGCCATCACGGTGTAGAAGTCGGCGATGCCGCCGTGCGTGATCCAGGCCTTGGTGCCGTCGAGCACCCAGCTGTCGCCGTCCCGGACGGCCCTGGTGCGCAGGGAGGCCGCGTCGGACCCGGAGGACGGCTCGGAGAGGCAGTACGCCCCGAGCAGGCCGCCACCGAGCATCGCGGGCAGGTGCTCGACCTGCTGCTGCTTGGCGCCGTACGCGGCGAGGGCATAGGAGGCGAGGGTGTGGACGCTGACGCCGAGGCCGACGGTGAGCCGGGCCGCGGCCAGCTCCTCCAGGACCTGGAGGTAGACCTCGTAGGGCTGGTCGCCGCCGCCGTACTCGGCGGCGTACGGCAGGCCCAGCAGGCCGGACTCGGAGAGCAGGGTGAAGATCTCCCGCGGGAAGCGGCCCTCGTCCTCCTCCCGCGCGGCCTGCGGGGCGATCTCACGCCGGGCGATGTCCCGGACGAGGGCGAGCAGATCCCTCGCCTCGTCCGTGGGCAGTTGACGCTCCACCGGCTGCGGGTCGCGGTCGGACATGGCGTCGGGCTCCTCCCTGTTCGGGCACCGGCGGTCCGGCCCGGGGGTGGGGGCGGCTCCGCCTGTTCGTCACGCTGGCCGGTGGCGCCCGCTCCCGGGTCTCGGAAGCTGCTGACCAGCGGCATGCGCTGTGAGTATGCCCGATCGGCGACCTCCCGTCACCAGTTAACGACCGCTTACTTCGGGCCGCCTCCCGGGAGGTCGTCCGGGGCGGAAATTGGTCCGAACCATTGACCCGACTGGTCTAGTCCTCCTACTGTGCATGACCAACGCTTTACCGCGTTCATGCCAATCGGCGCGCGATCCCCTCTTCCCCCACGAGGAGACACCCGATGCACACTCCCCACCGCCGCGTCCTGCGAGCACTCGTCTCGGCCGCGTGTACCGCCGCCGTCGGCGCGGGCCTGCTGGCCGGCTCGGGCACCGCGACCGCGGCGGCCCCGGGCGCCCCGCGGGCCACGGCCGGCTCCAAGGTCGTCGGCTACTTCACCGAATGGGGCACCTACGACCGCAAGTACTACGTCAAGAACGTCGAGACCTCCGGTTCCGCGGCGAAGCTCACCCACATCAACTACGCCTTCGGCAACGTCACCGGTGGCAAGTGCGCGATGGGCGACGCCTACGCGGCCACCGACCGCGCCTATACCGCCGCCGAGTCCGTCGACGGCGTCGCCGACACCTGGGACCAGCCGCTGCGGGGCAACTTCAACCAGCTGCTGAAGCTGAAGAAGAAGCACCCGGGCCTGAAGGTCCTGTGGTCCTTCGGCGGCTGGACCTGGTCCAGCGGGTTCGGCGAGGCCGCGAAGAACCCGGCCGCCTTCGCCCAGTCCTGCTACGACCTGGTGAAGAACTCCAAGTGGGCGGGCGTCTTCGACGGGATCGACATCGACTGGGAGTACCCGAACGCCTGCGGCAACACCTGCGACACCAGCGGCCGGGACGCGTTCAGGAACGTCATGGCCGCCCTGCGGTCGAAGTTCGGCTCCAGCGGCCTGGTCACCGCCGCGATCACCGCTGACGCCACCAGCGGCGGCAAGATCGACGCCGCGGACTACGGGGGCGCGGCCCAGTACGTCGACTGGTACAACCCGATGACGTACGACTACTTCGGCGCCTGGGACGCGAAGGGTCCGACCGCCCCGCACTCCCTGCTGAACTCCTACTCCGGCATCCCGAAGGCCGGTTACTACACCTCGGCGACCATCGCCAAGCTCCGGGGCCTCGGTATCCCGGCCTCGAAGCTGCTGCTCGGCATCGGCTTCTACGGGCGCGGCTGGACCGGGGTCACCCAGGCGGCGCCCGGCGGTACGGCCACGGGCCCGGCGGCGGGAACGTACGAGCAGGGCATCGACGACTACAAGGTACTCAAGTCCAAGTGCCCCGCGACGGGCACGGTGGCCGGCACGGCGTACGCCAAGTGCGGGAGTGACTGGTGGAGTTACGACACCCCGTCGACCATCGCCACGAAGATGACCTACAAGAACCAGCAGGGGCTCGGCGGCACCTTCTTCTGGGAGCTGAGCGGCGACACCGCGAACGGTGAGCTGATCAACGCCATCAACTAGACCCGCACCGGGGGGAAACGGGGCGGGAGCGGCGGACCACGAGCCTCCGCTCCCGTCCCGTTTCCCGGCGTTTCCCCGGGTCAGCCGTCCCGGCGGGCGGGGGGCGGGGCCGGACAGGCGGGGTCCAGCTCCTCGATGGCGCGCAGGGTCCCGCCGAGCGTCCGCACCAGCAGCTCGCGCATCGTGTCCCGGGGCAGCCCGGGGCGGCCGATCCACTCCAGGGTGGCGCCCTCCACGCTGCACACCCAGCCCAGCAGGCCCATCCGGGCCACCGGGGGGATGTCGCCGCGGCCGTAGGCGCCTTCGGCGATGGTGGTGACGATGACCTCGCGCACGCCGTCCCGGATCGCGTGCACCTCGGTGTCGAAGCCGACCCCGCCGCTGACGATGGTGCGGTAGGCGGCCTGGTGGCTCTCGGCGTAGCGCAGATAGCCGTCGACGGTGCGGTGCACACGGTCCACGGCGGGCAGCCCGACGCCGCCGGCCGCGGAGGTGACCAGGGCGGCGACGGAGTCCTGGACGATCGCCAGGTAATAGCCGCGCTTGGAGCGGAAGTAGTAGTAGATGAGCCCCTTGGCGACCCGCGCCTGCCGGGCGATGTCGTCCATGGACAGGGCGTCGTAGGACGTGTCGGAGAACAACTTCCGCCCGATGGCGATGAGTTCGGCGCGACGCGTCTCGGAGCGCTCGGTGCCGCGCACCGGGGTGGTGGCACGCTGCTGCGGCAAGTTCAAGGTCGACCCTGGTCTAGGCGGCCGGCGGGACTCCCGCAGTATGTCAGAACATGCCGTACCCGCGACCGGTCGGTCAGAGCAGTCCGAGCTGGGTCACGAGCATCGCGAACACCACGACGAGGACCCAGCCCATGACGTGCTCGACGATGTCCGGGCCGTCTTCCTTGGGGCCGCCGGTGGCGGCACGGGGGGCGGTGGCCGGGAATGCGGTCATGGTGATTACTCACAGAGGTCGGATGAAAGGGCGAGACTTCCCCGTCCTTCGTCAACCATGCCACCCGTGCCGGTATGTGCGGCCATGAGCTTGGTCACACGCCTCAGTGCACCCCCACCGCGGCGAGGGCCCTGCGCTGGTGGGAGGTCGGGTGGGCCGGGAAGTAGAGGTAGCAGACCCCGCCGGTGCCGGAGACGACCTTGCCGGCGGCGTTGTACCGCTTGGTGCGCAGCCAGATGTTCTCGAACTCCCGGCGCAGATAGACCCGCCGAACCGCCTCGTCGTCCGGCGAGGCCGGGTCGTTGGCGATCACGTCGCCGTCGGCGGTGAAGCCGATCACCGTCATCAGGTGCCCCGAGGTGCCGTAGCCGGCGCCGGTCAGCTCGGTCTTCAGGAAGGACTGGGACGTTATGGCCGGGATGCCGGCCGCGATCAGCGTTTCCAGGTCGGTGAGGGAGGCGAGCCGCGTGACCACTGCCTGGATGCCCTCGAAGGTGGCGGCGTAGGCGGCGTTGAAGGGCCAGTTGCCGCAGCCCTGGTACTGGTGGTCGTAGGTGGCCCGGGCCGCGTTGTCCACCTGCGGGTCGGCGTAGGACGGGTCGACCCAGGACAACTGCTCGGGGGTGAGCCGGCCGCCCCAGTACTCGATGATCATCTGCGAGGAGGTGGGGCTGCACCAGGCCTCGCCGCCGTTGTCGTACTCCGGGTACTGGCCCTTGTGGATCTCCTGCGAGTAGCGCGGGACGGCCAGTTCCTGGGCCAGTCCGGGGGTGGAGGCCGGGACGGTGAAGCGGTCGGGGACGTCGGAGCCCATCGCGCCGAGCCGCCAGACGGTCGGGGTGAGACGCGTGCCTGGCCGGCGGTAGAGGGTGAGCCGCAGCCGGTACGACGCCAGGCGCAGCCCGGTGCTCGCGTCGTCGACGGCGAACGTGTCGGTCCAGACGCTGCTCCTGCCGTCGGTCTGCCCGTCCACCGACGTCCGTTTGATGTCCTGGTCGCCGGCCGCCCAGCGCCCCATCACGTACCAGGGCGTGCCGGTGCCGTCGGAGTAGGTGCCCTGGAGCTCGGCCTGGAGCCAGGTGCCGTCGGGGGTGTGCGCGTTCCAGGAGGCGACGGCCTCGGTCGCGGGCGTGGTGAGGCGGTGGACCGGGGAGGTCCAGGTGGCGTACTCCCAGGTGGCGGTGATGCCGGTGTGCGGATCGGTGTAGTCGGTGCGGCCGGCGGGGGCGCCGATCACCACACCGGGGCGCCGGCCGGAGACGGCCCGGGTGCCCTCGGCGGTGCCGGAACGCCAGTCGGTGTACGTGGTCCAGGCGCGGTAGTCGATCGGGCGGGGTTGCGCCCGGCCGGGCGCGTCGGCGGCGGCTGCCGGTGCGGCGACGGCCGCGGGGGCCGCCGTACCGGTCACCGCCGCGGCGACGGCGACGGCCAGGACGGTTCTGCGGGACGGCTGTTGGGCTTGGCTCATGGGCGCGACGACCCCCAGGTGTCCGAGTCGGGCAGGTCCGGTGCACGGTTGTGCGCCCACTATGGGGCAGGCCGGACCGCCCTGCCAGCACTTGCGCGCATGCCGCGGCAGGAACATTGGTCTGGTCCGCCGGAAGGGTTCGCCGCGGGCCCGGGACGGCCCCGGCGGGACGGCCCCGGCGGGACGGCCCCGGCGCGGGGGTGCACCGGGGCCGTACCGCCGGCCGGGTCAGACCAGGTCCATCGCGGCGACCTCGTCGGGGCGACCGTAGCTGACCGGGCCCTGGAAGCGGCGGCGGGCGGTGGCGAACCACCACACCGTGGCCACCAGCAGGACGACGGCGAGCGCGACCGGCGCGTAGTTGAAGGAGTCGACGGTGATCGGCGAGGCCTGCGGCAGCATGAACAGGACGCTGCTGAGCAGGATCCAGACCACCGCGAGCCAGCCGATCGGCCTGCCCCAGCGGCCCAGGTGCCAGGGCCCGGGCTGGAAGGCGTCCCCGAGCCGCAGCCGCAGGAAGATCGGCACGGCGTAGGCGAGGAAGAGCCCGACCACGTTGACGCTGACGATCGCGGTGAACGCCGTGTGCGACCACCAGCCCGGCACCACCAGGGCCAGCGAGGAGCCCACCGCGAACCACACGGCCTTCACGGGTGTGCGGGTGCGCGGCGAGACCGAGTGCCACCAGCGGGAGCCGGGCATGGCGCCGTCCCGCGAGAAGGCGAAGATCTGCCGGGTGTTGCTGGTGAGGTTGGCCAGACCGCAGAAGAGCATGGCGCCGATGACGATGAGGAGCATCACCTTGGCGGCGCCGAGACCGAGGCCGTCGATGAGGATCTGGACGGGCGGCGCGGCGGAACCGGCCACCGTGTCGTAGTCACCGATGCTGTAGACCAGTGCCAGCATCAGAACCAGGCCGGTGATCGCGGAAAAGGCGATGGCGCGGGTGATCCCCTTGGGGGCGCTCACCGTCGCGCGGACGGTTTCCTCGGACATGTGGAAGCTGCCGTCGAACCCGGTGAAGGTCCAACTGGTGACCAGCAGGCCCAGCATGCCGCCATAAAGGCCGTTCGTGAACCCGGTGTTGTTCTCGAAATGCGTCACGAAGGACGCGGACTGGTGCTGGTCGGGCATCACGATGAGTGCGCTCACGATCACGACGAGTCCGATGAGGAGCCACCACACGGAAATACGGTTGAGCAACGCGACGAGCTGGACGGTGTAGGTGTTCGCCAGTCCCTGGAGAACGATCACCAGGGCCGTGATCAGCACCGTCTGATGCGCGGTCGGCCGGTACGAGGGCCACTGAAGCTGTACGAAGACCTGGATGAAGGTGGCGGCCGCGTAGCCGGTGGCGGCGGTGCCGCCGATCTGCCCCACGAAGTTCAGCCAGCCCGTGAACCAGGACCAGGCACCCTTGTGCCGCTTGGCGAGTTTACCGGCCGAGAAGTACAGGGCCCCGCTCGTCGGAAAGGCGGAGGCGACTTCCGCCATGGCCGCGCCGATGAGCAGCACCATGACGGAGACGCCGATCCAGCCGAACACGAGAATACGGGGACCGCCCGCGTTCATACCGAATCCGAAGGACGAGAAAATGCCCGAGAGGATATTGATGATGGTGAAAGAGATCGCGAAATTGTCGAACGCCTGGAAGCGCCGGGTGAGTTTCCGCGGATAACCCATCGCGTGCAGGGTCGCGTCGTCGTCGAGCACGACGGATTCCGCCGCGCGCGTCCGCGCCCGGGGCGTCGACATCTGTTCCGACACAGATCGGCCTTTCTCTCGATGGGGCAGGAGGACGAGGGGCAAGGGGGCGAGCCCGGGTCAGGCGGGCGCCGGAACGGGCAGGCCGCAGGCGCGCCGGGCCCGGGAGAGCTGCTCGGCGGGGTCACCGAAGGCGCTCCAGGGCATGCGTGAGGCGTACGGGCCCATGGCCGTGAACACCGCCCGCGCCTCGAACTCGCACTGGGCCATCACCAGCGCGTGCGCGAGGTAGGCCAGGTCGAGCACCGGGGTGAAGCGGTAGCCGGCCAGCGCGGGCAGCCAGTTCTGGTAGACCGCGAGCGCGGTGGAGCGCCACTGGGGCTCCTCCCAGATCCGGTCGGCGAGGAGCCGGGTCGGGTTGTAGCTCTCCACGAGGGCGACCAGGGGCAGCAGTCTCAGCGCGGAGTCGGCTGGTGCCCGCTGACTGAGGAAGGCGGCCACGTCCCAGGCCGCGTTGACCGAGCCACCGTGGCGTGTGAAGAAGAAGGACAGGAAGCGGTGGTGCGCCTCACGGTGCCAGGGGTCGAGGGAGAGGATGTGCGCGAACAGCCGCCAGGGGCCGGGCGGCGCGGTGAGCAGGCCCTGCGGGGCCGGGTCGCGCAGCCGGTGCAGCCGGGCCATCGACAGTCTGGCGACCCAGGGGGTGGGATCCCGGGGGGCGTCGGCGGCGGCCCGGTCGCAGGCGGTCAGCGCTATGCGCTCCAGTCTCTCGGCACGCTCGTCCCGCTCGTCGGCGGCCCGCAGCGCGCGCTGCACCGCCACCCGGGCCCACATCAGCGCCGCCTCCGGTGTCGGCTCCTCGGCGAGCCAGCGCTCGACCAGGTCGGTGCCGGCCGCCTCGGAGGCGAGCACAAGCGAGCGGTGGGCCCGCAGGGCGAAGTCGGAACGCGTCTCGGCGAGGGCCTCGTGCGCGTATCGATAACGTCCGGCGCGCACATCGACGCATACGCTCGCCAGGACCCGGTCGTCGGCCGCCGGATGCCATACGTAGTGCCCTTCGAATAACTCCGCGGCCATGTCCCCCCTGCCGGTCCCCGTACGTCGCATCACGTTGCGCAGGAGGCACCTTACTCAGCGTCGGGCACACCCGGAACGCCGAATTCGACATATCGGTCAGGGGATTCGGGACGTTTATCGGCGCCATTGACCGGCCGGCGGCCGATGGTTCAAGACGCGACTACACTGTTTCGCGGAAAACGTCCGCACCGCTCCACACCCCGGGAAACGCCATTCAGGACCTCGCCGCCCGGCTGCGCGGGCTCCCCCCGTCCCTCGGACCGGTCCGGCTGATCGGCGTCGACGGACACGCCGGCTCCGGCAAGTCCACCTTCGCCGCGCGGCTGGCCCTGGCGCTGGGCGGGGCTCCAGTGCTCCACCTGGACGACATCGCCAGCCACGAGCGGCTCTTCGCCTGGACGGACCGGCTCACGGCCCAGGTGATCGAGCCCCTCGGCCGCGGTGAGAGCGCGTACTACACGCCGTACGACTGGCGGGCACGTGCCTTCGGCGTCCCGCGCCCGCTGCCGCCCGCGCCCGTGGTCCTCGTCGAGGGCGTCGGCGCCGGCCGCCGGGCGCTGCGCCCGCACCTGGCGCGGTTGCTGTGGATGGAGCTGCCCGCGACGGAGTCCTGGCGGCGCGGCCGGCTGCGGGACGGACCGGAGCAGCGGGAGTTCTGGGACGGCTGGGTCGCGGCGGAGCGTGCGCACTTCGCCGCCGACCCCTCACGCCCCCATGCCGATCTGCTGGTGCTGGGGAGTCAGCAGGGGTACGAGGTGCTGCCGGGACCCGGCGCGGCCCCCTGCGGCGGACCGGAAGGTGACAGAGCGTGAGGAGCTCCCCGCGATGTGGTGAAGTCGTGAAGAGTCAGGCCGGACAACTTCCGCGAGTGCCCCGACGATGCTTGACCCATGGGCCGTACAGGTCTTACGTTCTCCATGTGCGGCCCTTCGGAGCCGCCCACCGACGCGAAGCCCCCGGTTGTTCCCCCGTGACCGGGGGCTTCGTTGTGTCCGCGGCCCGCTCCCCGGCCGCCGCGCGCACCGATCCGCTCACAGACGGTCACCGAAACGTGTGCGCCCCGTCTGCTCCCACCTCGCGCAATGCCTGGTGCGGCACCCTTCGGCGCGCGGTCACCACGCGGGTACGATGCCTTCGGTGCGACCTTCGCGTCTGTCTGGCGCATCGGCAACTCCGGTCCGCGGCCCAGCGGTTGGACCGCGGCGGCCGTCGGGCGACTGCCCGGTGGTGAACCACGGGGGCACGGTCTGTGGGGGGACGTGATGGACTTCGGCACGCGGGGCCCCGAGGCCCCGGCCGACCTTGCCTGGCTGCGGGGCGTGGACGCCTACACGATGGGCGCCTATCCGCAGGCGGAGGAGGAGTTCCGCACCGCGGTGCGGATGGACCCGGGCATGGCCGACGCCTGGCTGGGGCTGCACGCCCTCCGGGTCGACACGACGACCGCGCTGCTGCGCATGTTCCGGCACCGCGAACGCTTCGGGGAACAGCGCGCCCGGCACCGCCGGTCCCTCAACTCCTGGTACTGGCTGGGCTGGTGGGTGCAGCCGGTGCTGGAGAGCCCGCGCGACCTGCTGCTGGCGCACGCCTCCCACTGGCTGGACGGACGGCACGTACCCGAGCTGGACCGGGCCCTGGCCGGGCTGCCCCCGGTCGACACCGACGCGCAGGTCCGCTTCCTGCACGCCTGCCGCGCCTACCTGGTCAAGGACTGGGAGCAGCTGATACGGCACACCGACCCGCTGCTGAGCGACGCCCTGCTCGGCATCGAGGCCGGCCTGTTCGGCGGCATGGCCCGGGTCCGGCTGGAGATGTACGGCCACGCCGAACCGCTGCTGGCGGCGGCGCTGATGCGCTGCCGCAGCGAGCAGCCGCAGCGCAAGGAGCTGCGGTACTGGCTGGCGCGCGCCCACGAGGGCACCGGCCGCAGCGCCGCCGCGCTGCCGCTGTACCGGGCGGTGCACCGGGCCGATCCCGCCTTCATGGACACGTCCGCCCGGCTCGCCGCGATCGCCGAGGGGGACGGGTACGACGACGCGTCCGACCTCGCCGCGATCACGCTGACCGGCGCGGGACTGGACACGGTGGACGGACCGGACGGCTTCGATCCGTTGTTCGGCGCGGAGGGCCGGGACCTGCGGCTGCCGGAGCCCGACCTGCCTACCGGGCCGCTGCCGTCGGTGGCCGACCCCTCCGTGCGGGTGAGGAGCGGGGTGTCCGGCCCGCCGGTCCCGGCCGGTCCGGCCGACGCCGCGTTACTGGAGGAGGCACTCGCCGAACTGGAGCGCATGGTCGGACTCGAACCGGTGAAGCGCCAGGTCAAAGCGTTGTCGGCACAGCTGAACATGGCCCGGCTGCGGGCCGGGCAGGGGCTGCCGGTACAACCGCCGAAGCGGCACTTCGTCTTCTCCGGCCCGTCCGGTACGGGCAAGACCACCGTCGCCCGCATCCTGGGCCGGGTCTTCTACGCGCTGGGTCTGCTCGGCGGCGACCATCTGGTGGAGGCCCAGCGGGCCGACCTGGTCGGCGAGTACCTCGGGCAGACGGCCGTGAAGGCCAATGAGCTGATCGACTCCGCGATCGGCGGGGTGCTGTTCGTGGACGAGGCGTACTCGCTGTCCAACTCTGGCTACGGCAAGGGGGACGCGTACGGCGACGAGGCGCTCCAGGTGCTGCTGAAGCGGGCCGAGGACAACCGGGACCACCTGGTGGTGATCCTGGCCGGCTATCCGGAGGGCATGGACCGTCTGCTCGCCGCCAACCCCGGGCTCTCCTCCCGCTTCACCACCCGGGTGGACTTCCCCTCCTACCGGCCTCAGGAGCTCACCGAGATCGGCAAGGTGCTGGCGGCGGAGAACGGGGACCTGTGGGACGAGGAGGCGCTGGAGGAGCTGCGGTCGATCGCCGGCCACGTGGTCGGCCAGGGGTGGATCGACGAGCTGGGCAACGGCCGCTTCCTGCGGACGCTGTACGAGAAGAGCTGCGCGTACCGGGACCTGAGGCTGTCCGTCTGCCCGGGTGCCCTGTCCCGTCAGGACCTGGCGACGCTGCGGCTGCCCGATCTGATGCAGGCGTACGGAGAGGTGCTGTCGGGGCGGGGGCCGCAGGACCCGTCGGCTCCCTAGCGCGCCTGTCCCGGGGGGCGCGGTGGTCGTGCGACCGACCCCCGCGCCCCGCGCGTGACGGCGGTCTACGTCGTCAGCACGCCCTCCGGCTCTCCGCTCACCCGGGGCTCGGTCAGCCGCACGCCAGCCGGCTCGCGGTGCGCCGGGTCCCTGACCTCGCCCACCAGCAGCTCCAGTACGTCCTCCAGGGCGACCAGGCCGAGCACCTTGCCGGAAGCGTCCGCCACCTGGGCCAGATGCGTGGCCGCCCGGCGCATCACCGTGAGGGCGTCGTCGAGCGGCAGCTCGGCGCGGAGGGTGGCCATCGGGCGCCACACGTGCTGCGGCACCGCCCGGGCCGAGTCCTCCAGATCGAGCACGTCTTTGACGTGTACATAACCCATGAAGGGGCCCTTCTCGGCCGCCGCGACCGGGAAGCGGGAGTAGCCCGTGCGGGCGGTCAGCTCCACGATCCGGCCCGGCGTGACCGCAGGGGTCACCGTGACCAGGGACTCACGGCGCAGCAGGACGTCCGTCACCGGGCGGGAGCCCAACTCCAGGGCGTCCTCCAGTCGTTCCTGCTCCTCGGGGTCGAGGAGACCCGCCTGACCGGAGTCCTCCAGCAGGCGGTTGAGCTGCTCGGTGGTGACGACCGCCTCCACCTCGTCCCTGGGCTCGACCCGGAACAGCCGCAGGATGCCCCGGGCGCAGGCGCCGAGAGCGGCGGTGATCGGCTTGCAGAGACGGGCGAAGTAGACGAGGCCCGGGCTGAGCCAGAGGGCCGCCTTCTCCGGCGCCGCCATCGCGAGGTTCTTCGGCACCATCTCGCCGATGACGAGGTGGAAGAAGACCACGGCGGCCAGGGCGATGACGTAACCGAGGGGGTGGATCACGCCGTCGGGGAGGTGGATCCCCTCGAACAGCGGTTCCAGCAGGTGCGCCACCGTGGGTTCGGCGACCGCACCGAGGGTCAGGGAGCAGACGGTGATGCCGAACTGGGCGGCGGCCATCATCTGGGGCAGGCGCTCCAGGCCGTACAGCACCTGGCGGGCGCGGGCCGTGCCGAGAGGCTCGATCTGGCTGCGGCGGACGGAGACGAGCGCGAACTCGGCGCCGACGAAGAAGCCGTTGGCGAGCACGAGCAGCGCGGCGAAGAGCAGTTGGAGGACGCTCATCGGGCGGCCTCCATCACGTTGACCGCCGGGGCCGTTCTGACCACGCGGACCCGTTCGGCGCGGTAGTGGCCGACCTGACGGACGGCGAGCCGCCAGCCGGGCAGTTCGGCCCGGTCACCGGGGGCCGGGATCCGGCCGAGCAGGTCGGCGACCAGCCCGGCGACGGTCTCGTACGGCCCCTCGGGCACCTCCAGGCCTATGCGCTGGAGCACGTCGACCCGGCAGCTGCCGTCGACGTCCCAGGCCGCCCTGCCGTCCTCGGGCGGGGCGGGGGCCAGCTCGGGCACGTCCTGGCCGTCGTGCTCGTCGCGGACCTCGCCGACCAGTTCCTCGACGATGTCCTCCAGGGTGACCACGCCGGCCGTGCCGCCGTACTCGTCGACCACGACGGCGATGGGCTGCTCGCTGCGCAGCCGGGTGAGGAGGGGCTGGACGGGCAGGGTCTCGGGGACGAGGAGCGCCTTGCGGGCGATGCGGGCGACCGGGGTGCGCAGGCGATCGGCCGCCGGAACCGCGAGGGCGTCCTTGAGGTGGGCCATGCCGACGACCTCGTCGATCTTCTCCCGGTAGACGGGGAAGCGGGACAGGCCGGTGGCGCGGGTGAGGTTGACGACGTCCTCGGCGGTGGCCGAGTCCTGGAGGGCGCTGACCCGCACGCGGGGGGTCATGACGTGCTGCGCGGTCAGCTCCCCCAGGGACAGGGTGCGCACGAACAGGTCGGCCGTGTCCTGCTCCAGGGCACCGGCCTGCGCGGAGTGCCGGGCCAGGGAGACGAGTTCCCCGGGGGTGCGGGCGGAGGCCAGCTCCTCGGTGGGTTCGACGCCGAGGGCGCGGACCAGCCGGTTGGCGACCGTGTTCAGCGCGGAGATCACCGGGCGGAACAGGAGGGCGAAGCGGTGCTGGGGGCCGGCGACGAAGCGGGCGACCTGCAACGGCCGGGAGACGGCCCAGTTCTTGGGCACGAGCTCGCCGATCACCATCTGGATCGCCGAGGCCAGCAGCATGCCGACGACCACGGCGACACCGGAGACGGCGCCCCCGGGGATGCCGATCGCGGCGAACGGGCCGTGCAGCAGCTCGGCCAGGGCCGGTTCGGCGAGCATGCCGACGACCAGGGAGGTGATGGTGATGCCGAGCTGGGTGCCGGAGAGCTGGAAGGACAGTTCCTTCAGCGACTCCACGACCGTACGGGCGCGTCGGTCACCGTCGGCGGCGGCCTTCTCGGCTTCCGGGCGTTCGACGGTCACCAGACCGAACTCGGCCGCCACGAAGAAGCCGTTGGCCACAATGAGCAGGAGCGCCGCTCCTAGGAGCAGCAGGGGGATGGTCACGCTGCCACCGCCTTCCCGGTGTGTCGGGTCGGGGCGGCGCAGGTACTACAGGACGATCCGTCCATCGCTGGAGGGAGTCACTCCTCGGGTAGCAGGAACCCCTGGGTGCCGGGCGGCGCGCAGGGGGCGGAGGCACGGCGGAAAGGCCTCCGTCACCAGATTAATCAAGATAGGGGCGGGTGCGGCAGGGCCGGCACCCGGAGCGGTCCCTCATCCCGCCCCGAGTCAGCCCCGATTCTCCGCCGCCCGGGCCGTGGCGCGGGCCTCGGTGAGGGCACGGAGGGTGCGCGCGTCGGCGATGGCCCGCTGCCGGGCGACACCGGGCTGGATGCCGAGCGCGGGCAGGCTGGTGCCGTCGCTGAGGTCGAGGAACACCCAGGGGTCACCCGGTCGGAGGTTCACCCGGAGGATCTCCGCCCAGGCCAGGCGCCGCTTGCTCGCGATGTTGACCACGGTGACGCCGGACTCGTCGGCGACGACCCTGATCCGGGCGAGCTGGGCCGTGGCCCAGAAGATCAGCGCCCCGGTGATGACGAAGCTGAGCCGCGAACCGGGGCCGATGTGGTCCAGGAGCATCGCGACGCCGGAGAGCACCAGGAAGATCACGGCACCGGCGGTGAGCAGGATGGCCCGGGTGTGACCCGGCCGGAAGGTGACGGGGAGAGCGGGGAGGTCGGACATCTCGGTGCGTGTACCCCTACAGGCGGCAGGCGTGAATGGCCGTGGTAAGGATAGCGCGGGCGCCGATGCCGTAGAGGTCGTCCATGATCCGCTGCGCCTCCTTGGCGGGGACCATGGCGCGCACGGCGACCCAGCCCTCGTTGTGCAGCGGGGAGACGGTTGGGGACTCCAGGCCGGGGGTGAGCGCCACGGCCTTCTCCAGCTGCTCGACCCGGCAGTCGTAGTCCATCATCACGTAGGTCCGCGCGACCAGGACGCCCTGCAGGCGGCGCAGGAACTGCTGGACCTTCGGTTCCTCGCTGTCGGCACCGGTGCGGCGCACGACGATCGCCTCCGACTTCATGATCGGCTCGCCGAAGACCTCCAGGCCCGCGTTGCGCAGGCTGGTGCCGGTCTCGACGACGTCGGCGATGACCTCGGCGACGCCCAGCTCGACGGCGGTCTCGACGGCGCCGTCCAGGTGGACGACGGAGGCGTCGATGCCGCTGTCGGTGAGGTGCCGGGCGACGATGCCCTCGTAGGAGGTGGCCACCGTGCGGCCCTTGAGGTCCTCGATACCGGCCGCGGTGCCGGGCTTCGCGGCGAAGCGGAAGGTGGAGCGGGCGAAGCCCAGGGGGAGGATCTCCTCGGCGTCGGCGCCGGAGTCGACCAGCAGGTCACGGCCGGTGATGCCGATGTCGAGGCGGCCGGAGGAGACGTAGATCGCGATGTCGCGGGGGCGGAGGTAGAAGAACTCGACCTCGTTGACCGGGTCGACGATGCGCAGCTCCTTGGACTCGCGGCGCTGCTGGTAGCCGGCCTCATGCAGCATCTCCGCCGCAGGGCCGGACAGGGAACCCTTGTTGGGGACGGCGATGCGCAGCATGAGGTCGGCTTCCTTTGCTCGTTCTCTACGGGGGTGCGGTACGGCTCAGAGGTGGGCGTAGACGTCGTCCAGGGAGATCCCCCGGGCGACCATCATCACCTGGACGTGGTAGAGCAGCTGCGAGATCTCCTCGGCGGCCGCCTCCTTGCCCTCGTACTCGGCGGCCATCCAGACCTCGGCGGCCTCCTCGACGACCTTCTTGCCGATGGCATGGACGCCCTTGCCGACCAGCTCGGCGGTGCGGGAGGTGGCGGGATCGCCGTGGGCGGCCTTGTGCTGCAACTCGGTGAAGAGCTGCTCGAACGTCTTCTTGGACATGGTGGCCCCCACCCTACGTGGTCCGCCCGGTGCCTCAGTGCCAGGGTTCGGATACCGAGCGGAGTGTGGCCGCCGTCGCCACCGCGGCCGTCACCGCCTCGTGCCCCTTGTCCTCGGTCGAGCCCTCGATACCGGCCCGGTCCAGGGCCTGCTCCTCGGTGTCGCAGGTGAGCACGCCGAAGCCGACGGGGACGCCGGTCTCGACGGACACCTGGGTGAGGCCCTGGGCGACGCCCTGGCACACGTAGTCGAAGTGCGGCGTGCCGCCCCGGATGACGACGCCGAGGGCGACCACGGCGTCGTAGCCGCGGCCCGCGAGCACCTTGGCGGCCACCGGCAGTTCGAAGCTGCCGGGGACCCGGATCAGGGTCGGCTCGTCGATGCCCAGGTCGTGCAGGGCGCGCAGCGCGCCGTTCACCAGACCGTCCATCACCTTCTCGTGCCACTGTGCCGCGATGACGGCGACCCGCAGGTCGCTCACGTTGCGTACGGACAGTTCCGGTGCGCCCTTGCCGCTCACGTCTCTCCTCGGTGCTTTCTTTCTTGCTTACTGGTCGCCGCAGGTGGCCGCGGGAGCGGCCACGGCGGGCGTGTCGAGCCAGGGCAGGTCGTGCCCCATCCGGTCCCGCTTGGTGCGCAGGTAGCGGAGGTTGTGCTCGCCGGCCTGGACGGGCATCGGCTCGCGGCCGGTGACCCTCAGGCCGTGGCGCAGCAGCGCCTCGGTCTTGTCGGGATTGTTGGTCATCAGGCGGACGCTGCGTACGCCGAGGTCGGCGAGGATCTGCGCGCCGGCACCGTAGTCGCGGGCGTCGGCGGGCAGGCCGAGTTCGAGGTTGGCGTCGAGGGTGTCGTGGCCCTGTTCCTGGAGCGCGTAGGCGCGCAGTTTGGAAAGCAGGCCGATGCCGCGTCCCTCGTGTCCGCGCAGGTAGACGACGATGCCCCGGCCCTCGTCCTGGATGCGTCGCAGGGCGGTGTCCAGCTGGGGGCCGCAGTCGCAGCGCAGGGAGCCGAAGACGTCGCCGGTGAGGCATTCGGAGTGGACGCGCACCAGGACGTCCTCGCCGTCGCCCGGTTCGCCGTGGACCAGGGCGACGTGCTCGACGCCGTCGACGGTGGACCGGTAGCCGTAGGCGGTGAACGTGCCGTGCCGGGTGGGCAGCAGGGTCCGGGCCTCGCGGCGGACGGTGGGCTCGCTGCCGCGCCGGTAGGCGATCAGGTCCGCGATGGAGATGATCGTCAGACCGTGCTTGCGGGCGAAGGGGATCAGCTCGGGCAGCCGGAGCATGCGGCCGTCCTCGCCGGCGATCTCCACGATGGCGCCGGCGGGGCGCAGCCCGGCGAGCCGGGCGAGGTCGACGGCGGCCTCGGTGTGACCGTCTCGGACCAGGACACCGCCGGGCCTCGCGCGCAGCGGGAAGACGTGGCCGGGGCGGACGAAGTCGGTGGGCTGCGCCGTCCCGCCGGCGAGGAGCTGGAGAGTGGTGGCGCGGTCGGCGGCCGAGATGCCGGTGCTCACACCGTGAGCGGCGGAGGCGTCCACGGAGACTGTGAACGCGGTCTTCATCGACTCGGTGTTGTCCTCGACCATCTGCGGCAGCCGCAGCCGGTCCAGTTCCTCGCCTTCCATGGGCGCGCAGATCAGGCCCCGGCACTCGCTCATCATGAACGCGACGATCTCGGGGGTGGCCTTCTCGGCGGCGATGACGAGGTCGCCCTCGTTCTCCCGGTCCTCGTCGTCCACGACGACCACCGGGCGGCCGGCGGCGATGTCGGCGACGGCCTGCTCGACGGGGTCGAGTGCGAAGTCCTCGATCGGGTCGGTGCCGTACAGCGGTGGTGCGGAGGTCATGCCGGCGCTCCTTCCAGGACGGGCTGCGCGGCCCTGCGGGAGCGCAGCCACCAGTCGCGCATGCCCCACAGGACGAGCGCGCCGTAGATGACGTAGACGAAGCCGGAGAAGCCGTAGCCGTTGGCGAAGTTGAGGGGCACGCCGACGAGGTCGACGAGCAGCCAGGCGAACCAGAACTCGACCATGCTCTTGGCCTGGGCGTACATGGCGACGATGGTGCCGACGAAGATGTAGGCGTCGGGCCACGGGTCCCAGGACAGGTCGGGGTGGGCCTTGAAGAACAGCGCGACCGCGACCGTGCCGCCGGCGGCGGCGGCCAGCATCGCCGCGCGCTCGCGCCAGGTGGCGAAGCGGGGTGCGATGTGGCCGTCCCCCGACCGGTCCTTGCTGCGCTGCCACTGCCACCAGCCGTACAGCGCGACGGCCATGACGACGGCCTGCTTGCCGGCGCTGCCGGTCAGATGGCCGTAGAAGGCGGCGAAGAGGACGAGTCCGGACAGGAACTGCACGGGCCAGGTCCACAGGGAGCGGCGCCAGCCGAGGGCGAGGGTGATCAGGCCGAGGATGTTGCCGACCATGTCCGACCAGATGATGTGCTGGCCGAACAGGGTGAACGCCTCTGAGTTCATCCAGTTCACTTGCCGGCCCCCTGTCCGGCCGCGAGCAGCCGCTCCACGTACTTGGCGATGACGTCGACCTCGAGGTTGACCGGGTCGCCCGGCTGCTTCACGCCGAGCGTGGTCAGGGCGAGGGTGGTCGGGATGAGGCTCACGGTGAAGTGGTCGGAGCCGGCGTCCACGACCGTGAGGCTGATGCCGTCGACGGTGATGGAGCCCTTCTCCACGACGTACCGGGAGAGGTCCGCGGGGAGGGAGATCTTCACGATCTCCCAGTTCTCGGAGGGCTCGCGCGCCAGGATCCGGCCGGTGCCGTCCACATGGCCCTGCACGATGTGCCCGCCGAGGCGGGCGCCGACGGCGGTGGGACGTTCGAGGTTGACGCGGGAGCCGGGGGTGAGCGCGCCGAGGCTGGAGCGGTTCAGGGTCTCGGCCATGACGTCGGCGGTGAACTCGTCGCCCTCGTGCTCGACGACCGTCAGGCAGACCCCGTTCACGGCGATGGAGTCGCCGTGCTGTGCCCCCTCGGTCACGACGGGGCCGCGGAGCCGGAAGCGGGACGCGTCGCCGAGGTTCTCGACGGCGGTGATCTCACCCAGCTCTTCGACGATTCCGGTGAACACTTCCCGGGTCCTCCTGCCTCTTCGGGCACGGACTCCGGGGCTGTCGACGAACGACAGAATCAACGGGTGAGCACACCGGGGGCGTCGCCGACGGGGACGCGTCCGCGGACGGACGTGCCCGGTACGGCGGCGCGCACACGGAAAGCGTGCCCGCCCGCCGCGCACTGCCTCCCATCCGGACTTTAACCGTCGGTCCAGGAATTTCACCTGGTCAACCGGCCGCTGGAAGCGACCGGGTCGCGGACTGTAACCGCCGGTTCGGACTTTCACCGACCCCGGAGTGCGCTGCTTCTGGTACAGGGCCAGTGTGCCACGGCCCGCGGTCGCCCTGACCGGCGCACGGTGTGGGCTCGCTCACAGTGTGTACAGCACGTTTCGCGCCGCGTAGGGACGCCGTCCGACCAGCCGCTCCGCACCGGGCATCGGGGTTGGTCCGGACCATTGACCCAGCTGGTCTAGTCCTCTTATGGTGCGGGCGGGCCCGGCGGCGGTGACGACGGCCCTTGCCCGCCGCCGGGCCCGCCCAGGAACGCATGTCACGTTTCCGGGGGGCCGTTCCGTCCACCTGGCGAAGGGCGCTCCGGCCGGAGCGCCCGGTGTCGGAGGGACGGAAACAGCATGACCACGATCCTGGTGACCGGTGGGACCGGAACGCTCGGCCGGCTGGTCACGGAGCGGCTGCGGGCGGACGGGCACGAGGCACGGGTGCTCAGCCGGCACACCCGGCCGTACGCCGTCGACCTGCGCGCGGGCGGTGCGGGGCTGGACGCGGCCCTGGCGGGCGTGCGGACGGTCGTGCACTGCGCCAGTTCGCCCCGGGGCGGCGACGAGCAGGCCGCCCGGAACCTGATCACGGCGGCCCGGCGGGCCGGGGTGGACCATCTCGCGTACATCTCCATCGTCGGCGTCGACCGGGTGCCGTTCGGCTACTACCGGAGCAAGCTCGCGGTCGAGCGGCAGATCGAGGAGTCGGGGCTCGGCTGGACCGTGCTGCGCACGACACAGTTCCACGACCTGCTGGTCGCGCTCTTCCAGACCCTCGCCAAGCCGCCGGTGCTGGTGGTCCCGGCGGGCGTGCCGGACCAGCCGGTGGAGGTCGCCGAGGTGGCCGGCCGGCTGGCCGCGCTGGCGCTCGGCGCGCCGGCCGGACGGGTACCGGACCTGGGCGGCCCCGAGGTCCGCACGCTGGAGTCCCTCGCCCGCGCCTATCTGCGGGCTGCCGGCCGGCGCCGCGCCGTGGCACGCGTACCGCTCTTCGGGAAGGCGTACGGCGCCTTCCGCGCGGGCGGCCACCTGGCCCCGGACCTGGCGGAGGGCAAGGTCACCTTCGAGGAGCACCTGGCCCGGCGGTTCGGGAAGGGCGAGGGCTGAGGGGAGACCGGGCCGAGCGGCGGCGGGACGGCGGGGCGTCCGCGAGTCCGGCGAGCCACCGCCAAGGCGCCGCGGTCACGGCGCCGCGGTCACGGGGGCCGGGCGCTCGGGCGGTGCGAAGAGCTCGTCCTGCGCCCGGTCCCGGGCGGTGAGCAGCGCGCCGCGCAGCACGGCCGCGCCGCCCAGACTGCTCGCCCTCACCTCGGTGCGCAGGGGCGACATGGCCCGCAGCCGCTCCTCCACCAGCCCGGCGAGCACCGCTCCCCCGGCCCGGCCGACCTCCCCGCCGAGCACGACGCACCCGGGGTCCAGCACGGCCACGACGGAGGCGACACCGACGGCGACCCGGTCGGCCAGGACGCGGAGGAAGCGCTGCGAAGGGCTCCCGCCGGCATCGGCGAGCCACCGAGCGGCCGTCCCGGAACCGGCCACCGCACCCGTGCCCGCGCCCCCGCCCGGATGACCGACGGGGGCGGGCGCCGCCGGCAGGCCCGCGCCCGATGGAGCCGCCGCCCCAGCCGGCCCCCGCTCCCCCGCAGGGGGGAAGGCCGCCGGCCCGCCCGGCACCTCCGGCACCCTCGCCACCGCGGCGCTCGCCGCAGCCGCCGCCCCCGCTTCGCCCGTCACCGCGTCCGGCGCGTCACCCGCCGGCGCCGTGCCCTGCGACGTCGCCTCTGCTGCCACCGCCCCCCGTACGACCGCCGCGGCCCCCGCTCCGTCCCTCGCCGCCGGTGCCGGCAACCCGCACCGGGCCGCCAGGGACGTGAGGGCCGCCGCCCCCGCCAGGGCGTGGAAGCCGCCGTCGCAGTCCCGGGCCGAGGGCAGGCAGTCCGTGCCCGGGACCGGCAGGAAGCCGATCTCTCCGGTGCCGCCGGAGGCACCGCGGCGCAGGGTGCCGTCCAGGACGACCGCGGCGCCGACGCCGTGGCCGAGCCAGAGCAGGACGAACGTGTCCCGGTCGCGGGCGGCACCCTCGCGCTGTTCGGCCAGGGCGGCGAGGTTGGTCTCGTTCTCGACGGTGACGCGGGCGCCGGGCAGCCGTTCCTGGAGGGCGGTGGCGAGGCTGCGGTGCCAGGCGGGGAGGCCGGCGGAGTCGCGGAGGTCGCCGGTGACCGGGTCGATGAGGCCGGGGGCACCGATGCCGACGGTGTGCAGGCGGTCCGCCCCCGCCTCCCGGGCGGTCCGCTCCACCGCGGCGACCGCCTGCTCCACGGCGGTCCCGGTGCCGGCGTCGCCGCCGATCGGCACGGACCCCTCGGCGAGCACCCGCCCGAGGAGGTCGGAGACCAGGACGACGACGCCTGCGGTGCGGACGTCGAGGGCGGCCAGGTGGGCGCGGTCGGCGACGATGCCGTAGAGCCGGGCGTTGGGGCCACGGCGCTGCTCCCCGGACTCGCCGACCACCGTGATCAGCCCGGCGGCGGTGAGCCGGTCGACGAGGTCGGCCACCGTCGGCCGGGACAGGCCGGTGAGCTGCTTCAGCCGTCCCGCGGTGAGCGGGCCTTCCTGCTGCAACAGCCGCAGGGCCAGCCGGTCGTTGATGGCCCGGGCGGTACTGGGTGTCGCGGGCATGACGGTAATCCTCCCAGATGGGCGCGACCGGTCGCGGACGCCGGACGCGAAGGCCCGCTATCTATCAGGCAGGGTCCCTGATAGTTTACGGCGCGTGCAGCCCCAGCGGGGCGGGAATTGCCGGGGAGAGGTGGAGAGATGAGCGACGTGGGCCACGCGCGGGAGGTCAGGCGCGCCCGGTACGCCGTGGCGGCCGTCTTCGCCGTGCACGGTGCCGTGACCGGCTCGTTCGCGACGCGCGTGCCGTGGATCCAGGACCACACCTCGATCGGCGCCGGTCAGCTGGGTTTCGCGCTGGCCTTCACCGCGTTCGGCGCGTCCTGCGCGATGCCGCTGGCGGGCCGGATCAGCCACCGGTTCGGCAGCCGGACGGCCCTGCGCGGGCTGCTGGCGCTGTGGACGCTGTCCCTGGTGCTGCCGTCCTTCGCGCCGAACCTGGTCGCCCTGTGCCTGGCGATGTTCACCTACGGCGCGACCGCGGGCATGGCCGACGTGGCGATGAACGCGCTCGGCGTCGAGGTCGAGCGGCTGCTCGGGAAGTCGATCATGTCGGGACTGCACGGCATGTGGAGCGCGGGCGCCCTGGTCGGCTCGGCGGCCGGGACCCTCGCCGCGCATCTCGGCTCGGACGCGCGCCTGCACTTCGTGCTGGCGTCGGCCGTGCTGACCGCGCTCGGGCTGCTGGTCTGCTCCTGGGTGCCGGACCTCCAGCCCGGGGAGGACGAGGAGCCGCCGCCGCGGTTCGCCCTGCCGCCCCGCTCGGCCCTGCTGATCGGCGCGGTCGGCTTCTGCGCGGTGTTCGCGGAGGGCGCGAGCCTGGACTGGTCGGCGGTGTTCCTGCGGGACCGGCTGGGCGGTACGGCCGCTCTGGCGGCTGCCTCGACGACCGCGTTCATGCTGACGATGGCGGTGGCCCGGGTGGCCGGGGACGCGGTGGTGAACCGGTTCGGGGCGGTGCGCACGGTCCGCGCCGGCGGGGCGCTCGCCGTGCTGGGCGGCCTGCTCGTCGTCCTCGCCGGGAATCCCGCGGTGGCGATGGGCGGCTTCGCGCTGATGGGGCTCGGCATCGCGGTGGTCGTGCCGCTGTGCTTCGCGGCGGCCGGGCACGCCGGGCCGAACCCCAGCCAGGCCATCGCGGGCGTGGCGACCATCACGTACACCTCCGGGCTGGTCGCGCCGGGGCTGATCGGCGGGGTGGCCCAGGCGACCAGCCTGGTGGTGTCGTTCTGCGTGGTGACGGTCCTGGCGTCCGGGCTCGCCGTGTTCGCGGGCGTGCTGCGCACCGCCGAGCGCGGGGGCCGTACGGAGGTCAGTCCGCGGGCCGCAGCAGTGCCCGACCCGCGGCCCTGAAGGTCTCGCTCCAGGGAGCGGGGCGCATGGTCGTGGCGTCCAGCCGGACCAGCACCCGGGTGCCCTGGGCGTAGGTCTCGGTGCCGTCCGCCGAGCAGAACCGGAAGCCGTAGGTGAGGCCGGTGGTGCCGAGCCGTTCCAGCCACAGGTGGACGGCGTACGGGCCGGGGCGGGTCACCGGGGCCTCGTAGGTGATCCGCAGTTCCTTGACCGCGTTGCAGGCGTCCCCGGCCGCCGTCCAGTCCCCGTCGAAGCGGATGCCGTGCTCGTTCCACAGCTCGGTCCAGGCCCGCTCGACCATCAGCGGGTAGCGGGCGTTGTGCAGCAGCCCGAGCGCGTCGAGGTCGTCGAAGTGGACGGTGACGGGGACCAGCCGGCCGTGGGAGACGGCGGGGGCGGTCGGGGCCGGTGCGGTCACGGGTGGAGCTCCTGAGCGTCGCTGAGGGGGACGGTGACGGCCCCGGGCGCTCCGGGACCTCGTTCCATACTAAGCGACCGCTCAGCATCCCCGGCGCGAACCCCCTGGTCAGCAGGCCGGCCGCCGGCGGTCCGGCCGCTCCCCGTGCGCGGCCGTGCGCGCGTGCGGCCTTCCGGTCCCCCGACAATGGTGCGGACCCTCTTGACGTACTTGAGAAAGCGGAACCCCACCATGGACCTCGGCGTGCGCTGGAAACTGCACGGTGACGGGCGCACGCCCGCGCCCGGAGCGGTGGTACGCCCCGACGAACGGCTCACCTGGCCCCGGACCGTGGGCCTGGGCGCCCAGCACGTGGTCGCGATGTTCGGCGCCTCCTTCGTGGCGCCCGTGCTGATGGGCCTGGACCCGAACCTCGCGATCATGATGTCGGGCGTGGCGACCGTGATCTTCCTGCTCGCCACCCGCGGCCGGGTACCGAGCTACCTGGGCTGCTCCCTGTCGTTCGTGGGGGTGGCCGCGGTCATCCGCGCCCAGGGCGGGACGAGCGCGACCGTGACCGGTGCCGTCCTCGTCGTCGGTGCCGTGCTGTTCCTGGTGGGACTCGCCGTGCAGCGTTTCGGCGCACGGATCATCCACGCGGCCATGCCGCCCATCGTCACCGGCGCCGTCGTGATGCTGATCGGCTTCAACCTCGCCCCGGTGACCGCCTCCACCTACTGGCCTCAGGACCAGTGGACGGCCCTGCTGGTGATGCTGTTCACCGGGCTCGCGGTGGTCTGCCTGCGCGGTTTCTGGTCCCGGATCGCGATCTTCCTGGGTCTGGTCTTCGGCTACGGCATCTCCTGGGCGTTCGACCGGGTCTTCGGCAGGATCCACTCGGTGGACGCGAGCGGCAGGCTCACCGACCACTGGCGGCTCGACCTCTCCGGCGTCTCCCGGGCCGACTGGATCGGCCTGCCGTCCTTCCACGGGCCGTCCTTCCAGTGGTCGGCGGTCCTGGTCGCGCTGCCCGTCGTCATCGCCCTGGTCGCGGAGAACGCGGGGCACGTCAAGGCGGTCGGCGAGATGACCGGTGACCCGCTGGACGACCGGCTCGGCACGGCGATCTCGGCGGACGGCGTCGCCTCCGTCCTGTCGACCGCGGTGGGCGGCCCGCCCAACACCACGTACTCCGAGAACATCGGCGTGATGGCCGCGACCCGCGTCTACTCCACCGCCGCCTACTGGGCCGCCGCCGGTTTCGCCCTGCTCTTCGGCGTCTGCCCCAAGTTCGGCGCGGTCGTCGCCGCCGTCCCGGGCGGCGTCCTCGGCGGCATCACCGTCATCCTGTACGGCATGATCGGCCTGCTCGGCGCCCAGATCTGGAGCAACGCCAAGGTGGACCTGCGCAACCCGCTGAACCTGGTACCGGCCGCCGCGGGCATCATCATCGGCGTCGGGAACGTCACCATGAAGTTCACCGGCACCTTCAGCCTCAGCGGCATCGCGCTCGGCACCCTGGTCGTCATCACCGGCTACCACGCCCTGCGCGCCCTGGCCCCGGCCCACTTGAAGAAGCAGGAGCCGCTGCTGGACGAGGGCACGTCCTCCTACGACGCGTGACGCGGAAACGGCCGGCCCGCGAGCCGTGAGCGGCCTGGGCCCGCCCCGCCGGCGTTCCCCCGTTCCGGCGAAGCACCGGGCCGGTCGGTGCTCCGCCCGGCCCGGTGCTGCGACCCTTCCACCATGGCGCAGCCCGAGCACCTCACCACCCCCGTCGACGACGTCGTCTCACGGATGCGCGCACTCGGCGCGGTCCTCCCCGAGCGGGACGGCGTCGGCGTGTTCAACCGGGTCTACCTCGCGGTCACCGAGGAGGTCGGCCGGCGCCTGAACGCAGGGGAGTTCGCGGACCCGCGCGCGGCGGCCACGCTGGACGTGCGGTTCGCCGAGCGCTATCTGGCGGCGGTGGACACGGCCGCCGGCGACCACCGTCCGCCCGCCTGCTGGCGCCCGCTGTTCCAGCTCCGCCACCATCCGGGGGTACGGCCGCTCCAGTTCGCCCTGGCGGGCATCAACGCGCACATCGGGCACGACCTGGCGCTGGCCGTGGTGGACACGTGCCGCGCGCTCGACTGCGAACCCCTTGATCTGGAGGACGAGTTCGACCGGGTGGGCGATCTCCTCGTGTCGCTGGAGGAGCGCATCCGCGAGGACCTGATGCCCGGCCCCGACCTGCTCCAGATCGCCGACCCGCTCACCCACCTGCTGGGCTCCTGGAGCCTGGAGCGGGCCCGGGACGCCACCTGGACGACGGCCCGGGCCCTGTGGGCGTTGCGGCACTGCGCCGACGTCGCCGAGGAGTTCGCCGAACGCCTGGACGCGGCGGTGGGCTTGGCGGGACGGATGCTGCTGACGCCGCTGACGGACTGATCCGTCCGGCCGCGGCCGGACGTCGACCGGCCGGCACCCGGCCGCGGAGGAGCGGCGGCACGCCGATCCGGCTCGGTCACGGACTCCCCCGGGCCCGGCAGCACCCGAGCGGCAGGGACCTCCCCGGCATGGCGCGCGCCACGGAACGGACCGGCCGGGACAGCCCGGGGTCCTCGGGCGGCCCCCGTTTCCCGGGCCCGCCCGCCCGCCAGGGCCGGTGCGGCATCGAGGGCCTGCCCCGGCCCGACCGGTACCGCGGTCGCCCCCGAGGTGTACGACAAGGTGCGGGCGGCCGGAGTCCGGGGCCGGCCGCCCGCGCCTCGGTCGGTGTCCCCGGTCAGTCCTCGGGAAGCTCCACCGGCGCGATCTCGTCGTAGACGTCACCCGGGCCCGGGTTGGTGGCGTCGGTGGTGCCGCCGAAGTGGCGCATGACGCCCCAGACCGCGTTCAGCGCGGTCTGCACGGCGCCCTCGGCCCAGCCGGCCGTCCAGGAGATGTCGTCGCCGGCGAGGAAGATGCCCCGCTTGTCCTGGGGCAGCCGGTCCTGCATGAAGTGGGTGAACAGGCGCCGCTGGTAGCGGTAGTGACCCGGCAGGTTGGCCTTGAACGCGCCCATGAAGTAGGGCTCGTTCTCCCAGGAGACGGTCACCGGGTTGCCGATGATGTGCTTCCTGATGTCGACCTTGGGGTAGATCTCGCCGAGCGACTTCAGCATGACCTCCATCCGCTCGTTCGCGGACAGCGGCAGCCACTTCAGGCTGTCGTCGCACCACGTGTAGGACAGGCAGATCACGGCGGGCTTGTCCGGGCCGTCGTCCAGCAGGTAGGTGCCGCGGGTCATGCGGTCGGTGAGCGTCATCGACATGACGTCGCGGCCGGTCTGCTCGTCCTTGTCCAGCCAGAACGGCCGGTCCACCGGGACGAAGAGCTTCGAGGACTCCATGTAGTGGGTGCGCTCGATCGCGGTCCAGTGGTCGATCGGGAAGAGCGAGTCGTCACAGGCGATCTTGGACAGCAGCATCCAGGACTGGGCGGTGAAGATGGCCGCCTGGTAGGTGCGGATGTCGCCGTTGGCGTCCGTCACGGTGATCTGGTTGCCCGCGGTGCGGTGCAGCCGGGTCACGGCCGGGCGCGGCTCGCCGTCGACGTGCAGGGACTTCAGCGAGGTGCCGTACGGCCAGTGGACGATCTTCTCCGGCTCGCGCTCCCACAGGCGCAGCGGCAGCTGCTGGGAGCCGCCGACGATGCCGCGGTGGTGGTCGTCGGCCTCGGTGTAGACGACGCGCAGGATCTCCAGGATGGAGTTCGGGAAGTCGGTGTCCCAGCCGCCGGTACCGAAGCCGACCTGGCCGAAGATCTCCCGGTGCCGGAAGGACTTGAAGGCGTCGGAGTCGCAGAGGAAGCCGTAGAAGGTCTGGTTGTCGAGCTTCTCGACCAGCTTCGCCCAGATCTCGCGGATGCGCGGCACGTCCCGCTCGCGCATGGCACGGTTCATGTCGGAGAAGTCGGCGCCCTCCTCCAGGCACTTGCCCCAGGCCGCGGCGACGTCCCGGTACACCTGCGGCAGGTCGTCGATCGTCTCGGCGTAGTGCGACTCGCCCTTGAGGTCGACGACGGTCGAGGGGGTCGCCTCGGCCAGCGGGTTGGGGAAGGGGCGGGTCTCCAGACCGACCAGGTCGATGTAGTGCTGGAGCGCGGTGGAGGACGGCGGGAAGCGCATGGCGCCCATCTCCGCGGTCAGCGAGTCGTCGCAGCCCTCGAAACCGACCGTGCGGAGCCGGCCGCCGATCTGGTCGGCCTCGTAGACGACGGGCTTGAGGCCCATCTTCATCAGC
Organism: Streptomyces sp. Y20; assembly: GCF_043195475.1. Classification (NCBI taxonomy): domain Bacteria; kingdom Bacillati; phylum Actinomycetota; class Actinomycetes; order Kitasatosporales; family Streptomycetaceae; genus Streptomyces; species Streptomyces sp. Y20. The sequence continues at coordinate 71,893 of NZ_JBIDDP010000022.1, forward strand.
TCGTAGGCGGCGACGATGCCGGACAGGCCACCGCCGATGACCGCGACCTCGGTGCCGTGCTCGGTGGCGGGTATCTGGCCGAGGCCCGCCGGATGGGTCAGGAAGTCGTCGTAGGCGTAGGGGAAGTCCGGGCCGAACATGGTGATCGGCGGCTGCTGCTCGTCGGTGTGCTCGACGGCGTTGGGCACCGTGGACGTCATGGGGGTACGGACTCCTTGCGCGAGGTGAAACAGGGGGGAGGCTGGTGCGGCGGCCGACGGCTCAGACGAGGGACCCGTACAGACCGGAGCGGCGGTCGTGCAGGTAGGGGTTGGCCTCGCGGGAGGCGGCCAGGAAGGCGGGGTCGGCGTCCGCGACCACCAGCTGCTCGGTACGGCCGGCGCGGGCGCGGGCCGTACCGTCGGGTCCGGCGAGGACGGACAGCCCGACGAACTCGAACTCCCCTTCCCGGCCGACCCGGTTGACGTACGCGACGTACATCTGGTTCTCGAAGGCGCGCACCGGGATCATCGACTCGGCGACGAACTGGTACGGGTGCATCTGCGCGGTCGGGACCAGGAGGAGGTCGGTGCCGGCCAGGGCGTGGGCGCGGACGTTCTCCGGGAACTCGACGTCGTAGCAGATCAGCAGGCCGACGGTCAGGCCGTTCAGCTCGGCCTGGACGACGTGCCGCTCGCCCGGCGTGAAGTGGTCGCGTTCGAAGCAGCCGAACAGGTGGGTCTTGCGGTAGTTCGCGAGCCGGGTGCCGTCGGCCGAGATCAGCTGCGCCGAGTTGTACACGGTCTCGCCGTCGCGCTCCGGGTAGCCGTAGGCGAGGGCCAGGCCGTGCCGTGTGGCGATCTCCGCGACCGCGTCGGCGGAGTCGCCGTCGGCGGGCTCGGCGAGGCGGGCGATGTCGTCGCCGATCGCGTACCCGGTGAGGAACATCTCCGGCGCGGCCAGCAGCCCCGCGCCCGCGGCGGCGGCCCGGCCCGCGGCCTCGTCGAGGACCTTGAGGTTCCCGGCGATCGAACCGGGGCGGCCGGAGCCTTGAAGCAGGGCGGTGCGCATGCGGGATCCTCACCGGTACGGGGGGTTTGGGGGCCGGATTAGACGGTACGGTCGGCGCGCTCGGCCGGACAAGCAGGAGCCGTTGCGCGCCGGTGCGCGGTTCGTTGCGTCGGGCGCGGGCCGGGCGGCGATTCGTTGCGTATCCCGGCGGGGGCCCTCCGTTCCGGGGACGACCTGCGGAAAGGGACCTCCCGACGGCCTGCGGGAAAGACCTCGCGACGGCCTGCGGGAAGGACCTGGTGAGGCACGCCGCGGGGAGAGGGGTGGGGCGCCGCCGTGGCCTCCATGAGGGGCGGTGCGTCGCATGCGCCGGCCGCCGATGTGAACCGGACCGGAACCGGACCGGCCCGGGTCGCGCGCGGGAGGCGCGGATCCGGGCCGGTCGCGCCGGTCGGTGGTGAGGGGCGCGGGCGCCCGCTCGGCCAGGGGCGCCCGCTCGGCCGTCGAAAGGCGGTGTCCCGTCCGGCGGCCGGTCACCGGACGGGACGCGCCGGGGTCACCCCGGCGCGCCGGAGGAGAACCGCCGCAGCAGCGGCGACAGCACCAGCACCGACTTGGTGCGTTCCACGAAGGGCTCGCCGGCGATCCGCTCCAGCACACGTTCGAAGTGGCGCATGTCGGAGGCGAACACCTGGGCGATCGCGTCCGCGTCACCGGTGACGGTCGACGCGGCCACCACCTCCTGGTAGCGCTCCAGACCCCGCTGGATGGTCTCCGGAGAGGTGTTGCTCCGGCAGTAGATCTCGATGTACCCCTCGGTCTCCCAGCCGAGCGCCGCCGGGTCCACCCGGACGGTGAATCCCGTGATGGCTCCGGTGGCGCGCAGCCGGTCCACGCGCCGTTTCACGGCGGGGGCCGACAGGCCGACCATCTGCCCGATGTCCGCATAGGAGCGGCGGGCGTCCTCGGCGAGGGCGTGCACGATGCGTTCGTCGAGATCGTTCAGCACAGGGGGTGGTTCACTTCTTCGGTCCGGTCACTTCTCTGCCGTCACCGCGAGGTCCTCGTCGGTCGCGAGACGGGAACGGCGGTAGCCGTACAGGAAGTAGAACACGAGCCCGACAGCCATCCAGACACCGAACACGATCCAGGTGACGGTGGACAGGCTGCCCATCATCCACACGCAGCAGAGGAAGCCGAGCGCGGGCAGCACCCATGACAGCGGGACGCGGAACGTGCGCTTCATGTCCGGACGGGTCCGGCGCAGGATGACGACAGCGATGTTGACCAGAGCGAAGGCGAACAGCGTGCCGATGCTGGTGGCGTCGGCGAGCTGTCCCAGCGGGATGGCGGCGGCGAGGACGCCGCAGAAGAGGGCCACGATGACCGTGTTGGCGCGCGGCACGCCGGTCTTCCGGTGGACCCGGGCGAAGACCTTGGGCACCAGGCCGTCGCGGGACATCGCGAAGAGGATGCGGGTCTGGCCGTACAGCACGGTCAGGACGACGCTGGCGATGGCGATGACGGCGCAGAAGGCCAGCAGGGTGCCCCAGAAGCTCTGGCCGGTGACGTCCGTCATGATCTGGGCGAGCGCGGCCTCGGAGTTCTCGAACGTCCGCCAGGGCTTGGCACCGACCGCGACGGCGGCGACCAGCACGTACAGGGCCGTGACGATGACCAGCGAGAGCATGATGGCGCGCGGCAGGTCGCGCTGGGCGTCCTTGGCCTCCTCGCCGGCGGTGGAGGCGGCGTCGAAGCCGATGTAGGAGAAGAACAGCGTGGCGCCGGCGGCGCTGACGCCTCCCATGCCGAGCGGCATGAAGTGCGAGTAGTTGCCGGACTTGAAGCCCATGAAGCCGATCGCGCAGAACAGCACCAGCGCGGCGATCTTCACGCACACCATGATGGTGTTGGCCCGCGCGGACTCCTTGGCGCCGCCGAGCAGGAAGGTCATCGCGAGGAGGACGACGATCAGGGCGGGCAGGTTGAACACGCCGCCGTGGACGCCGGGCGGGTTGGCCAGGGCGTCCGGGATGGTGACGCCGAAGGCGCCGTCCAGCAGCTCGTTCAGGTACTCGCCCCAGCCGACGGCCACGGCGGCGACCGAGACGCCGTACTCCAGGAGCAGACACCAGCCGCACACCCAGGCGATCAGCTCGCCCATCGTTGCGTATGCGTACGAGTACGAGGAGCCGGAGACCGGGATGGTGCCGGCCAGCTCGGCGTAGGAGAGGGCCGAGAACAGCGCGGTGACACCGGCGATCACGAAGGAGAGGGTGACGGCCGGGCCCGCCTTGGGGACGGCCTCACCGAGGACGACGAAGATGCCGGTGCCGAGGGTGGCACCAATGCTGATCATGGTCAGCTGCCACAGCCCGAGGGAGCGCCGCAGCTGGCCTCCCTCACCCTGGCCGCCCTCTGCGACCAGGCGTTCCACGGGCTTGCGACGCATCAGGCGCGTGGCGACGCCCGGGGACGCGGGGGCGGCCGGTTTCTGGTTCTGCGGGGGTGCGCCTTGATCGAGCACGCGTTGGCTCCTTATCGCTGCCGGGGATTGCGAGGCGAGCCGGCATGATCGCCGGCCCTCGTGGGTGGGGACCGGTGGGAGCCTGCGGGCAGGAACCGACCGAGCGGGGTCCCCGCCACACCACGTCTAGCGCAGCACCCTACGAGGCGGGCCTTCACGGGCGTAATGCAGCAACCTTGCGCATCCATGGATGATCATTGCGTCTATCGCCCCGGAGTGCCCATTCGTTGCGCACGCGCTGCCGAGCGTTGCACGGCGCCCTCACGGACCGCCTTCCGCGCCCTGCCGGCCGCTGTCCGCCGGCCGTGCCGGGAACGCCGGCGGCCCCCGTTCCTCCCGGGCGCGGGAAAGGCGCGCGGGAGCGACGGGGGCCGTCGGGACGGAGGCGGGGATCAGCTCCAGCTGGCGTGCAGCGGCTTGCCCTCGGCGTAGCCGGCCGCGCTCTGGATGCCGACGATGGCCTTCTCGGCGAACTCCTCCAGGGAGGCGGCGCCGGCGTAGGTGCAGGAGGAGCGGACGCCCGCGATGATCGAGTCGATCAGGTCCTCGACGCCCGGGCGGGCCGGGTCGAGGAACATGCGGGAGGTGGAGATGCCCTCCTCGAAGAGTGCCTTGCGGGCACGGTCGTACGCGGACTCCTCGGACGTGCGGTTGGCCACCGCGCGCGCGGAGGCCATGCCGAACGACTCCTTGTAATAGCGGCCGTCGGCGTCCTGATGGAGGTCGCCCGGGGACTCGTAGGTACCCGCGAACCAGGAGCCGACCATCACGTTGGACGCGCCGGCGGCGAGCGCCATCGCGACGTCGCGCGGGTGGCGGACACCGCCGTCGGCCCACACGTGCTTGCCGTACTTCTTCGCCTCGGCGGCGCACTCCAGCACCGCGGAGAACTGCGGCCGGCCCACGCCGGTCATCATGCGCGTGGTGCACATGGCGCCGGGGCCGACACCGACCTTGATGATGTCCGCGCCCGCGTCGATCAGGTCCTTGACGCCCTCGGCGGAGACGATGTTGCCCGCCACGATCGGCACCTGCGGGTCGAGCGCGCGCACCACCTGGACGGCGCTGATCATCGACTCCTGGTGGCCGTGCGCGGTGTCGATGACCAGCGTGTCGACGCCCGCGTCGAGCAGCTGCTTGGCCTTGCCCGCCACATCGCCGTTGATGCCGACGGCGGCGGCGATCCGCAGCCTGCCGTTCGCGTCCACGGCCGGGGTGTACAGGGTGGCGCGCAGGGCGCCCTTGCGGGTGAGGATGCCGGCGAGCCTGCCGTCGGCGTCCACGGCGGGGGCGTAGCGGCGGTTGGCCGCGTCCAGCCGGTTGAAGGCCTCGCGCGGGTCGATGTCCGCGTCGAGGAGCAGCAGGTCCCTGGACATGACCACTTCGAGCTGGGTGAAGCGGTCGACGCCGGACAGGTCCGTGTCGGTGACGACACCGACGGGGCGGTGGTCCTCGTCCACGACGACACCGGCGTTGTGCGCCCGCTTGGGCAGCAGCGACAGGGCGTCGGCGACGGTCTGGTGCGGGGCCAGCACGATCGGGGTGTCGAGCACCAGATGGCGGCTCTTCACCCAGGAGACGACATCGGTGACGACGTCGATGGGGATGTCCTGCGGGATGACCACCAGGCCGCCCCGGCGGGCCATCGTCTCGGCCATGCGGCGGCCGGCTATGGCGGTCATGTTGGCGACGACGAGCGGGATGGTGGTGCCCGTGCCGTCCGGCGAAGCGAGGTCCACGCCCTGACGCGAGCCCACCGCGGAGCGGCTCGGCACCATGAACACGTCGTCGTACGTCAGGTCGTACGCGGGCTGGATGTCATTGAGGAAACGCACGTGCTGCACATCCCAGTCGATCAGAGGTGGCCCCCGGACAGGTGTGCCAGGGGGAAAGAGCACGTACTTCATTCTCCCATGCCTCCACCGCTTCCCCGCCCTCACGGAACGTCCAGGCCGGCCGCGGCGGCCTAGGAGGATCCTCCAAGGGCGAGCACGACGGTGAGCGCGGGCGTCCGGTCGGCCGCCTCGGCGAACACGTCCAGCGCGGTCCGCCACGCGTCCGGATCCGTCTCGGCGTACGGCCGCCATCCCTGTACGACGATCAGCAGTCCCCGCGCGGCGGCTCCCTCGGGCCACCCGGAGTCGTCGGCGAGGGAGTCGGCCAGCGCGTCCCAGTTCCGCCCGAACCAGTCGGGCAGCCTCAGGGCCCGGACGACACGGTCCATCAGGCCCGCCTTGTCCGTGACACCGTCCAGATCCAGGGTGACCGGGTACCGGCCGCCCAGGTCTTCCGTCATCTCAGCACCGCCCGGAACGACTCGTAGTGATCATCGGTGTAGTACGTCTCCCCGTCCTGCCCGGTGACGATGCGCCGGGCCCCGCGGTCGTGCGAGCCGGGCGTGCGCACGGTGTACTCGTGGTAGTGGCCGCGCCGCTGCCGGGGCAGGCGTCCCTCGACGTTCCCGAAGACGGCTCCGTCCCTGGCGTACGGGAAAGGACCGCCTCGGTCGATGAGGGCGAGCGTCCGGCGGGCCTCGGCGGGGAGCCGGGACTCGCGGACGGTGGCCATGCCCTCGGCCCACGCCGGAGCGGACGCGCCCGGTGCCGTCGTGGTGCCCGGGGAGGGCGCACAGCCCGTGAGCAGGACGGAGAGGCAGACGAGCAGTCCCGTCAGCGCGACGAGCAGTCCCGCCGGCGCACGGGGGACGAGCCGCGGCGGCGGGAGGGCGGCCCGCCGCCGGGGGCCGCCGTCAGTTCCCGTCGGGGTCGGCACGGTTCAGCGCGGACTTCGGCGTGGGTCCCGCGGTCATCAGGTAGTCGGCGGCCGACGTGTCGGTCACCAGGCTGGTGACCAGCCCGGAGCGGAGCACCGCGTCGATCGCCGCCCCCTTGCGCTGCCCGCCCGCGATCGCCACGACCTCCGGGACGCGACGCAGCTGGTCGGCCTTGACCGTGATGCACCGCTCCCCCAGGTCCCGCCCGATCCGGCGCCCCTCGGCGTCGAAGAGGTGCGCGGACATCTCGGCGGCGACACCGAGCGAGGCGTAGTGCGCGCGCTCCTCGTCGCTGAGCATGTCGTGCACGGTCGAGATGCCCGGCTCCCACGAGCCGATGGAGACGCAGGCGACCGTGACCTTGTCGAAGTACTCGAAGGCCCGGGCGATCCCCGTCTGGTGGCGCAGCGCCACCGCGGTGGCCGCGTCGGGCAGCAGCATCGGCGCGTAGATGGGGTGCGCGTCACCGCCCGACACCTGGGCGGCCCGGCGGACGGCCTCCACCGAGCCGCGCTCGGCGGTCCCGGCGTCGTACACGCCCGTCAGCTGCACCACCGTGCACGGCGGCAACCGGTCGAGCGCGGCGGCCATGTTGATGGTGGACCGGCCCCACGCCAGTCCGAGGACGTCCCCCTCGTTGACGAGTTCGCCGAGCAGGTCGGCGGCCACCTCCCCGAGGTTCTCGGGGTCGGGACTGTCCTCGGCGTCGGCCGGGGACTCGACCACGACGGCGTGTCTGAGGCCGTAGCGGGCGCGGAGCGCGTCGGAGCGCTCGGCGTCCAGTTCGGCCGGCACCCGGATCTCGATGCGCACGAGATCCCGTTCGAGAGCGGTCTCCAGGACCCTGGCCACCTTGAAGCGGCTGACGCCGAACTCCTCCGCGATCTGGATCTTGGATTTGCCCTCGAGGTAGAAGCGGCGGGCCATGGCCGCCGCCTGCACCAGCTCAGCGGGTCCCATCCGCATGGCTGACCGGCCCGCCGACATACCCGACACGGCGATCTCCTCACTGCTGTTCACACTCTGGATTCGCCGTTCATCCTTGCAGATCCGGCGCTGCTGATCCGCCCTGATGGGCGCCGTTCATTCAAGCGTTCACTTCGCTGTGGCTCAGTGGTCGCATGCCCAGGACGCCTGGGCGGTGGCCGTCTCCGCCTGTGTGCGCAGGGCACGTACGGCCGCTGCCGGGTCCTCGGCCCCGTAGACGGCGGAGCCGGCGACGAACACGTCCGCTCCCGCCTCCGCGCACCGCTCGATCGTGGAGGCCGAGACGCCGCCGTCGACCTGGAGCCACAGCTCCAGACCGTGCTTGCCGATCAGTTCACGGGTGCGGCGGATCTTCGGCAGCATCATGTCGAGGAAGGCCTGGCCGCCGAAGCCCGGTTCGACCGTCATGATCAGCAGCATGTCGAGTTCCGGGAGCAGGTCCTCGTACGGCTCGATCGGCGTGGCGGGCTTGAGCGCCATGGACGCCCGGGCGCCCTTGGCCCGGATCTCCCGGGCCAGCCGCACGGGGGCGGCGGCGGCCTCCACGTGGAAGGTTACGGAGGAGGCGCCCGCCTCGACGTACTGAGGAGCCCAGCGGTCGGGGTCCTCGATCATCAGATGGCAGTCCAGCGGGGTGTCCGTCGCACGGGCCAGGGACTCCACGACCGGCACACCGAGCGTCAGGTTCGGGACGAAGTGGTTGTCCATGACGTCGACATGGAGCCAGTCGGCGCCTTGCACCGCCTTGGCCTGCTCCGCGAGGCGGGCGAAGTCGGCGGAAAGGATGCTGGGATTGATCTGCACGGCCATGACCCAAGCCTGCCATGCCCGGGGCACTGATGTTCCCCACCGTCCACAGGCAGGTTCGTTCATCGTACCGGTACGACGATATGTGACTGCCTGTGGACATCACCGACCACAGCGGCACCGCCGGCCCGTGCGGCGGATCAGCCGGTGCGCCGGATCAGCCGGTGCGCCGGATCAGGGCCAGGTACATCGCGTCGGTGCCGTGCAGATGCGGCCACAGCTGCACGTCCGGTCCCTCGCCGAGCGCGGGGAGGGCCGGCAGCAGCGGGCGGGCGTCGACCAGTTCCGTCTCCGGCCGCTGCTTGAGCACGTCGGCGACGACCGCCCGGGTCTCCGCGAGGTGCGGGGAGCAGGTGGCGTAGCCGACGATCCCGCCGACCCGGACCGAGTCGAGCGCCGTACGCAGCAGCCCGCGCTGGAGCGGCGCGAAGCTGTCCAGGTCCTCGGGGCGCCGGCGCCAGCGCGCCTCCGGACGCCGGCGCAGCGCGCCCAGCCCGGTGCACGGCACGTCCATCAGCACCCGGTCGAAGGAGCCCGGCCGCCACGGCGGCCGCGTCCCGTCGGCGGTGATGACCTGGTACGGCCCGGGGTTGCCGTGCAGCGCCCGGGCCACGAGCCCCGCCCGGTGCGGCAGCTTCTCCGAGGCGAGCAGCGCGGCCCCGCGCTCGGCGGCGAGCGCGGCCAGCAGCGCGGCCTTCCCGCCGGGCCCGGCACATCCGTCCAGCCACCGCGCGTCGGGTCCGTCGAGCGGGGCGTTCGCCAGTGCGAGGGCGACCAGCTGGCTGCCCTCGTCCTGCACGCCCGCCCGGCCCTCCCGCACGGCCTCGACCGCCCCCGGCTCGCCGCCCTCGGCGAGCCGCACGGCGTACGGCGACCAGCGTCCGGGTTCGGCGGCGTCCTCCCGCAGCAGTTCCCCGGTGGTCGCGCGCCCGGGGCGCGCGACGAGCGTCACCTCGGGCCGCTCGTTGTCCGCGGCCAGCAGCTCCTCGATGCCGGCCCGGCCGCCGCCGAGGGAGTCCCACAGCGCGGAGACGACCCAGCGGGGGTGCGAGTGCACGACGGCGAGGTGGTCCTCGGGATCGTCGTCGTAGGGCGGCGCGACCTTCTCGGTCCACCCCTGCAGATCGTGCTGCGCGACCTTGCGGAGCACGGCGTTGACGAACTTGGCGCGCCCGTCCCCGAGCACCACCCGGGCCAGTTCCACGGAGGCGGAGACCGCGGCGTGCGTCGGGATCCGCGTGCCGAGCAGCTGGTGCGCGCCCAGACTGAGGACGTCGAGCACCGGCGGGTCGACCTCGCGCAGCGGCCGGTCGACGCAGGCGGCGATGACGGCGTCGTACGTGCCCTGCCGGCGCAGTGTGCCGTACACCAGCTCGGTGGCGAGGGCGGCGTCCCGGGCGTCGAAGTCGCCCTTGTCGCGCGCCTTCCTCAGCAGCGGCGGCAGCACGAGGTTGGCGTACGCGTCCCGCTCGTCCACCGCGCGCAGCGCCTCGAAGGCCAGGATGCGGACGGGGTCCTTCTGGGGACGGCGGTAAGGCTTGGCGGGCCCGCGGGGCCGCCGGGACTGCTCGCTCACGAAAAAGGTGCTCCGGATGTGATGAAGGGGATGCGGGTCCCAGCCTACGTCGGCGTGTCCCCGCCGCCGCCGTCCGGGGCGTCAGCCGCCGAGCGTCTCGCCGTCCGCGATGCGCGTCCCGCGCGCCCAGTCGGCCGCCCGCATGGGCTTCTTGCCCTGGGCCTGCACCCACAGCAGCTCGACGGCGTACGAACCGGTGCCCACATGCACGCTGTTCTTGCCCGCCGCGAGCCGGCCCGGCGCGAGGTCCGTCCGCTCGGGCACCGGTGTGACCTGGATGAGCTTGAGCCGCTCGCCGCGGAAGGTGGTCCACGCGCCGGGCGCCGGGGTGCAGCCGCGCACGACCCGGTCGACGCGCAGCGCCGGCGCCGCCCAGTCCACCTGGGCGTCCTCGACCGTGATCTTCGGGGCGACGGTGATGCCCTCGGCGGGCTGCGGTACGGCCTTCAGGGTGCCGTCCTCGATGCCGTCCATGGTCGCGGCCAGCAGCCCGGCGCCCGCGAAGGCGAGCCGGGTGAGCAGGTCACCGCTGGTGTCGGTCGGGCGGATCTCCTCGGTCACGGTGCCGTAGACGGGCCCGGAGTCGAGTCCCTCCTCGATCAGGAAGGTGGACGCTCCGGTGATCTCGTCACCCGCCATGACGGCGTGCTGCACCGGCGCCGCCCCGCGCCAGGCGGGCAGCAGCGAGAAGTGCAGGTTCACCCAGCCGTGGGCCGGGATGTCCAGGGCGGCCCTCGGCAGCAGGGCGCCGTAGGCGACGACCGGGCAGCAGTCCGGCGCGATCTCCCCGAGCCGCTCCAGGAACTCGGGGTCGCGGGGCTTGAGCGGCTTGAGCACCTCGATCCCGGCCTCCTCCGCCCGCTCGGCCACGGGGGACGCGACCAGCCTGCGTCCGCGTCCGGCCGGCGCGTCCGGCCGCGTGACGACGGCGGCCACCTCGTGCCGCCCGGAGGCGAGCAGAGCGTCCAGGGCGGGAACGGCGACCTCGGGGGTACCGGCGAAGACGAGCTTCATGGGCGGGATCGGGCCTCTCGGGCGGAAGTCGGGCGGGCAGCGCACCAGTCTATGACCACGGGCGGCGCGCGGACGGGAGGGCGGCGTACGCGCAGGACCGCGCGCCCCCAGCCCGTGACCAGCGGAGCGTCGGCGCGTTGGTCAAGACAGAGTTGACCCCATCGGGCCCCTTCCACGGCCCGGTTCCTTATCGACGCCGGTTCGGAGAGGCTTGTTCATGGCCGACCATGCAACCCACGACGCCCAGGCCCGGGCCAGCCTGCACCTGCTGGTGCGGGACATCGAGCGGGTCCGCCGGCAGGTGGACGCGCTGCGCACGCTCACCGCCCAGTTGGGCAACGTCTACCGCCCGCGCCGTTCCGGCCCCTCCACGGGCTTCGTCGTCTACGGCCGGGCCCCCGCCCCGACGGTGCGCCTCGCCCAGGAGCTGCGGGACAGTGTCGAAACCCTGGTCACGGCCGCCGTGGACTTCGACCGCTCACTGGGCTTCTCATGGGACGCGGTGGGCTCCGCGCTCGGCGTCACCAAGCAGGCGGTGCACCGCCGCTACGGCGCCCGTCGCGCCGCCGCCCAGGCTGCCGCCGAGACCGACCGGGCGACGGAGCCGGCCGCCGCCCGCACGCTCACCCCGAACGCGGGACTGCCCACGGTGCCGACGGTCCCGGCGGCTCGCTCCATGCCGACCCAGCCGACCGCGGGCAGCCCGGCGCTCCGCGAAGGCGCCCGCCCGACGGCCTTCCCCAGCCCGCGCAACGGCTGACGGCTGACGGCCCGCGCCCCGCCCTCCCGGACGCGCCCGGGAGGGCAGACCTGTGCGCGGGCGCGGACGTCGAAGCGGCCGGGCCGGGCCGCGCCGAGTGCCCTTGCCGGACCAGGGCACCGGCGGACTCAGCGCAGGTGCCCAGCGGCCCGTCCGGGCCCGACCTGCCTGTCCTGGAGCCGGTACCGGGTCTCCGGACATCGCCCGGCAGGCCGCGGTGCGGCCGGAACGGCATCGGGACCGGCACGGCATCGCGGGCTCAGGCACTCGCGCGCCCCGAGGCATCTCGCCCGACGCCCCGTACCTGCCCACGCGCCCGTCAGCCGATGTCCGGCGGATCGATCCGTACCCGCACCGGCTCCTCGCTCCCCCGGGCCGTGCGAGCGGCCTGCGCGGTCTTCAGGGCGGTGGCCAGCGCGGCGCCGCTGCCCGGCGGTACGCGGACGAGCGCCCGCTCCCAGTGCTCGCCGGGCGGCGGCCCGCCGGGCCTGCGGGGCCGGCCGGGCGGCGGAGGCGGCAGCGGCACCGGTCCCAGCACCTCGGCGTCCGGCGGCAGCTCGACCGCTCCCAGGAACTCCGCGACGGCCGCGGGCGGCCCGGACACGGCCGCCATCCGGGACACCGGCGGGAATCCCAGCTCGGCCCGCTCGGCCAGCTCCCGCACGGCATGTCCTACGGGGTCCCAGCGCACGAGGGCCTGCACGGGGCGCAGGGTCGGCTCGGCCACCACGACCACCGTGCCCCCCTCGGACTGCGGCCGCACCAGCGCTCCGGCCGCGATCCACCGGCGCAGCGCGTCCTCCCCGGCCCGCAGGTCCGGCCGTACGAGCATGGCCCAGCCGTCCAGCAGCAGCGCCGCCGCGTAACCTCCCTCGGCGACCGGTTCGGCGCCCGGTGTGCTGACCACCAGCGCGGGCGTGCCGGGCACGGTGTCCAGCACGTGCTCGCGTCCCGAGGTGCGCACCGGTACGGCGGGGAACGCGCGCCCCAGTTCCTCGGCGGTGCGCCGCGCGCCCACGACCTGGGCGCGGAGCCGGAAGCCGCCGCACTCCGGGCAGTGCCAGGCGCTCTCCTCGCGTCCGCACCAGCCGCATCGCAGGACGCCGCCGTCCTGCCCCTCCAGCGGTCCTGAGCAGTGCCGGCACCGGGCGGGCGCCCGGCACCGGTCGCAGGCCATGCGGGGCGCGTAGCCCCGACGGGGCACCTGTACGAGCACCGGTCCGTGCCGCAGCCCCTCGCGGGCCGCCTGCCAGGCGAGGGTGGGCAGCCTGGCGGCGCGGGCGGCCTCGTCGCGCGCGAGGTCGCCGTCACCGACCGTCCGGACCAGGGGCGCGGCCCGCCGCACCTCCTCCCGACCGGCGGCCAGCGGCCGGGCCCAGCCGCTCTCGACGAGCTGGGCGGCCTCCACGGTGCAGGTCCAGCCCCCCAGCAGGAAGGCACACCGGTCGAGGGCGGCGCGCAGCAGCAGCACGTCCCGGGTGTGCGGCTGCGGGGCGTGCTGCTCGCTGTGGCTGCCGTCCCCGTCGTCCCAGACGGCGACGAGACCCAGGTCCCGTACGGGCGCGAACATGGCCGCCCGCGTGCCGACCACGGCACGCACGGATCCCCGCCGCACCGCCAGCCACTGCGCGTACCGCTTCTCCGGTCCGGCGTCGGCGGTGAGCAGCGCGTGCCGGCCGGTGCCGAGCAGAGCGGTCAGCGCGGCGTCCACGCGGGCGGCGGCCCGCCCGTCGGGTACGACGACGAGGGCGCCGCGCCCCGAGGCCAGCGTGGCGGCGACGGCCCGGGCCAGTTCCTCGCTCCACAGCGGCCCCGGCAGCGCGTTCCACACGGCCCGCGGTGCCCCGCCCGAGGCCAGCGCGCCGAGAAAGGCGCTCCCGTGCGCGTACCGCTCCCAGGAGCCGGCGTCCGGGGCCGGCGGCGGTGGCAGCGGTGCCGGGGAGGGCCGCTGTTCGGCGCGTGCGTTGCGCGGTGGTACGGCGAGCTGGAGTACGTCGGCGAGGCTGCCCGCGTAGCGGTCGGCGACGGCCCGCGCCAGCCCCAGCAGCTCCTCGCCCAGCACGGGCTCCGGAGACACGACCTGGGCGAGGGCGGCCAGGGGGCCGGAGTAGTCGGACTCGGCCCGCCGCTCGACGAGGAAGCCGTCGACGAGCCCACCGCCCTCCCGGCGCCCCGCGCGCACCCGGTGCCGCCCGGCCCCGAACCGCACCCGTACCCGCACCCCGGGCTGCGCCTGCTCGTCCAGGTCGGCGGGCACGGCGTAGTCGAAGTACCGGTCGAGGTGCAGCACGCCCTTGTCGACCAGCACCCGGGCGACCGGGAGGTGCTCGGCGAGCGCGGCTCCCCGCCAGGTCCGCGGCTTGGCCCGCGGTACCTCGGCCTTCCGCACGCTCTCGCGGATGAGCGCGAGCTGCTCCGGCGGCGCCCCCTCGGCGCCGCCGTCCCCCGGTCCGTTCTCGCTGCTCACGCTTGCATTCTTACCAAACGCCACTGACAACGCCGCCCGCGCCTGACGACCGGGCCGGGCCGCCGGGCCCGGCGCCCTGCCGTCAGCCACGTCCGCCCCGCCTCCGTGGCCGCCGCTCAGCGCGGCCCGTCCGCGCACACGCCGAGGCCCGGCCCCCACGCAGGGGAACCGGGCCTCGGTGAGCGGTGCTGCGGGGTTACAGGCCCGCGGCGGTGCGCAGGGCGTCCACGCGGTCCGTGCGCTCCCACGTGAAGTCGGGCAGCTCGCGGCCGAAGTGACCGTAGGCGGCCGTCTGCGAGTAGATCGGGCGCAGCAGGTCGAGGTCGCGGATGATCGCGGCCGGACGGAGGTCGAAGACCTCGTCGATGGCCTTCTCGATCTTCTCGGTCTCGACCGTGTTGGTGCCGAAGGTCTCGACGAACAGACCGACGGGCTCCGCCTTGCCGATCGCGTAGGCCACCTGGACCTCGCAGCGGGAGGCCAGGCCGGCCGCCACGACGTTCTTGGCGACCCAGCGCATGGCGTAGGCGGCCGAGCGGTCCACCTTGGACGGGTCCTTGCCGGAGAAGGCGCCGCCGCCGTGGCGGGCCATGCCGCCGTAGGTGTCGATGATGATCTTGCGGCCGGTGAGGCCGGCGTCGCCCATCGGGCCGCCGATCTCGAAGCGGCCGGTCGGGTTGACCAGCAGGCGGTAGCCCTCGGTGTCCAGCTTGATGCCCTCGTCCAGGAGCGCCGTCAGCTCCGGCTCCACGACGAACTCGCGGATGTCGGGGGCGAGCAGCGACTCCAGGTCGATGTCGGAGGCGTGCTGGGAGGAGACGACCACCGTGTCCAGACGCACGGCCTTGTCGCCGTCGTACTCGATGGTGACCTGCGTCTTGCCGTCGGGGCGCAGGTAGGGGATGGTGCCGTTCTTGCGGACGTCCGAGAGGCGCTTGGACAGGCGGTGCGCCAGGAAGATCGGGAGCGGCATCAGGGTCGGCGTCTCGTCGGACGCGTAGCCGAACATCAGGCCCTGGTCGCCCGCACCCTGCCGGTCCAGCTCGTCCTCGTCACCCTCGACCCGGGCCTCGTACGCCGCGTCGACGCCCTGCGCGATGTCCGGGGACTGCGCGCCGATGGACACCGAGACACCGCAGGAGGCGCCGTCGAAGCCCTTTTTGGAGGAGTCGTAGCCGATGTCCAGGATCTTGCCGCGGACGAGCGTCGCGATGTCCGCGTAGGCCTTGGTCGTCACCTCGCCGGCCACATGGACCAAGCCGGTGGTGATCAGCGTCTCGACGGCGACCCGGGAGGTCGGGTCCTCGCGCAGAAGCGCGTCGAGAATGGTGTCGCTGATCTGGTCAGCGATCTTGTCGGGGTGACCCTCGGTCACGGACTCCGAGGTGAACAGGCGACGGGACACAACGCTCCCTGTGGTTGCAGCGGCTGCTGGCTGATCATTTGCGGTCGACACAGGGCTGCGCCCGGTCGACCGTGAACAGTTTATCGGTCGCGCTCGGCCGACGGGTCACCGTCTCGCTTCTCGGCGCCGTTGTGACCTGCGGCACAGGCATTCTGCACAATGACAGCCGGTGTGACCAGAGCCGCCACACCCGGCCGCAGTACCACGGCGCGCGCCGTTCACCCGGGCGGGGGCCCGGCCCGGACCGCCGGGCGTGTCAGCCCAGGCGCTGGGCGACCAGGTCCCAGACAATGTCGGCGAGGGCCTCCTTCGGGCCGTGCGGCACCGGGGTCTCACTGCCGTCGGCGCCCAGTACCACGGCTTCGTTCTCCTCGGAGCCGAAGGTCTTGCGCTCCCCCACCTCGTTGACCACGAGCAGGTCGCAGCCCTTGCGGGCGAGCTTGGTGCGGCCGTTGGCGAGGACGTCGTCGGTCTCGGCGGCGAAGCCGACGACCACCTGTCCGGGGCGGGCCCGGTCGGCGGAGATCTCCGCGAGAATGTCTGGATTTCGCAGCAGCACGACCGGATCGGGTTCCTGGCCGTCCTTCTTCTTGATCTTCCCGGCGGCGTAGGCGGCCGGCCGGAAGTCGGCGACGGCGGCGGCCATGACCACGGCGTCGGCGTCCGCCGCGGCCTTGAGCACGGCCTCGCGCAGCTGGACGGCCGTGCCCACCGGGACGACGTCCACGCCCGCCGGATCGGGCAGGCCGGTGTTGGCCGCGACCAGTGTCACCCGGGCGCCGCGGGCGGCTGCCGTACGGGCGAGGGCGTAGCCCTGCTTGCCGGAGGAGCGGTTGCCGAGGAAGCGGACCGGGTCGAGGGGCTCGCGGGTGCCGCCGGCGGAGACGACGACGTGCCGCCCCCGCAGGTCGGGCTCGGTGACGCCGCGGGCCAGCACCCGGCGGCAGACCTCGAAGATCTCCACCGGGTCGGGGAACCGGCCCTTGCCGGTGTCGACGCCGGTGAGGCGGCCCACGGCGGGCTCGACGACCACGGCGCCGCGGCGGCGGAGCGTCGCCACGTTCTCCCGGGTGGCCGGGTGCTCCCACATCTCGGTGTGCATGGCCGGGGCGAAGACGACCGGGCAGCGGGCGGTGAGCAGCGTGTTGGTCAGCAGGTCGTCGGCGAGGCCGTGGGCCGCCTTGGCGAGCATGTCCGCGGTGGCCGGGGCGACGACCACCAGGTCGGCGTGCTGGCCGATGCGGACGTGCGGGACCTCGTGCACGTCGTCCCAGACCTCGGCCGAGACGGGATGGCCGGACAGGGCCGACCAAGTGGCGGCGCCGACGAAGTGCAGCGCGGAGGCGGTGGGCACCACGCGGACGTCGTGGCCCGACTCCGTGAACCTCCTCAGCAGCTCACAGGCCTTGTAGGCGGCGATGCCACCGCTGACCCCCAGCACGACCCTCGGCTTGTCCACCGTGTCTCCCGGACTCGAAAACGTACGACCGACTCCATGACACACCACAGGCCCGGCAGCGTGACTGCCGGGCCTGTGGATAAGTCGATCGCAATATGGAAAAACTACTGCGCCGGGCCCTCGATGGCCTCGGAGGTCAGCAGACCGGCGTTGATCTCGCGCAGGGCGATCGAGAGCGGCTTCTCGTGCACGTGGGTGTCGACGAGCGGACCGACGTACTCGAGGAGGCCCTCGCCGAGCTGCGAGTAGTACGCGTTGATCTGGCGGGCACGCTTGGCCGCGTAGATCACGAGGCTGTACTTCGAGTCGGTGGCCTCGAGAAGCTCGTCGATCGGCGGGTTGATGATGCCCTCGGGCGCGGTGATGGAAGAGGACACGCTCTACCTTCCGATGGATGGAAAAGAATCAGTCACCGTGATCACAGTCACGATCACACAATGTCCATCAAGGCTAGCAGCTCGCGCGCCACGTCCTCGACGGAGGTGTTGACCAGGGTCACGTCGAACTCCGGCTCGGCCGCCAGCTCGGTCCTGGCCGCCTCCAGGCGGCGTTCGATGACCTCGGGCGGCTCGGTCCCCCGACCGGTGAGCCTGCGCACCAGTTCCTCCCAGGAGGGCGGAGCGAGGAACACCAGCTGGGCGTCGGAGAGCGACTCCCTGACCTGGCGGGCGCCCTGGAGGTCGATCTCCAGCAGGACGGGCTCGCCGTTCTCCAGCCGCTCCAGCACGGCCGCGCGGGGCGTGCCGTAGCGGTTGCCGGCGAACTCGGCCCACTCCAGCAGCTCGCCGTTGGCGATCAGCTTGTCCATCTCGTCGTCGGTGACGAAGAAGTAGTGGACTCCGTGCTGCTCGCCGGGGCGCGGCTTGCGGGTGGTCGCCGACACCGAGAGCCAGACATCGGGGTGTTCCTTGCGCATATGAGCGACGACCGTGCTCTTGCCGACCCCCGAGGGGCCGGAGAGCACGGTCAGCCGCGGACGTGCGTCCGGGGGTTCGGGGGACGTCCCCCGGAGTGTTGCTGCCATGCAGCGATTATCCAGCAATCCCGGAGTGCCCGGGACTCCCTGTCCGTCGGGAGGCGGACTCAGGAGCCGGTGCTGCCGAACTCACGCTCCAGGGAGGCGATCTGGTTGGAACCGAGACCGCGCACACGGCGGCTCTCGGAGATTCCCAGACGCTCCATGATCTGCTTGGCGCGGACCTTGCCCACGCCCGGCAGGGACTCCAGCAGCGCGGAGACCTTCATCTTGCCGATGACGTCGTTCTCCTGGCCCTGCTTGATGACCTCGTGCAGGGAGGCGCCGGAGTGCTTGAGTCGATTCTTGACCTCGGCCCGCTCCCGGCGAGCCGCGGCGGCCTTTTCGAGCGCGGCTGCGCGCTGTTCAGGGGTAAGGGGCGGAAGAGCCACGCCTACGTCACCTCGGATGTCGAACTGTCGGATACGGACCGGTGAGGAACCTAGTCGCCCCACACCTGGGGAGCCACGAGCAACACGCGTCACCCGTTCTCCCCCACTGCCTTGAGGGCCTGGGAGGTGCCCCCACTGCTCGGAGACTAGCGGGCAAGTGCGCCGGAGTCAGCGAGAACAGCGGAAAAGTCCTGGTCAGCCTCCGTCAGGTCGGACATTGCAGACATATTGCCCTGGTTTTGCGGATGTATTCACCTTCAGGCCGACGCGACAGCGCTCAGCCGAGCACGCGGCCGGCGGTTCAGGCGCCGTCGACGACCGCCCGGATCTCCTCCGCGACACGCTCGGCCGCCCCGCGCAGCGCGCTGACGTCGGGACCGTGACGCAGAACACCCCGGCTGACGTTGGGCACCACGTTGCGCACGGCCGCCCCGAAGACCCGGGGAAGGTCGGCGGGGGTCGCGCCCTGGGCGCCGATGCCGGGCGCGAGGAGCGGGCCGTTGATGTCGAGGTCGTACGAGGACAGGTCACCGAGCGTGGCGCCGACGACCGCGCCGAACGAGCCCAGCGGTTCCTCCCCGGCGTTCTCCGCCGCCAGGTGGGCCAGCATGGTCGCCCCGATGGTCCGGCCGTCGGCGCGCACCGCGTGCTGCACCTCTCCGCCCTCCGGGTTCGAGGTGAGCGCCAGCACGAAGAGGCCGGCGCCGCTCTCCCGGGCCAGCGCGACGGCCGGGCTGAGCGAGCCGTAGCCCAGGTACGGCGAGACGGTGAGGGCGTCGCAGAACAGCGGGGCGTCCTCGCGCAGGAACGCCTCGGCGTAGGCGGCCATGGTCGAGCCGATGTCGCCGCGCTTGGCGTCCATCACGACCAGGGCGCCCGCCGCCCGCGCCTCCCGGACGGACGTCTCCAGGACCGCGAGGCCCCGCGAGCCGAACCGTTCGAAGAAGGCGCTCTGCGGCTTCAGGACGGCCACCCGGCCGGCCACGGCCTCCACCACCGTGCGGCTGAACCGTTCCAGACCCGCGATGTCGTCGTCCAAACCCCACTCGGCGAGCAGGGAGGCGTGCGGGTCGATGCCGACGCACAGCGGGCCGCGCTCGTCCATGGCGCGGCGGAGCCGGGCGCCGAAGGGCTCCAACGGGGTCATGCGGGCTTCCTCACGTCGGCGCCGACCGCGTCGGCGAGGGTGGCGTAGGGGCTGGTGCGCAGGCGGGCGGCGAGGCCCTTGTGGACGGCGCGGCACCAGAACGGGCCCTCGTAGACGAAGGCGCTGTAGCCCTGGACCAGCGTGGCACCGGCCAGGATGCGCTGCCAGGCGTCCTCGGCGCTCTGGACGCCCCCGACGCCCACCAGGGTGATCCGGTCGCCCACACGCGCGTACAGGCGGCGCAGCACCTCCAGGGAGCGTGCCTTGAGCGGGGCTCCGGACAGGCCGCCGGTCTCCTTGACCAGCGCGGGGTCGGAGCGCAGGCCGAGGCCCTCGCGCGCGATGGTGGTGTTGGTGGCGATGATGCCGTCCAGACCGAGTTCGACGGCCAGGTCGGCGACGGCGTCGACGTCCTCGTCGGCGAGGTCCGGGGCGATCTTCACCAGCAGCGGGACACGCCGGTTCGCCACCGTGCGGTCGGCGGCCTCGCGCACGGCGGTCAGCAGCGGGCGCAGGTGGTCCACGGCCTGGAGGTCGCGCAGTCCGGGCGTGTTGGGCGAGGAGACGTTGACGACCAGGTAGTCGGCGTACGGCGCGAGGCGCTCGGCGGACTTCACGTAGTCGGCGACGGCCTCCGCCTCCGGGACGACCTTGGTCTTGCCGATGTTGACGCCGACGACGGTCCGGAAGACCGGCTCACGGGTCGCCAGGCGGGCCGCTACGGCCAGCGAGCCGTCGTTGTTGAAGCCCATGCGGTTGATCAGCGCACGGTCCTCGACCAGCCGGAACAGCCGCTTCCTGGGGTTGCCGGGCTGCGGCTCGCCGGTGACCGTGCCGATCTCGACGTGGTCGAAGCCCAGCATCGACATCCCGTCGACGGCGACGGCGTTCTTGTCGAAGCCGGCGGCGAGGCCGAAGGGGCCGTGCATCCGCAGCCCGAAGGCCTCGGTGCGCAGTTCCTTGTGGCGGGGCGCGAGGGCGGCGGCCGCGAAGGTACGCAGCACGGGGACGCGGGCGGCCAGCCGGATCCACTGGAAGGCCAGGTGGTGGGCACGCTCGGGGTCCATCCGCCGGAAGACCAGGCGGAAGAAGATCTTGTACATGTGGGTGTCCTCACGAAGAGGGGGACACCGTTTCCGGTGTCCCCCTCGGGGCTGCTAGTCGCGGGCCGCGATCAGGTGTTCGGCGTGCTCCTGGAGCGAGCGGACGCCCACGTCGCCGTGGTTGAGGGCGTCGATGCCCTGGACGGCCGCCGCGAGCGCCTGGACGGTCGTCAGGCAGGGCACGGAGCGGGCCACCGCGGCCGTACGGATGTCGTAGCCGTCGAGGCGGCCACCGGTGCCGTACGGGGTGTTGACGATGAGGTCGACCTCGCCGTCGTGGATCAGCTGGACGATGGTCTTCTCGCCGTTCGGACCGGTGCCCTCGGACTGCTTGCGGACGACCGTGGCGTTGATCCCGTTGCGCTTGAGGACCTCGGCGGTGCCGGAGGTGGCGAGCAGCTCGAAGCCGTGGGCGACGAGCTCGCGCGCCGGGAAGATCATCGAGCGCTTGTCGCGGTTGGCGACCGAGATGAACGCGCGGCCCTTGGTGGGCAGCGGGCCGTAGGCACCCGCCTGCGACTTGGCGTACGCCGTGCCGAAGACGGAGTCGATGCCCATGACCTCGCCGGTGGAGCGCATCTCCGGGCCGAGGATGGTGTCGACACCGCGGCCCTGGATGTCCCGGAAGCGGGACCAGGGCAGGACGGCCTCCTTGACGGAGATCGGCGCGTCGAGGGGCAGCTCGCCGCCGTCGCCGTTCCTCGGCAGCAGACCCTCGGCGCGCAGCTCGGCGACGGTCGCGCCCAGGGAGATGCGGGCGGCGGCCTTGGCGAGCGGTACCGCGGTCGCCTTCGAGGTGAAGGGGACCGTGCGGGAGGCGCGCGGGTTGGCCTCCAGGACGTAGAGGATGTCGCCCGCCATGGCGAACTGGATGTTGATCAGGCCGCGCACGCCGACGCCCTTGGCGATGGCCTCGGTGGAGGCGCGCAGGCGCTTGATGTCGAAGCCGCCGAGGGTGATCGGGGGCAGGGCGCACGCCGAGTCGCCGGAGTGGATGCCGGCCTCCTCGATGTGCTCCATGACACCGCCGAGGTACAGCTCCTCGCCGTCGTAGAGGGCGTCTACGTCGATCTCGATCGCGTCGTCGAGGAAGCGGTCGACGAGGACCGGCCGGGAGGGGCTGATCTCGGTCGACTCGGCGATGTACGAGGCGAGGCGGGTCTCGTCGTAGACGATCTCCATGCCGCGCCCGCCGAGGACGTAGGACGGCCGGACCAGGACCGGGTAGCCGATCTCGTCGGCGATGGCCTTGGCCTGCTCGAAGGTGGTGGCCGTGCCGTGCTTGGGCGCCGGCAGGCCCGCCTCCGCGAGGACGCGGCCGAAGGCGCCGCGGTCCTCGGCCGCGTGGATGGCCTCGGGGGGTGTGCCGACGACCGGCACGCCGTTGTCCTTCAGGGCCTGCGACAGGCCCAGCGGGGTCTGGCCGCCGAGCTGGACGATGACGCCCGCGAGCGGGCCGGCCTGCTGCTCGGCGTGGACGATCTCCAGCACGTCCTCGAGCGTCAGCGGCTCGAAGTACAGGCGGTCGGAGGTGTCGTAGTCCGTGGAGACGGTCTCCGGGTTGCAGTTGACCATCACGGTCTCGTACCCGGCGTCGGACAGCGCGAAGGAGGCGTGGACGCAGGAGTAGTCGAACTCGATGCCCTGGCCGATGCGGTTGGGGCCCGAGCCCAGGATGATCACCGCGGGCTTCTCGCGGCGCGCGACCTCGCTCTCCTCGTCGTAGGAGGAGTAGAAGTACGGCGTCTTCGCGGCGAACTCGGCGGCGCAGGTGTCGACCGTCTTGTAGACCGGCCGGATGCCGAGGGCGTGCCTGACCTCGCGGACGACGTCCTCGCGCAGGCCGCGGATCTCGCCGATCTGCTGGTCGGAGAAGCCGTGCCGCTTGGCGTCGGCGAGCAGGCCGGCGGTCAGCTCGGGGGCGGCGGCCAGCTCGTCCGCGATCTCCTTGATCAGGAAGAGCTGGTCCACGAACCACGGGTCGATCTTCGTGTAGGAGAAGACCTCCTCGGGGGTGGCGCCCGCGCGGATGGCCTGCATGACGGTGTTGATCCGGCCGTCGGTGGGCCGTACGGCCTCGCGCAGCAGGGTCTCCTTGTCGCCGGGCTCGCCGGTGAAGGCGAACTGGCTGCCCTTCTTCTCCAGTGAGCGCAGCGCCTTCTGGAACGCCTCGGGGAAGTTGCGGCCGATGGCCATGGCCTCGCCCACCGACTTCATGGTGGTGGTCAGCGTGGAATCGGCGTGCGGGAACTTCTCGAAGGCGAACCGCGGGGCCTTGACGACCACGTAGTCGAGGGTGGGCTCGAAGGAGGCCGGGGTCTCGCGCGTGATGTCGTTCGGGATCTCGTCCAGCGTGTAGCCGACGGCCAGCTTGGCCGCGATCTTGGCGATCGGGAAGCCGGTCGCCTTGGAGGCGAGGGCGGAGGAGCGCGACACGCGCGGGTTCATCTCGATGACGATCACGCGGCCGTCCTCGGGGTTCACCGCGAACTGGATGTTGCAGCCGCCGGTGTCGACGCCGACCTCGCGGATGATCGCGATGCCGACGTCGCGCAGCACCTGGTACTCGCGGTCGGTCAGCGTCATCGCGGGCGCGACGGTGATGGAGTCGCCGGTGTGCACGCCCATCGGGTCGAAGTTCTCGATGGAGCAGACGACCACGACGTTGTCGTGCTTGTCGCGCATCAGCTCCAGCTCGTACTCCTTCCAGCCGAGGATGGATTCCTCCAGGAGGACCTCGGTGGTCGGGGAGAGGGTGAGGCCCTGGCCGGCGATGCGGCGCAGCTCCTCCTCGTCGTGCGCGAAGCCGGAGCCCGCGCCGCCCATGGTGAAGGACGGGCGGACGACGACCGGGTAGCCGCCGAGCGTCTCGACGCCCTTGAGGACGTCGTCCATGGTGTGGCAGATGACCGAGCGGGCGGACTCACCGTGCCCGATCTTGCGGCGGACCTCCTCCACGACGCCCTTGAAGAGGTCGCGGTCCTCGCCCTTGTGGATGGCCTCGGGCTTGGCGCCGATCAGCTCGACGCCGTACTTCTCCAGCGCGCCGTTCTCGTGCAGCGAGATGGCGGTGTTCAGGGCCGTCTGGCCGCCCAGGGTGGGCAGCAGGGCGTCGGGGCGCTCCTTGGCGATGATCTTCTCGACGAACTCGGGGGTGATCGGCTCGACGTAGGTGGCGTCGGCGATCTCCGGGTCGGTCATGATCGTCGCCGGGTTGGAGTTGACGAGGACGACGCGCAGGCCCTCGGCCTTGAGGACCCGGCACGCCTGGGTGCCGGAGTAGTCGAACTCGGCGGCCTGGCCGATGACGATCGGGCCGGAGCCGATGACCAGGACGGACTGGATATCGGTGCGCTTAGGCACGCTGGCCCTCCATCAGGGAAACGAAGCGGTCGAACAGGTAGGCGGCGTCGTGCGGTCCGGCTGCCGCTTCCGGGTGGTACTGGACGGAGAAGGCGGGCTGGTCGAGCAGCTGGAGCCCCTCCACGACGTTGTCGTTGAGGCAGACGTGCGAGACCTCGGCACGGCCGAACTTCGTCTCGCTGACCTTGTCGAGCGGCGCGTCCACGGCGAAGCCGTGGTTGTGCGCGGTGACCTCCACCTTGCCGGTCGTACGGTCCTGGACCGGCTGGTTGATGCCCCGGTGGCCGTACTTCAGCTTGTAGGTGCCGAAGCCGAGCGCGCGGCCGAGGATCTGGTTGCCGAAGCAGATGCCGAACAGCGGGGTCCGGCGCTCCAGGACGGCCGACATCAGCGCGACCGGTCCGTCGGCCGTGGCCGGGTCACCGGGGCCGTTGGAGAAGAAGACGCCGTCGGGGCCGACGGCGTAGACGTCGTCGGCCGTCGCGGTGGCGGGCAGGACGTGCACCTCGATGCCGCGCTCGGCCATGCGGTGCGGGGTCATGCCCTTGATGCCGAGGTCGATGGCGGCGACGGTGAACCGCTTCTCGCCGACCGCAGGGACGACGTACGCCTCCTTCGTCGCGACCTCCTCGTACAGGCTCGCGCCCTTCATCTGCGGCTGGGCCTGCACCCGCTCCAGCAGCTCGGCCTCGGGGGCGACGGCCTCGCCCGAGAAGATGCCGGCGCGCATCGAGCCGCGCTCGCGCAGATGGCGGGTGAGGGCCCGGGTGTCGATGCCGGAGATGCCGACGACGCCCTGGCGCTCCAGTTCGTCGTCCAGGGAGCGCGTGGAGCGCCAGTTGGACGGCACGCGCGCGGGGTCGCGCACGACGTAGCCGGAGACCCAGATGCGGCCCGACTCGTCGTCCTCGTCGTTCCAGCCGGTGTTGCCGATCTGCGGGGCGGTCGCGACGACGATCTGGCGGTCGTACGACGGGTCGGTCAGGGTCTCCTGGTAGCCGGTCATGCCGGTGGAGAACACGGCCTCGCCGAAGGTCTCCCCCACGGCCCCGTAGGCGCGGCCGCGGAAGAGGCGGCCGTCCTCCAGGACGAGTACGGCGGGAAGCGCCTTGTTCCTCTGGGAGGAGCTTCCCCTGGTGGAGGTGGTCATCGTGCGCCTTCCGTCTTGTCGGTCATCTGGTTCAGGGCGTCGACCCATCGGGTGTGCTCGGCCGCGCGGTCCGAGCGGAACCCGGAGTCGATCAGTTTGCCGCCGTGCGCCCAGGTCACCACCAGCAGTCCGCCCTCGGTGAGGACCTTGCCGGCGATGCCCTTGTCCAGGCGCGCTTCCCGCAGTGCGGCGGTGGGGACGAAGAAGTCGGCCGCGCCGGGGCGCTCGACCTCCAGGCCCGCGTCGGTCAGGGTGAGCTCGACCCGGCTGCGGGTGCCGAGGCCGTGGGCCACGATGCGGTCCAGCCACTGCCCGGCGGTGGTGGAGCCGTGGTAGCGGCCGCTCATCGTCAGTCTCGCCTCGCCGGGCTCGTCCGGCGCGGTGGGCAGCTCCGGGATGTCGCCCTGGAGGGTGCCGCGCCACTTCCAGCCCTCGCGCATCAGCCAGTAGACGAGCGCGATGAACAGGACGAGCCCGACCAGCCAGCCGATGCGGGCCGGCCAGTCGGTGACGTCGGCCGACTTCCTGGCCTCGGCCAGCCAGATCACAGGTGTCACGTGAGCTTCCCGTCGATGAGCGTGCCCTTGCCCCGCAGCCACGTGTGGGTGACCCGGCCCGGCAGCTCGCGCCCCTGGTAGGGGGTGTTGCGGCTGCGCGAGGCGAAGCCCGCGGGGTCCACCTGACCACGGTATGCCGTGTCGACGAGGGTGAGGTTGGCGGGCTCACCAGCCGAGACGGGCCGGCCGTGCCCGGTGGCCCGGCCGATCTGCGCGGGCCGGAAGGACATGCGGTCGGCGACGCCGGCCCAGTCCAGCAGGCCCGTGTCGACCATGGTCTCCTGCACCACTGACAGCGCCGTCTCCAGGCCGACCATGCCCATGGCGGCGGCGGCCCACTCGCAGTCCTTGTCCTCGTGCGGGTGCGGGGCGTGGTCGGTGGCGACGATGTCGATCGTGCCGTCGGCGAGCGCCTCGCGCAGGGCCATGACGTCCCGCTCGGTGCGCAGCGGCGGGTTGACCTTGTAGACCGGGTTGTACGTCCGTACCAGCTCGTCGGTGAGGAGCAGGTGGTGCGGGGTGACCTCGGCGGTGACCTGGATGCCGCGGGACTTGGCCCAGCGGACGATCTCGACCGAACCGGCGGTCGACAGGTGGCAGATGTGGACGCGGGAGCCGACGTGTTCGGCGAGCAGCACGTCCCGCGCGATGACCGACTCCTCGGCGACGGCCGGCCAGCCGCCCAGGCCCAGCTCGGCGGAGACGACGCCCTCGTTCATCTGGGCGCCCTCGGTCAGGCGCGGCTCCTGCGCGTGCTGGGCGACGACCCCGCCGAACGCCTTCACGTACTCCAGCGCGCGGCGCATGATCACCGCGTCGTCCACGCACTTGCCGTCGTCGGAGAAGACGGTGACGCCGGCCGCGGACTCGTGCATGGCGCCCAGCTCGGCGAGTTTCCTGCCCTCCAGGCCGACGGTGACGGCACCGATGGGCTGCACGTCGCAGTAGCCGTGCTCCCTGCCGAGCCGCCAGACCTGCTCGACCACGCCGGCGGTGTCGGCGACCGGGAAGGTGTTGGCCATGGCGAACACGACCGTGTAGCCGCCGCTCGCCGCCGCACGGGTGCCGGTGAGCACGGTCTCGGAGTCCTCGCGGCCCGGCTCGCGCAGGTGGGTGTGCAGGTCCACCAGGCCGGGCAGCAGCACCTTGCCGCCGGCCTCGACCACCTCGGCACCCTCGGCGGACAGCCCGGTGCCGACCTCGGCCACGGTCTCGCCGTCGATGAGCACGTCCTGCGGCTCACCGCCGAGCACCCTGGCGCCACGGATCAGGATCTTGCTCATGGTCTTACTTCTCCTCGGCCGTGAAAGGGGTGTGCGCGGGGCGCTCGTCGGCGGGCTGGTGCGCGGCGGCGGACGGGCGGGCGTGGGTGACGGCTGGTTCGTTGCCGCCCAGCAGCAGGTAGAGGACGGCCATGCGGATGGAGACGCCGTTGGTGACCTGCTCGACGGCGGTGCAGCGGTCGGAGTCGGCGACCTCGGCGGTGATCTCCATGCCGCGGACCATCGGACCGGGGTGCATCACGATGGCGTGTCCGGGCAGCCTGGCCATGCGGTCGCCGTCGAGGCCGTAGCGACGGGCGTACTCGCGCTCGGTCGGGAAGAAGGCCGCGTTCATCCGCTCGCGCTGGACGCGGAGCATCATCACCGCGTCGCACTTGGGCAGCGTGCTGTCGAGGTCGTACGACACGGCGCACGGCCAGGACTCGACGCCGATCGGCAGCAGGGTGGGCGGGGCGACGAGGGTGACCTCGGCGCCGAGGGTGTGCAGCAGGTCCACGTTGGAGCGGGCGACCCGGCTGTGCAGGACGTCGCCGACGACGGTGACGCGCTTGCCGGACAGGTCCTGGCCGAGCCCGGCGTCGCGGCCGGTCAGCCGGCGGCGCAGGGTGAAGGCGTCCAGCAGGGCCTGGGTGGGGTGCTGGTGGGTGCCGTCGCCGGCGTTGATGACGGCGGCGTCGATCCAGCCGGAGTTGGCCAGGCGGTACGGGGCTCCGGAGGCGCCGTGCCGGATGACCACGGCGTCGACGCCCATGGCCTCCAGGGTCTGGGCGGTGTCCTTCAGGGACTCGCCCTTGGACACCGACGATCCCTTGGCGGTGAAGTTGATGACGTCCGCGGACAGCCGCTTCTCGGCGGCTTCGAAGGAGATCCGCGTGCGCGTGGAGTCCTCGAAGAAGAGGTTGACGATCGTCCGGCCGCGCAGGGTCGGCAGCTTCTTGATCGGCCGGTCGGCGACCCTGGCCATCTCCTCGGCGGTGTCGAGGATCAGGACGGCGTCGTCGCGGGTGAGGTCGGCGGCCGAGATGAGATGACGCTGCATCTGTCAGGCTCCGTAAGGCAGTTCAAATGGGGAGAAGCAGGGCAGGCCGGTGCGTGTGCCGGCGCGCCGGAGCGGCCGGGCGCCCGACTTGCTACTGGCCGGCCGGCTTGGCACCGAGCAGCACGGTGTCGCGACCGTCCTCCTCGGTGAGCTGGACCTTGACCGTCTCCCGCAGCGACGTGGGGAGGTTCTTGCCGACGTAGTCGGCACGGATGGGCAGTTCGCGGTGGCCGCGGTCGACCAGGACCGCGAGCTGGACCGCGCGCGGGCGCCCGATGTCGTTCAGGGCGTCCAGGGCGGCGCGGATGGTGCGGCCGGAGAACAGCACGTCGTCGACGAGGACGACGAGCCTGCCGTCGATGCCGTCACCGGGGATCTCGGTGCGGGCCAGCGCGCGCGGCGGGTGCAGGCGCAGGTCGTCGCGGTACATGGTGATGTCGAGCGAGCCGACCGGGACCGTCCGGTCGGTGATCTGCTCCAGCTTGGCGGCGAGCCGCTGGGCGAGGAAGACGCCGCGGGTCGGAATGCCGAGGAGCACCACGTCGTCGGCGCCCTTGGCGCGCTCGACGATCTCGTGGGCGATGCGGGTGAGCACCCGCGCGATGTCGGGGCCCTCGAGGACGGGCCGCGCGTCGGCGGACGGGTTCGCGTGTGAGTCCATAAGAAACGGACCTCCTTCTCCGCCTCACGGGACGGACCTTAAAGGACGTCGGATTTGCGCCACCTACGGTAGCAGGTGCCCGGAGCGGCGCTGCCGTCACCCCCTCGGCCCAGTGAGCCGCCGCCACCACGGAAGAGTCGGTGTGGACCATTCGGCTTGACGCACAAGAGTCACGCTGCGTAACCTCACAGTGAGTTACCAGCGGTGCGGCGGGAAGACAGCCGACCGCGTCGACACAGTGTCCGGGGAGCTATATGTCCAGCGAATACGCCAAACAGCTCGGGGCCAAGCTCCGGGCCATCCGCACCCAGCAGGGCCTTTCCCTCCACGGTGTCGAGGAGAAGTCCCAGGGGCGGTGGAAGGCCGTGGTGGTCGGTTCGTACGAGCGCGGCGACCGCGCCGTGACCGTGCAGCGCCTTGCCGAATTGGCCGATTTCTATGGCGTTCCCGTGCAGGAGCTGCTGCCGGGCACCACGCCGGGCGGCGCCGCCGAGCCGCCGCCGAAGCTGGTCCTTGACCTGGAGCGGCTGGCCACCGTGCCGGCCGAGAAGGCGGGCCCCCTTCAGCGCTACGCGGCGACGATCCAGTCCCAGCGCGGTGACTACAACGGCAAGGTGCTCTCGATCCGCCAGGACGACCTGCGCACACTCGCCGTCATCTACGACCAGTCCCCCTCGGTCCTCACCGAGCAGCTGATCAGCTGGGGCGTCCTGGACGCGGATGCGCGTCGCGCGGTGGCCGCCCACGACGAGGCCTGAGCCTCCGCTCGCGCCTCAGCAGAAACGTGCCGCCGGGGCGGCCGGAACCCCACGGTTCCGGC
>NZ_JBIDDP010000023.1:0-66405 GCF_043195475.1 Streptomyces sp. Y20
GAACCGTGGGGGGTGTGGGGGGCGCGTGGGGGGCCGGGCGGCAAACGGCCGGGCCCCACTCGTGCTGCGGCGGCTCCGCCGGTACCGGGCGGGGCCGCGAAGGAAGACGGGGAGGGATCGGGCGTATCGGACGCATCCGGGGGTATGCGAGCAGGAGCGCCGGTCTCCGCAGAATCCGCAGTGGAACCTGCACCTCCTATTACTGCGGGGGCCGGCGCACTCTCATGCCGGCGCGGAGGGCCCCTCATTCCGGTGCGGGTGCGGTCCCCCGATGCGCGGCTCCGCCGGGAACCCGGTGGCACCGCGGCCCAGCACGCTCGATGACGTCCCGGATGATGCACTCCTCGGCCGTGGTACCGGTCACCTGCTCCAACAGCCGGCCGAGGAGCAGGTAGTCGGGGTCGGGGCACAGCCCGGCCGGACCTCGGGGCTGCCGGCGGGCGGCGCCGTGGGCCCGATCCCGATCAGCTCGGACGCGCGTGCGGACGTGCGTGGCGGGCGGCACCGCCGCTCTGACGGCCGTGGCCCCGGACGCCGGACGCGGGTGACACCCCTACCGACGGGGCAGGGTGGCAGTCCGCTGTCCACCGCCCCCCTCCTCGTGTCCGGGTCCCCGACTCCGGGGCGCCGGAACGGTATTGGGGGGAGTGGTGGCCGGAACTTTGGGCACACGGATCGATGTAGACACCACGTGTATGACGGCGCTCAGGAGACCCTCCATGCTCATGGCCCACCCCGCGGTACTGACCAATCTGATCGAACAGTACGAGACGCTGCGGATCCTGCACGCCGAAGAGGGCAGCCCCGAGGTGCGCCGGCGGATGGACGACGTCGCCTACACGCTGTGCGTGTCGACCGGCACCCGTGACATCGACACCGCCCTCGTCGCCGCCCGCCACCGGCTGCCCGGCGCCCGCACCGAGGAC
Organism: Streptomyces sp. Y20; assembly: GCF_043195475.1. Taxonomy (NCBI): domain Bacteria; kingdom Bacillati; phylum Actinomycetota; class Actinomycetes; order Kitasatosporales; family Streptomycetaceae; genus Streptomyces; species Streptomyces sp. Y20. Next base: position 927 of record NZ_JBIDDP010000023.1, read on the forward strand.
GACTCGCTCCTCACCGCCTGACCGTCCGTCACACCCCACCCGCCGCGCCATGAGTACGACTGCCGAACTCCCCACCCTCACCAGCCTCGACGAGCTGACCGGGCTCGTCACCGGCCGCCACGGCCTCTACGTCCGCTGGTCACGCGGCCCCGAACGCGACCTGCCGCGCATGAGCAGCAAGGACGACCTGACCGGCATCAGACTGCCGGGCCTGTCCGCCAGCTGCCTGGACATCGAGGACTGGTGGGGCGATCGGCCCCCGGCCGTCTGGGTCGCCCGCCGGCTGTACGACTACTGCCACCTTCCCCACGTCAAGGACGCCCGCACCCGGCCCTGGGTCCTGCACGGCTCCGAAGCGGCCCGTGGCCCGGACAACGAGCCCCTGGTGACGGACGTCGAACCCCTCGGGTGGATCGCCGAGCCCGTCATCACGGAGGCCTGCCGCATCATCACCGCACAGCCCGGCCGATGGGGCACGCTCGACCGCGACGGAGCGGACGGAACGGTCTGAGACCGCCGCGCGCCGCCGTGAGCGGGAGCGGCCCGGAACCCCGGGCCGCTCCGTCCGGTCCGGTCAGCCTGCCGCCGCCGAGGGCCGGATGTTCTGGTTCAGCCGGAACAGGTTCGTGGGGTCGTAGGCGTCCTTGACCCGCACCAGCCGTTCGTGGACCTCCCCGGGGTAGGAGGCGCGCACCTTGTCCTCACTGGCGTCGCCCGTGAAGTTGACGTACATGCTGCCACCGCCGTGCCCGGCGATCTCCTCCCGGGCGCCGCGCGCCCAGGCGACGTGGTCCTCGAAGCCCGCCGCCTCCGCAGAGCGCGCGATGACGTTGCACAGCACGCTCGCCCGCCGCTGGCTGAAGGCCGTGGCCCCGGCGGGCACACGGGAGAAGGCGCCGCCCAGCTGGTGCATGTGCAGCTCGCTGAACGGCGTCGGGGTGGCCCGGTGCTGTCGCAGCAGCGCGTCGACGGCCGCGTCGGTGGGCTCGATGAACGCCGACGTGAAGTAGTTGTGCGCGCCGGCCGTCCACAGCGGGTCCAGCAGCGACTGCATGCCCGTGTAGGGCATGGGGCCCAGGACGTCGGCGATCGGTGTGCCCAGGGTGCGCAGCGCGGCGACGGCCGTCTCACCGGCCGCCGGGGCGCCCGCGTACATGGCGGCCAGCACGACGACCCGGGTGCCGTGGACCTCCCCGGGCAGGAACGGCACCGGAGGAGCCGTCGTCAGGTCGATCAGGGTCGTCAGTTCGTCGGGCATGTCCGCGATCAACTCGCGCCAGCGGGTGACGACCTGCCTGGCCTCGCTCAGCGGGTAGACGATCAGACCGGCCAGGACCTGCGGACCGACGGGGTGCAGCGCGTACTCGAGCGAGGTGACGACCCCGAAGTTGCCGCCACCGCCCCGCAGGGCCCAGAACAACTCGGGGTGCTCCCGCTCGTCGGCCCGCACCACCCGGCCGTCGGCGGTGACCACCTCGGCCGCCGTCAGGTTGTCGGAGGCAAGCCCGTGGCGGCGCAGCAGCCAGCCCACCCCGCCACCGAGGGTGAACCCGGCGATACCGGTGGAGGAGACCAGGCCGCCGGTCACGGCCAGGCCGAAGGCCTGCGTCTCGTGGTCGAGGTCCCCCCAGGTCATCCCGGCCTGCGCGACGACCCGGCGCCGCACCGGATCGACCACGGCGCCCCGCATGCCCGACAGGTCGATGACGATGCCGCCGTCGCAGGTCGAGAACCCGGCGATGCTGTGCGCGCCGCCGCGCACCGCGACGAGCAGGTCCTGACTGCGCGCGAACTCCACCGCGCGCAGCACGTCCGCGGTCCCGGCGCAGCGCACGACCAGAGCCGGGTGCTTGTCGTGGGCCGCGTTCCAGATCGCGCGGGCCTCGTCGTAGGAGGCGTCGCCGGGACGGACGACGGTACCGCGCAGCCCCGCCTCCAGCTCGCCCATGGTGGCGTCACCGAGGACGCCCTTCGTGGTGTCGACCGGCATGATGGCCTCCGTGCGTGTCTGCCTGCTGGACATTTCAGACACTAGGCGCCGCCGCTCAGCAGCCACTCAACAGCTCTCAACAGCCGCTCAGCGGTCGCCGCGCGCCCAGGGCGCGGTACGCCCGAGGACGGCTGTGCCCCGCATGTCACCCAGGCGGGCGAAGAGCGCCCGCGCGCTGTCCGCCGCCGCCCGGGCCGCGTCGCGGTCGCCGGCCTGCCACGCCAGTCGGGCCAGCATCAGGGCGACCCAGCCCGCGGCGCACGGTGAGCCGGCTATGTGCTCCAGCCGCAGGGCACGGGTGAGCAGGGCGCGCGCCCGGGACGTCTCCCCGGCGGCCCGGGCCACCAGGGCGAGGTGCAGCAGGCTGTTGGTGGTGCCCGGGATGTCGTCGGTCTCCTCGAAGTGCGCGAGGGCACCGGCGATGGACGCCCGTGCGCCCTCGGTGTCGCCGCGGGCCAGGCGCAGCAGGCCGAGACAGCCCAGGGTGATGTCCTCCTCCCGGCGGTCGCCGAGTGTGCGCCTGATCGCCAAGGCCGCCTCGAGATGCTCCTGGGCGGCGGCGTGATCGCCCCGGCTCCGGCAGATGTTGCCCAGGGTGTTGAGGGCCAGGGACCGTCCGTACGGGTCGGCGAGTGCGCGGAAGCAGTCGGCACTGTGCTCGGCCGCCGCCACGGCGGCGCCGGCATCTCCCTCAAGCCGGGCCGCCCAGGCCAGATTGGCCAGCACGTACCCGCGTGCCCGGGCCGCGCCCACCGCCCGGCCCGTGAGGACCGTCTCCTCGAAGTACAGCGAGACCTGCCCCGCCGCGTCCTCCTCGCTCACGTAGCCGGGGGTCATGACCACCAGGAACGGGCCGGTGCCCGCCCCCACCTGCGCCAGCAGCCGCAGACCGCTCTCGTAGGCCGCGCGGGCGCGCGCCCCGTCGCCCCGGCACACGGCCCACACCCCTTCGGTGTGCGCGGCGGCGGCGAGGACCGAGGGCTCACCCACGTCACGGGCCAGCTCGCACGCCCGGTCCAGCGCCTCGCGGGCCCGCTCCCACGCCCCGCGCATCCACAGCAGCACGGCCTGCTGGTAGTAGGCGTACGCCAGCTCCGCCGGAGCCGACCGCCCTTCGTGGTCGCGGACGATCCGCGCGCCGATGTCCGCCAGGGGGGACCCGTCGCCGAGCCGGACCGCGAGCACCCCCTGCCCCATCAACGCCCGGGCGCGCTGCGGGCTCGGCCCCGGCGCGGCGGCCAGCGCGGCGTCCAGCCAGCGCCGCCCCTCGGCGAGCCGCCCGCGCTCGGACCAGAACGGCCACAGCGCGACCGCCAGACGCAGTGCGGCCTGCGGATCACTGCGCAGCAGCGACGACAGGGCGGCGCGCAGATTGCCGTAGTCGGCCTCCAGCTCCAGCGAGGTCGCCCCGGACAGCCCGGTGGCCGGCTCGCGGTCCCGCCGCTCGGCGAGCGCCAGGTAGAAACGCCGGTGGCGGGCCTCGGCAGCCGCCAGTTCACCGGCCGCGCGCAGCCGCCCGGCCGCGTACTGCCTGACCGTCTCCAGCAGCCGGTAGCGCACCTCGTCCTGCCGCGGCTCCACCCCCACCAGCGACTTGTCGACCAGCCTGCCCAGCACGTCCAGCACCCGTTCGCGGCCCTCGCCCTCGGCACCCACCTCCTGCGCCGCGGCCAGCGAGAAGCCTCCCGTGAAGACGGCGAGCCGGCGCAGCAGACACCGCTCGTCCGCGTCGAGCAGCCGGTGACTCCACTCCAGGGCCGCCAGCAGGGTCTCCTGCCGGGTCACCGCGCGCCGGCTGCCCCGGCCGAGCAGCGACACGGCGTCGTCGAGCCGCTCGACGATCTGGCCGGGGGCCAGCACCCGCACCCTGGCCGCGGCCAGCTCCAGAGCCAGGGGTATCCCGTCGAGCCGGAAACAGATCTGGGCGACGGCCGCCGCGTTGGCCGCCGTCAGCGCGAACCCCGGGCAGGCCTCGCCGGCCCGCTCCACGAACAGCCGCACCGACGCGAAACGACCCAGTTCCGCGAGGGACGGCAGCCGGCCCGGGTCCGGCAGGCCCAGCGACGGCACGCGGAAGGTCCGCTCCCCGTAGCTGCGCAGGAGCTCCCTGCTGGTCGCGAGCACCGTGACCCCCGGACAGCGGGCCATGATCTGCGAGACCAACGCGGCACACGCCTCGATCAGGTGTTCGCAGTTGTCCAGCACCAGCAGCAGCTCCCGCCCGCCCAGTTGGCAGACCAGGGCCTCCTGGGCCGAACCGGGCGGGGGAAGCTGCAGTCCGAGGACGGCGGCGACCGCGTCGGGCACGAGATGCGGTTCCGTCAGCGCGGCGAGGTCCACGAACCACACCCCGTCCCTGAACGCGCCGGTCTGCCGGGCGGCCACCGCGAGCGCCAGCCGGGTCTTGCCGCAGCCGCCGGTGCCGGTGAGGGTCAGCAGCCTGGATCGGCCGAGCAGTGCCTCGACCTCGGCCGTCTCACGCTGCCGGCCGATGAGGGCGCCCGCCTGCGCCGGCAGATTGTGCCGCGGTACGGGCCGTTCCTCCTCCCGCTGCTGGACGGAGCCGGCCAGCAGCGTGCGGTAGAGGCGGCGCGTCCGCGGGTCGGGATCGGCGCCGCCGTCGCGGTGCAGCGCGTCCCGCAGCCCCTCGTACACGGCGAGCGCTTCCCGGCGACGTCCGCCGGCGGCCAGTGCCGTCATCAGCGCCCGGGAGCCTGGCTCGTGCAGCGGGTCCGCGCCGAGCAGCGTCCGCAGCACCTCGATCGCCTCGTCCGTACGGTCCTCGCGCCGGAGCGCCTCGGCGAGCCCCCACCGGATCGCCGCGCACCGCTCCGCCAGGGCGTCGGCGGCCTCCCGTACCCACGGCTCGTAGCGGTCCTCGGGCAGCAGTCCGGGCTCGGCCAGGGCGAGCGCGGCCCCGAGCGGCGCGGCGGCGCCGTCGCGGGTGGCCCGGCGGGCCGCTTCCTCGAACTCGTCGACGTCGATGCGCACACCGCCGTCGGGGCCCAGCAGCACCAGGTCGTCACGGAGTACGACGACATCGCCGGCCGCCCCCGTGCCGGTCAGCGCGCGGCGCGCGGCGTACAGCACCTGGTGCAGGTTGTTCGCGGCGGCCCGCCGCTCGAGGTCCGGCCACAGCAGGTCGTAGAGGCGCTCACGGTGCATCTGGTGCCCCGGCGCCAGGCACAGCACCTTCAACAGGCTCCGCGCCTTGCGCAGCCGCCATGCCCCGGCGGCGACCGGGCGGTCCCCGACCACCACGTCGAAACCGCCCAGGAGTCGGATGCGCACGTCACCGGCCATGGCTGCCTCAACCAGCAGACTACGCCCGGCCCGGCGCGGCGGCCCGGGATCACCCCGCGCCGGCGCGCGGGCCGCCGGGGCCGCCTGCCCGGCCGGCCCCGGCGGCCCGCGTTGACCGGTGATCTCGCCGACGGCCGCCGCGCCCGGCCTCACGACTCCGGCCGGGATCCAACGACGACGTGCCCTGCCCGACTCACCTCGGGTACCTCACGGACCCGGTCGCAGGGGGGCGGACAGCACGCTTCGCCGCCTCCTGACCCCGGCCGGCCGCCGGCCGCGGCGGGGCCGCGCGGGACCGTTCCCGTGCGGCCTCCCCGGGTCAGCCGCGGGTCCACCGCTGGTCGGCGCCGCCGGCCGAGGTGAGGGCCCAGCCGTGACGCAGGCGGTCGGCACCGCTGGAGTTGTTCGTGGTCAGGGACAGGCTGGTGCCGGAGCCGTGCAGCGCCTCCATGCTGTACGTGTCACCGTTGCGCAGTCCGGGCCAGTAGACGGACCCCATGCCCAGGGACCGGACGGTGTCCGTGTCGGCGCGCAGGTAGCGCACGAAGTTGTCGGTGCCGGCGGCGTCGCCGTAGCGCAGCCCGGTGGTCATCGGGGCGCCGAACTCGTCGAGGACGGTGCGCCCGGCGCAGCCGCCGATGCGGTTCTTGAGATCCTTGACCCACTCGTCGTAGGTGTGGGTGCCCCAGAAGCCGTAGTGGTGCAGGGACAGGTAGGTGCCGTCGAGGCGGGAGTCGGCGCAGACGGAGGTGACGTGGTCGTTGTAGCCCGTGCCGCTGACGAACACCCGGTCACGGGGGACTGCGGGGTGGTCGCCGAGCCAGCCCGCGGCGGTGTCGGCCCACGCCGAGGCGCTGTAACCGAACGGCTCGTTCATCGGTTCGAAGTAGACCAGGGCGTTGTTGCCGTACTTGGCGGTGACGGTGTTCCACATGGCCTTCCAGGCGGCGGTGTCGTCGACCTTGCCGTCCTTGTGGGAGGGGCCCTCCCAGTAGCCGAGGACCACCTTGAATCCCATGCCGGTGGCGGCGTCGACGGCGCCGGTGTACGCGTTCCACCAACCGGTGCCCACCGAGTACGGGTTGACGGGCAGCCGGACGGTGTTGGCGCCGAGGTTGTTCCGGAAGCCGGTGAGGATCGCGGTGGCCTTGGCCTTGACGGTGGCGTATCCGTCGGACGTGCTCAGCCCGGAGGGCACCACCGGATCGTCGGCGTAGTTGTCGCGCGGGTCGGCCCAGCTGACGCCCTTGAACGCGGAGGTGCCGGCGGCGGCTGCCTGCGGCGCGGCGGTGAGGACGCCCAGTGGCGCGAGGACCAGCGCGGCCAGCCCGCCGGCCAGGGCCCGCCGCCACGACCGGCCGGAGCGGATAGGAAGCATGGTGTTCCTCCAGGGGGAGTGGGTGCTGGTGCCCGGCCGTCAGCCCCGTACGGGCTTCCCGCGCCCCCAGCCCCAGGCGAGGCGGTCGGCGCCGGAGCGGTTGGTGGTGGCCAGCCAGGGACGGTCGGGGGCGCCGGTGAGTTCCTCCAGCGAGTAGGTGTCGCCGGTGCGCAGGCCAGGCCAGTAGACCGATCCCATGTGCAGCTCGCGGAAGGTGTCGGTGACCGCCTGGACGTAGTTGACGGAATTGTTCGCGTCGTCGGGCCGGTCGTAGTCCAGGCCGGTGGTCATGGGAGCGCCGAACTCGTCGGCCACCGTCCGGCCGGCGCAGTCGCCGATGCGTTCCTTGAGGTCGGCCACCCACTGGTCGTAGGTCGCGTAGTCCTTCCAGAAGCCGTAGTGGTGCAGGGACAGGTAGGTGCCGCGCAGGCGGGGGTCGGCGCAGACGGAGGTGACGTGGTCGTTGTAGCCGGCGCCGGAGACGAGGACGCGGTCGCGGGGGACGCTCCGGTAGGTGTCGAGCCAGTCGGCGGCGATGTCGGCCCACTGGGCGTCGGTGTAGCCATGCGGCTCGTTCATCGGCTCGAAGTAGACGCGGGGGTCGGCCCGGTAGGCGCGGACCACGGTGTCCCACATGGTCCGGTACGCCGCCGTGTCGTCGATGAGTCCGTCTTTGCGGGCGCCGGTGCCCTCCCAGTAGGAGAGGATCACCTTGAAGCCCTGGCGGCCGGCCGCGTCGATGACGGCGCGGTAGGACTTCCAGTACGGGCCGTCGACCGTGTACGGGTTGACCGGCAGTCGCACGGTGTCGGCGCCGAGATTGGCGCGGAAGGCCGCTATGACCCGGGTCGCCTTGGCGAACGTCCGGGCGTAGGTGTCGGAGGTGGACAGTCCCGACAGGACGACCGGGTCGTCGGCGTAATTGTCGCGCGGGTCCGCCCAGTTCACGCCCTTGAACCGGCTGGAGTCCAGCGCGGGGTGCCCGGAGGCCGACGCCGGTGCGGAGACGGCCAGGCTTCCACCGCTCACTGCGAGGGCGGTCGCCGCCAGCAGGGCTCGGAACCGGTGGGTGGTGCGGGACGTGCGGACGCGTGTGCGCATGGCGGTCTCTCTCAGGTGCGGGGCGGGGCATGGATCTGCCGGCAGGCGTCCAGGCACGGGAGGTTTGGGGCCGGCGGGTGGAACCGGTGATGGTTACGCAAACATCCGTGGCGGGGAGGGGCCTGCACGAGCAGGTCCTCAGACTGCGGTGCCCGATGTTTACGTAAACTCTGAGCCGGAAGAGTGGCACCGGCTCGGGGGCCTGTCAAGGATTCCGACGCGTAACGGGGCTGCTGCCGCTGGGAGTCGGACGGCGGGGAGCGGGGATCCGCCGGGCCCGGGGGTGGGGACGGGCCGGTGCGGCTCCGGCAGGGGCGGGCGGTCCCCGGGCCGGTCCGGTGGGGCACACCGTTGCGGGTCCGGCGGTGACGGGCCGGCCGGTGGGGCAGGCGCTACCGGGGCGCCGGATGCCCGGCGCCGGGCATCCGGGGGGCGGATTGCGGCGCGTGCGCTGGGGAGGGTGGCGTCCCGGCACCGGGGTCGGCGCTCCCGGGGATCGGCTGCTGGCGGGGCCGTAGGCGATCGGGGGTGGCCGGGGGCGACCAGGGGTGGCCGGCACGGCACGCCGCTGCGGGGCCGGCCGGCGGGGCACGCGCTACCGGCGGTGCCGGTGCGGTCCGCGCGGTGTCGTCGGGGGAGGGTGCCGCCTCGTCGGCGAGGCCAGGGCACCCGGCGTGCGGCGGTGGACCGCAGGTCACCGGGGGGCGGTGCCGGCCCGCTGCCGGGATCGGTCCGCCGGTCCGGAGGTGACGCGGGCCGAACGGCGGGGCACGCCGCTGCGGGCCCGGGCCGGCGGTGGCCCCGGCCCCGTCGGCGACCCGCCCGGCGACCCGCCGTCCCGGCGGCTCACTCACCCCGCCCCGCGGGTGGACGCGGCCCGCCGTCCCGTGCGTCGCGCGGGCGGCGGGGCGGTGCTGGCGCGCACGACCAGGCGGGTGGGGACCAGGGTCGTCCCGTGTTCCGGCCGGTCGTCGCGGATCTGCCGCAGCACGCTCTCCACGCACAGCCGCCCCACCGCGCCGAAGTCCTGGTGGACGGTGGTCAGCGGCGGGATGAAGGAGGCCGACTCCGGGATGTCGTCGTACCCCACGACGCTGACGTCCTCCGGAACCCTGCGCCCCTTCTCGTGCAGGGCGCGCAACAGGCCCAGTGCCATCTGGTCGTTGGCGGCGAAGACGGCCGTGCAGTCGGGGTCGGCCGCCAGGGCCAGGCCGGCCCGGTAGCCGGACTCCGCGGACCAGTCGCCCCGTACCGGCGGCGGCACCGCGCGCCCGGCTTCCTCCAGCACCTGACGCCAGGCGTCGGCGCGGCGCTGGGCGGCGAACGAGCCGTCGGGGCCCGCCAGATGGGCCACGGTCGTGTGGCCGAGGTCGAGCAGGTGCCGCACGGCGGCGCGGGTGCCACCCGCCTGGTCGGTGTCGATCACGCTGTAGTGGTCGCCCGCGTCGGAGTCGACGACCACCAGCTGGACGCTGGGCGGCAGGCTGAGGACGGCGGCGTCCAGGAGATGCACCTCCATGATGACGATGATCCCGTCGACGGCCAGCTCACCGAGCCGGGTGAAGGCGCCGCGCACGTCCGTCTGCCGCGGCGCCGCCACGGGTATGAGCGTGATGGCGTACCCCTCCTCGGCGGCGGAGGTGGCGATCGCCTCCAGGGTGCGCACGTTGCCGGTGGTGGAGAGGGTGAAGAGGATGACGCCGAGCGTGCGGAACTCCCCGCTCTTCAGCGCCCGTGCGGCGCTGTTGGGGCGGTAGCCGAGGTCCCTCATGGCTTGCAGGACGCGCTGCCGGGTCGACTCGACCACGTTCGCGTGGCCGTTGGAGACGCGTGAGACGGTCTGTGAGGAGACCCCGGCCGCCCGGGCGACGTCGGCCATGGAGACGCTCCGCCGCCGGTCGCCCGCCGGCCGCCGACGAGGCTGACCGGCCTGGTCCGCGTCGCTCACGTCCTGGTGCACGATTGCCCTTCCTGTGGTGCCGGCCGCCCCGCGGGGCCCGCGCGCGGCGGATCTGATCGAGAGTAGCGCGCGCCACCGCTCGGGCCCGTGCGCACAGAGCTGTTGGCGCCGGTGTTCGCGGCGCCGCGGCCGGCGCCGCGAGCCCGGGCCCGCGTTCTCTCCCGAAGTATTGACGCTGCAGGCCGGGAATGTAAGCATCAGGCACCGGCGATGTTTGCGCAAACATAAGGCAGTGCCGGCGGGGCCCGTTCTGCCGTGCGGCGGCTCGGGCCCCCGCACCCACGACGACGCGAGGATGCAGCATGACCGTCATATCGCCGCCGGCCGCGGGAGGCCGTCCGCCCGCAGTCAGAAGGCGCGACCGCCGCGGCCTGGTCGGCTGGGGTTTCATCGCCCCGTTCATGACCGTCTTCGCCCTGGTCTTCCTCGCCCCGATCGCGTACTCGGTCTACTTGAGCCTGTACCGCACCCGGTTGATCGGCGGAACCGCCTTCGTCGGCCTGGACAACTACCGGCAGGCACTGCACGACGACCAGTTCTGGGCCTCGCTCGGCCGGGTCTCGCTCTTCCTGTGCGTCCAGGTGCCGGTCATGCTCGGCATCGCCCTGCTGGTGGCGCTGGCCCTGGACAGCGGCCGGCTCTACGGCAAGGACTTCTTCCGCATCGCGATCTTCCTGCCGTACGCCGTGCCCGCCGTCGTGGCCACCCTGATGTGGGGCTTCCTGTACGGCACCCGTTTCGGTCTCGTCGGCGACATCGACGACGCGCTCGGCGTCTCGCTGCCCGACCCGCTCTCCCCGCACCTGGTACTGGCGTCGATCGGCAACATCGTCACGTGGGAGTTCGTCGGCTACAACATGCTGATCTTCTACTCGGCGCTGCGGGTCGTCCCGCACTCCCTCTACGAGGCCGCCGAGATCGACGGCGCCGGGCAGTTCCGCGTCATCACCGCCATCAAGATTCCCGCCATCCGCGGCGCCCTCGTCATCGCCACGATCTTCTCCGTCATCGGCAGCTTCCAGCTCTTCAACGAGCCGAGCATCCTCCAGCCGCTGGCGCGCAACGCGATCACCACCGACTACACCCCCAACTACTACACGTACTCGCTCTCCTTCTCCGGACAGCAGCACAACTACTCCGCGACGGTCGCCATCGTCATGGGGCTGATCACCATGGTCATCGCCTATGTCGTCCAGACGCGCGGCATGCGCAAGGGAGCGTGAAGCGGCGATGGCCACTCCTGTCACCACCGTCCCCGACCGTTCCGCGGCCACGTCGCCGGGCGCCCCGGGCGCCCTGCCCCGGCTGCGGGCCGGCCGCCGCCGGCACACCCCCGGCAGACCCCGGCGCAGCGTCCTGCTGTCGCTGCTCACCGGCCTGGTCCTGCTCTACAGCCTGCTGCCGCTGGTCTGGCTGGTGATCAGCGCCACCAAGTCCCAGTCAGGGCTGGCCCATTCCTTCGGCCTGTGGTTCGACGGCCACTTCGCGCTGTGGGACAACATCGCCCAGACCTTCACCTACCACGACGGCGTCTTCGTCCGCTGGCTGCTGAACACCCTGCTGTACGTCGTCCTGGGCGCGGGCGGTGCCACCCTCCTCGCCGTCCTGGGCGGTTACGCGCTGGCCAAGTTCTCCTTCCCCGGCAGGCGCGCGGTGTTCGCCGTCGTGATCGGCGCGGTCGCGGTCCCGGGTACGGCCCTGGCGGTGCCGACCTTCCTGATGTTCAGCAACATGGGGCTCACCAACACCCCGTGGGCCGTGATCATCCCGTCGCTGATCTCACCGTTCGGTCTGTATCTGATGTGGGTCTTCGCCTCCGAGGCCGTCCCCACCGAGCTGATGGAGGCCGCCCGCATCGACGGTGCCGGCGAGGCCCGCACCTTCTTCACGGTCGCCCTGCCGCTGCTGGCGCCCGGCATCGTCACCGTCCTGCTGTTCAGCGTGGTCGCCACCTGGAACAACTACTTCCTGCCGCTGATCATGATCAAGGACCCGGACTGGTATCCGCTCACGCTCGGCCTGAACAGCTGGAACGCCCAGGCCGAGACCGCCGGCGGGCAGCCCGTCTTCCACCTCGTCATCACCGGCTCTTTGATCACCGTCCTGCCGCTGATCGCCGCGTTCCTGCTGTTGCAGAGGTACTGGCAGTCCGGCCTCGCCGCCGGAAGCGTCAAGGAGTAGCCCCCTGCGCCATCCCCGCCCGCGCGCTCCCGCGGCCATCCGCGGAGCCCGCGGTACACAACACCACGCCCGCACGCCCCCTTCTCCCTGCCCCTGAGACCCTCCCCGTCGGTCACGGTCCCGGCCATGCTCCGGCCACGAAGAAGTGGAAGCACGACCATGCTCAAGCATTCCCGCCGCCTGCTGCGCGGCATCGGCCTCGTCAGTGCCCTCGCCCTGGGAGCGACCGCCTGCGGCGGTTCCGGCGACGGGGGACCGAGCCACAAGGCGGTCTCCGAGGCGGACATCCGGGCGGCCCTGAAGAAGGGCGGCACCCTCACCGTCTGGGCGTGGGAACCCACGCTCAAGCAGGTGGCGGCCGACTTCGAGAAGGCGCACCCCAAGGTCAAGATCGACCTTGTCAACGCGGGCACCGGAAACGACCAGTACAAGGCGCTCCAGAACGCCATCTCGGCGAAGAAGGGCGTCCCGGACGTCGCGCAGATCGAGTACTACGCGATGGGCCAGTACGCCCTGACCAAGGAACTCACCGACCTCAAGGCGTACGGCGCCGACAAGCTCGCCGCCAAGTTCACCCCCGGCCCCTGGAACGGCGTAAGAGCGGGTGGCGACGGCGTCTACGGCCTGCCGATGGACTCGGGCCCGATGGCGCTGTTCTACAACAAGAAGGTCTTCGACAAGTACAAGATCAAGGTCCCCACCACCTGGGACCAGTACGTCGACGCGGCCCGCGCGCTGCACAAGGCGAACCCCAAGGCGTACATCACCAACGACGCCGGTGACGCCGGCTTCACCACCAGCATGCTGTGGCAGGCCGGTTCGCGGCCCTACACCGTCGACGGCACCAAAGTGAAGATCGACTTCTCGGACGCGGGTGCCCGGAAGTACACCGGCACCTGGCAGAAGCTCCTCGACGACAAGCTGGTCTCCCCGATCACCAGCTGGTCCGACGAGTGGTACAAGGGCCTGGACGACGGCACCATCGCCACCCTCGCCATCGGCGCCTGGATGCCCGCCAACCTCGCCTCCGGCGCGAAGGCCGCCTCCGGTGACTGGCGTGTCGCCCCGCTGCCGCAGTGGACCCCGGGCGCCAAGGCCTCCGCCGAGAACGGCGGCAGCGCCCTGGCGATGCCGGAACTCGGCGGCAACGAGGCACTGGCGTACGCCTTCCTTGAGTACGCCGACGCCGGTAAGGGCGTGCGGACCCGCGTGGCCGACGGCGCGTTCCCGGCCACCACTTCGGAGCTGCACTCCAAGGCGTTCCAGGACACCGCGTTCCCGTACTTCGGCGGGCAGCGGGCCAACAAGGTCTTCGCCGACTCCGCCGCGAACGTCGCCGACGACTGGTCCTACCTGCCGTACCAGGTCTACGCCAACTCCGTCTTCAACGACACCGTGGGCAAGGCCTACGTCTCCGGCACCAGGCTCTCGGCCGGCCTGAAGACCTGGCAGGACGCCTCCGTCAAGTACGGCAACGAGCAGGGCTTCACCGTCAGCACCGGCTGACCCGCGCCCCCGCCCGGCGGCGCCGCCCCGACCGGCAGGCGCCGCCGCCCGCACCCCATGCACCCGGAAGGAACAGCATGCGTCCCGCCCCCCTGTCCCAGCTGCTGCGCGGCCGGGGAGACAACGGCTCTCCCCGCTTCGCCTACGGCGCCGACTACAACCCGGACCAGTGGCCCCGGCAGGTCTGGGAGGAGGACGTCGCGCTGATGCGGCAGGCCGGTGTCACCATCGTCAACCTCGCCGTCTTCTCCTGGGCCCGCATCCAGCCCACCGCCGGCACCTGGGACTTCGGCTGGCTCGACGAGATCATGGACCTCCTGCACGACGGAGGGATCGCCGTCGACCTGGCCACGGCGACCGCCTCACCGCCGCCCTGGCTCACCACCGCCCACCCCGAGATCCTCCCCGTCACCGGCCACGGCGAGACGGTGTGGCCCGGAGCCCGCCAGCACTGGCGCCCCACCTCCCCGGTCTTCCGCGAGCACGCCCTGCGCCTGACCCGGGCCATGGCCGAACGCTACGCCGCGCATCCCGCCCTGGCCGCCTGGCACATCTCCAACGAGCTGGGCTGCCACAACGTCTACGACTACTCCGACGACGCAGCCCGCGCCTTCCGCGCCTGGCTGCGGCACCGCTACACCACCCTCGACCAGCTCAACCACGCCTGGGGCACCGCCTTCTGGTCCCAGGGCTACAGCGACTGGGACCAGATCCTGCCGCCCCGCCTGGCCGCCTCCCACCCCAACCCCACCCAGCAGCTGGACTTCAAGCGGTTCTCCTCCGACGCCCTGCGCGAGCACCTGCGCGCCGAACGCGACGTCCTGCGTGCCGTCACCCCCGACGTGCCCATCACCACGAACTTCATGGTCATGGGCGAGACCAAGGGCATGAACTACTCCGACTGGGCCGCCGAGGTCGACTTCGTCTCCAACGACCACTACCGCACCCCGGGCCCCCAGTCCCTGGACGAACTCTCCTTCTCCGCCAACCTCACCGGCAACCTCGCCGGCGGCCGGCCCTGGTACCTGATGGAACACTCCACCAGCGCCGTCAACTGGCAGCCCGTCAACCTCGCCAAACGCGCCGGTGAACTCGCCCGCGACTCCCTGCTGCACGTCGCCCACGGCGCCGACGCCGTCTGTTTCTTCCAGTGGCGCCAGTCCGCCGCCGGCGCCGAGAAGTACCACTCCGCGATGCTCCCGCACGCCGGTCCCGACAGCGAGCTGTTCCGCTCCGTCACGGGCCTCGGCGACACCCTGCGCCACCTCGCCCCCGCCGCCGGCGCCACGCGCGAGACCGCTCCCGTGGCCGTCCTGTTCGACTGGGACTCGTGGTGGGCCAGCGAACTCGACTCCCACCCCACCTCCCGGCTCCGCTACCGCCAGGAAGCCCTCGACTGGTACACCGCCCTGCTCAACGTGGGCGTACGCGCCGACGTCGTCCCCGCGGGCACCCCCCTCGACGGCTACGGCATGGTCATCGCCCCCGTGCTGCACGTCGTCCCCGCCACCCTCGCCAAGGAACTGACCCGCTACGCCGAGAACGGCGGTCACCTGGTCACCACGTACTTCTCCGGCATCGTCGACGAGAACGACCACGTCTGGCTCGGCGGTTACCCCGGCGCCCTGCGCGACCTGCTCGGCATCCGCGTCGAGGAGTTCGGGCCCCTGCCCGACGGCGAGCGGGTCACCCTCGACGGCGGCCTCACCGCCGACCTGTGGACCGACCGTGTCACCGTCACCGACCCCGCCACCGACGTCCTCGCCCGCTACACCGGCGGAGAGCACGCAGGGCGTCCCGCCGTCACCCGCCGCACCAGCGGTCAGGGCTCCGCCGCCTACGTCTCCACCCGCCTCGGTCCCACCGGACTCACCACGCTCCTGCCCGCCTTCCTCACCCACGCGGGCATCCGCAGCGAGCTGCCCGAACAGGCCCGGGGCCGCGTCGAACTGGCCGTGCGCACCCGGGACGGCGACCGATACCTCTTCCTCGTCAACCGCACCGACGAACCCGTGCCCCTTCCCGGTCTCGCGGGTGACGTCCTGTCTCCCGGCCCCGCCCCCGAGGACGGCACGCCGGTCCTGCCCCCGCGCGCCGTCACCGTCCTGCGCCAGCGGACCTGACCGCGGCCGACCGGGCGCCGACGGGTGCGGGCCGGCGGGGGGCGAACCGCGCGACCGGGAGGACACCCCGGCGGCCGGGTCAGTCAGGGTCGGTCCCGGCCGTGCGGTAACGGGGAGCCACGCGGGTGCCGGAGCCACTGCGCAGGCCGCGTTCCGCGGCCGACAGGAGGGCCACCGCCCCGGCGTCCGGCAGGCCCGGCACGCACACCACCTCCCCGTCCTCCAGCGCCGCCAGCGACGCGGTGACGACGTCGGCCGCTGGCATGCCGCCCTCGTCATGGACCCGGGCCTCGCCCGCGACCGGCTCCTCGCCGGTACCGAGATGGAACTCGGTCGCCGTGAGCCCGGGGCAGACGACCTGGACCCGTACGCCCGTGCCGGCGAGTTCGGCGGCCAGCGTCCGGGTGAACGTCACCACGTACCCCTTGGTGCCGCCGTAGACGGCCCGCTGGGGCAGGGGACCGGGCGGCAGGTCCCCGGCGAACGCCAGCAGTGAGGCCACGTTGACCACCGAGCCCCGGCCACGCCGCACCATGCCGGGGACCGCGGCCCGGGTGAGGACCGTGGGCGCCACGACGTTGACCTCCAGCACCTTGCCCAGCAGCGCCGGATCGACCTCGGCGAACGGCCCGTAGCCGTTGATGCCGGCGTTGTTCACCACCAGGTCCACGTCCTCGCCGGCGACCCGCTCCGCGACCCGGGCGAGATCCGCCGGCCGGGCCAGGTCCGCCACCAGCGTCTCCACCTCCACCCGGCTGTCCCGGCGGAGCCGCTGCGCGAGGGCGTCCAGCCGCTCCGCGCGCCGGGCGACCAGCACCAGGTTCCGGCCGCGCTCCGCCAGCCGGCCCGCGTACTCCTCACCGATTCCCGAGGAGGCCCCGGTCACCAGGGCCGTTCCGGGTGTCCTGTCCGATGCCATGGGCTCGATCCTTCTGTCGCGGGACTGACTGCCGACCGCTCACCGGGGCCGTGCCGGGACCCTCCGCTGTGATCGCCGGCCGGGTGTCCAGGCGCCGTGCGGGCGAAACACCGGTCGTGCGAACGGGCCCCGGAGCACCTGGGGAAGGACGCATTCCCACGCGCCCGCGCAGCGGCTTCGCCATCACGGACGTGCGCGTGCCGGCCGACCGCGCCATCGGCGCCTGACCGGCCCGCACGCGTCCGCCGCGGGTCCGGCGGGCCGCCACCCGGGCTTCGGGGCGCTGCCATCGGGGGGTAAAGCGCCCCCGGTGCGGGAGCCGGAGACGTCGTACGGGTACGGGCAACCGGGGCCGGTGAGCGCTCATCGCGCGGTCGTGCCGGCGTGAACGTGTGGAGGAGAGCCCATGGCAGTGAACAAGGTCCGCGAGATCATGACGGCCGCGCCGGTGGCGGTGGGACCGCAGACCCCGGTGGTGGAGGTCGCCCGTCTGATGCGCGACCAGGGCATCGGTGTCGTCCTGGTCGCCGAGGACGAGACGCTGCGCGGACTGGTCACCGACCGGGACCTCGTGGTGCGCGTGGTGTGCGAGGGCGGCGACATCGCGGAGCGCAAAGTCGCCGAGGCGTGCAGCGAGGACCTGGTCAGCCTCTCGCCGGACGACGACATCAGCCGGGCCGTCGAGCTGATGCGCGAGCACGCCGTGCGGCGGCTGCCCGTGGTCGAGGCCGGCCGTCCGGTCGGCATCGTCTCCCTCGGGGACCTCGCCGTCGAACGCGACACCGACTCCGCCCTGGCGGACATCAGCGCCACGGAGCCCAACGAGTAGCGGAGCGTCGCGCACTCCGTGATGCGGGCGGCGGGCCCGTCCGCGCTCGCCGGGGCGCGACGTTCACGGCCGGCGGCCCTGTGCCCCGTCCGGGGGAGGCGGCCCAGCGGTCCGCCGCCGAACGCCGGCCCGCCCGCGGGCCGTTCCGCCGCGGTCCGGCCGCCCGTGGGCCGTCCACCCGCCGCGGCCACGGCACATCGGATGCCCGTCGACCTCTCGCGGCGCCGGTGCTGGCACACTGATGCCTGTCATCGGCGGTGGCGGGGACGGTGCCGTCACGAACTGCGGCCGCACTGTCACGACTGCGGCCCCACTGTGCGGCACGACGGGTGAGGGTGGGCATGGAGCACACATCGGACGTGGACATCGCGCTGGACCGTGACGTCTTCCTGCGGACGCTGGTGCGCGAGCTGGCGACGGCGCTCGAGTCGGTGATCGGCCTGGAGGAGGCCTCGGGCTACATCAGCGTGGTCGGGCAGGCGGTCGGCACGCAGATCGACGAGATGTACCTGAAGGCCCTCGGCGTGGACCGGCTCAGCGGTGAGCAGGTCGCCGAGGCGCTGGTGGACCTCAAGCGCCGCATCAAGGGCGACTTCCACGTCATCGAACAGGATGCGACGAAGATCGTCCTGGGCAACCGGGTGTGCCCGTTCGCGGAGAAGGTGGTCGGCCGGGAGTCGATGTGCATGATGACCTCCAACGTCTTCGGCACCGTCGCCGCCCGCAACCTCGGCTACGCGCGTGTGGAACTCGAGCAGACCCTCGCCCGAGGCGACGCGGGCTGCCGGGTCGTGGTGCACCTGGTTCCGGACACCAGCGTGGAAGCCGCCGTCGGCCGCGAGTACTTCGGCGATCCGTCCGTCACGCCATGAGCCTTGGCCTGTTCGGGGCCATCACCAGACTCCTGCCCCACCCGGTCCTGCTGTGCGCGGCCGACGGCCGCATCCTGGCCGCCAACCCCGCGGCACGCAGCAGCGACAGCCGGCTCACCCCTGGCGCCTGCCTGTTCGACCTGGACGGCACGGACGCCCGGCTGCTGCGCGCCCACCTGGCCACCTGGCTGCGCAGTGGCAGCCCGGTACCCGGCGCCCTGACCATCAAGGACGCCGACGGCCGTCTGCGCCGGTTCCGCTGCCACGGGGCACGCGCCCAGTGGTGGGACGGCCCGCTTCCCGCCGCCCAACTGCACCTGCTTCCCCTGGGCGGGGCCGACCAGTTCGTCGTCCTCAGCCAGCAGGTCTCCGCCCTGAACCGGGAACTGGCCTTCCGCCGCTCCCTGGAGGCCGAACGCGCCCGCCTGCTGGCCGCCGAACAGGCCGCCCGCGGCCGGCTCCAGCACCTCTACACCCTGACCGCCGCCCTGGCCACCGCGGTCACCGTCACGGAGGTCTCCCGCGCGGTCCAGGACGCCGCGCTGCCCGCCCTGGGCGCCACCGCCGTCGAACTGCGCCTGCACTCCACGCGCCTGGTACCGCCGCTCCAGCCCGGCGAACACCCCTCCCCGGCCGCCGCCGACTGGACCGACCTGGACCACCCGTTCCCCGCCCCGGTCCCGCCCCGCCCGCCGTCGGCCGCGGGGCCCCCGCCGCTGACCCTCCCGCTGGAGGCGGACGGCACCCACCTGGGTCTGCTGGTCATCCACGGCGCCGACCCGGGCGCCGCCCCGGAACACGCCGTCGCCGTGGCCCAGCAGATCGCCCAGGCCCTGCGCCGCGCCGGACTGCACGAACACGAGCACCAGGTCGCCGAACGCCTCCAGCGCAGCCTGCTGCCACGCCTGCCGGTCCTCCCCGGCCTCGACGCCGCCACCTGCTACGCCCCCGGCGGCGACCTGCTCTCCGTCGGCGGCGACTGGTACGACGTCTACGACGTGGACGCCGATCACATCGGCCTGAGCATCGGGGACGTCGCCGGGCACGGACTGCGCGAGGCCACCGTCATGGCGCAGATCACCGCCGCCCTGCGCAACATCGTCCCTCGCTGCGGCGCCCGGCCCACCTCGGTCCTCGACGAGCTCAACGCCTTCCTGGGCCGCTACCACCCCGGCCGGATGGCCACCGCCTGCTACCTCGTCTTCCACCGTCCCACCCGCACGCTGGCCTACGCCGCCGCCGGGCACCCGCCGCCCCTGCTCGTCCACGCCGACGGCACCAGCACCTACCTCGACGGGGCCACCAACCCGCCCCTGGGCCCCGTCCACGGCTTCCGCTACCGGCAGGCGGCCCGCACCCTCGCCGAGGACGACACCCTCCTGCTGTACACCGACGGCCTGGTCGAACGCCGCCGCGAGGTCATCACCGTCGGCCTGGAGAGGCTCACCGCGTGCGCGCGCGTCACGGCCGGGCTCGGCCTCGACGAACTCTGCGACCGCTTCCTGCACCACCAGCCCGACGCCGCCTTCCCCGACGACCGGGCCCTGCTCGCCGCCCGTTTCCCCCCGGCTGACCCGCCGCGGTGAGCGCCCCCGCCGACGGCCCGGCGGCGGGACGGGCCGTCGGCCGGCCGGGCCGTCGCCATCGGCTGCCGGCCGGCGCCGGCGGTGAAAGGGCGGCCGGCGGGTCAGTACATCCCCGTGGCGTGCCGGTCCCTGCCGATGAGGCCCGCGACCGTCAGGGCGGCCCAGCCCAGGGCGCTGACGGCGGCCCCGGCACGGCGGACGCGGCCGGGCAGGACGGGGCCGAGGAGCAGGGCGTCACCGACATCGGAGGCGATGCGCAGGGTGGTGGCCGTGACCAGGGCCGGCCCCTGGGGGGAGACGAGCATCGCCAGGCCGGTGGCGGCGTCCCGCAAGGCCAGCGGGCGCAGGACCATCGCGGTGTGCGGACCCACGTGGCCGTCCGGATCCACCAGCCCGCAAGGGCGCGCCAGCAGGCCCGGCCGGTACGCGGTGGCGATCCCGTAGGCGCAGGTCGCCGCTCCGATGGCCCTCAGCAGTCCGGTCCGCATCGTCAGCACCTCCACAGCCGGTGTGCGCGCTTCCCCGCGCACACCGGCGAGTACCCACACCCGCGCGACCGCCACGCCACCCGCCGCACCGGCCGGCCGGCACACCGGGCGGCGCGGACATCAGAGTTCGGTTCCGGTGTGCTCGTCGATGCCCGCGCGGGCCCGGTAGGCGCGCACCAGCTCCGGGGCGGCCGGTCCCCGCGGCCGGCGTCCCGCACGGATGTCGACGGCGAACGCCTTGGTCTCCTGGATGTGGGTGTTGGGGTCGAGGGACATGTGCAGCAGTTCGTTGGCCGCGTCCCCCGTGGTGTAGCCGTTCGGTCCCCAGTGGTAGGGCAGCCCGACCTGGTGGAGAGGGCGTCCGTGCACCGTGAGCGGCGGCACGCGGTCGGTCACCAGCACCCGCGCCTCGACGACCCCGCGCGCGCTC
This sequence comes from Streptomyces sp. Y20, assembly GCF_043195475.1. Taxonomy (NCBI): domain Bacteria; kingdom Bacillati; phylum Actinomycetota; class Actinomycetes; order Kitasatosporales; family Streptomycetaceae; genus Streptomyces; species Streptomyces sp. Y20. Next base: position 21,593 of record NZ_JBIDDP010000023.1, read on the forward strand.
ACGATCGTCGCCCAGCCGGTGTGTTCCAGACCGCGTTCGGCGGCCAGTTCCGGCGACACCTCGCAGAAGAACTCGGGTTGCAGTTCCGCCAGGTAGGGCTGCCAGCGGGACATGCCGCCCGCGGTGTGGTGCTCGGTGAGCCGGTAGGTGGTCGCCACGTACGGGAACACCTCCGAGCCCGGCTCGGTGCCGCTGGGCTGGTAGCGGTTGTCGGGGTGCGGCGGCAGCAAGTGCCGTACCGGGTTGCGCTGCCGGCCGTACAGCAGGTTCGGGTACGGCGAGTCCTGCGGTTCGTAGTGGGTGGGCAGCGGGCCGTCGGTGAGCCCCGACGGCACGTACAGCCACGCCTTGCCGTCCGCCTGCATGATGAACGCGTCGGTGCCCGACAGGGCGTCCGGGCCGGTCGCGTCCGGCGGTGGCTGGTACCGGGGCGACTTGTCGGCCTTGAAGTCCGGGACATCGTGCCCGGACCACGCGCCCTTCTCCTCGTCCCACCACACCAGTGCCTTGCGTTCGCTCCACGGCTTGCCGTCCGGGTCGGCCGAGGCGCGGTTGTACAGGATGCGGCGGTTGGCGGGCCAGGCCCAGCCCCACTCGCCGGCCACCCAGTTCTGCTCCTTGCCGGGTCTGCGGCGGGCCGCCTGGTTGACGCCGTCGGCGTAGACCCCGCAGTAGATCCAGCAGCCGCAGGCGGTCGAGCCGTCGTCCTTCAGCTGTTCGTACGAGGTGAGTGGCTCACCCTGCGCGTCGTAGCCGTTGATCTCGGCGAGGACGGCCTCCGCCTCCGGTTCGGCGTGTTCCCCCTTGGTGGGGTAGTCCCAGGCCAGGTCGAGCACCGGCCGGTCCATCTCGTCGGTGGACGCGGCGAGCTTCTCCCGGATGATCCGGCCCAGGTGGTAGGCGAACCACAGGTCGCTGCGCGCCTCGCCGGGAGGCTCGACCGCCTGGTGGTGCCACTGGAGCAGCCGCTGCGTGTTGGTGAAGGTGCCGTCCTTCTCGGTGTGCGCGGCGGCCGGCAGGAAGAACACCTCGGTCCCGATGTCCTCGGTGCGCAGCTCACCGGTCTCGATCTCCGGGCCGTCCTTCCACCAGGTGGCCGACTCGATCAGCGAGAAGTCCCGGACGACCAGCCAGTCCAGCTGGGCCATGCCCAGGCGCTGCATCTTCGCGTCCGCGGAGCCGACCGTGGGGTTCTCGCCGATGAGGAAGTAGCCCTTGCAGACCCCGTCCAGCTGGGCCATCACCGTCTCGTAGGTGGAGTGCGAACCCGTGAGCCTCGGCAGGTAGTCGAAGCAGAACTCGTTCTCCTCGGTGGCCACCCCTCCCCAGTACGCCTTGAGCAGGCTGACCAGGTAGGACCGCATGTTGCCCCAGTAGCCCTTGTGCGCCGCCTCGGCCGCCACGAAGCTGTCCAGGGTCTCCCGCCGGTGGGCGTGCCGCATGGGGATGTAGCCCGGCAGCAGGTTGAACAGCGTGGGGATGTCCGTCGAGCCCTGGATCGAGGCGTGCCCGCGCAGGGCGAGGATGCCGCCGCCGGGCCGGCCGATGTTGCCGAGCAGGCTCTGGAGCACGGAGGCGGCGCGGATGTACTGCACGCCGGTCGTGTGCTGCGTCCAGCCGACCGCGTAGGCGAACGCGGTGGTCCGCTCGCGCCCGGAGTTGTCCGTGACCAGTTCGCACACCTGGCGGAAGATGTCCTCGGGGACCCCGCAGATCTGCTCGACCATCTGTGGGGTGTACCGGGCGTAGTGCCGCTTGAGGACCTGGAACACACAGCGCGGGTGGGTGAGCGTCTCGTCCCGCTCGGGCTCGCCCCCGGGGAGCGCCGCGCCGCCGGAGCCGTGGGACTCGCCGCGCGCGGCGTCGGTCACCGTGCTGCCGCCGTCGGTGCGCTCCTCGTACTCCTGGTCACGCTCGCCGGAGGCGGCCTCGACCTCCGTGCCCGCGTACTGCCAGGTCTCGTTGTCGTAGCTCCGGGTGTCGGGGTCCAGTCCGGAGAAGACGCCGTCGAGATCCTCGGTGTCGCGGAAGTCCTCCCTCAGCACAATGGGGCCGTTGGTGTACGCGACCACGTACTCGCGGAAGGACTTGTCGTTCCGCAGGACGTAGTTGATGATCCCGCCGAGGAACGCGATGTCCGTGCCCGCGCGCAGCGGCACGTGCAGGTCGGCCAGCGCGCTGGTGCGGGTGAACCGCGGGTCGACGTGGATCACCTTCGCGCCCCGCGCCTTGGCCTCCATCACCCACTGGAAGCCGACCGGATGGCACTCGGCCATGTTCGAGCCCTGGATGACGATGCAGTCGGCGTGCTGGAGGTCCTGCTGGAAGGTGGTCGCGCCGCCGCGTCCGAACGAGGTTCCCAGACCGGGAACGGTGGAGGAGTGTCAAACGCGCGCCTGGTTCTCGACCTGGATCGCTCCCAGCGCGGTGAACAGCTTCTTGAGCAGGTAGTTCTCTTCGTTGTCGAGTGTGGCTCCGCCCAGGCTCGCGATGCCCAGGGTGCGCCGGGTGCGGGTCTCGTCGACCTCCCACTGCCAGCCGGTCCGGCGCGACTCGATCACCCGGTGGGCGATCATGTCCATCGCCGTGCCGAGGTCCAGCCGCTCCCAGTCGGTGCCGTGCGGGCGCCGGTACAGGACATGGTGCTCGCGGGCGTCGCCGGTGGTCAGCTGGAGGCTGGCGGCGCCCTTGGGGCACAGCCGGCCGCGCGAGACGGGGGAGTCGGGGTCGCCCTCGATCTGGGTGACGCGCTCGTCCTCGACGTACACGTTCTGGCCGCAGCCGACCGCGCAGTACGGGCAGACGGACTTCACCACCCGGTCCGCCGAGGCGACCCGCGGGCGCAGCCGCTCACTGGTGCCGCTCTTGGCGGCGGCTCCCCGGCCCAGCGGGTCCGTCCCCTTCAGCTGGCGGTAGACCGGCCAGGAGTCGATCCAGGTGCGCACACCCATCACACCCGCCTTTCCCGTCGTACTCGATGCGGCCGCGGGTACCCGTCCACCCGCCGTTCGGTCAGCCTCCGTCCTGTGACGATTGTTCCGCAGGCGTGCGGACACGGCATCCGGAGGCGGACCGCCGTCGTCCGGCGGCTTTCCGGCGGCCGTCCCCGCTCCCGGCGGGCACGGCGGTCAGGCGTCGTGGGAGCGCGCGGCCCGGCGCATCTGGGCGTCGCCGTCGGCCCGGGCCCGCAGCCAGTCGCGTACGGCCGGTTCGCCGGCCGGGTTCTTCGCTGCCGGGTTCACCAGGTGCTGGGTCGACTCCTGGGGCATTCCGGGGCGGTGCTGTTCGTCGGTGGTGAGCGTGTCACCGCCGTCCGCGGGCAGCCCGGTGGCGATCAGGAACGCCTGTCCCGCCGGTATGCCGAGGCGGCGCCCGGCCTCCTCGTAACCGAGACCCTCGGCCAGCAGCCGCCGCACCTGTTCCTGCGTGGGCATGGCACCGGTTCCCTTTCTCCCCCTCCTCACCACGGCCGCGGGTACCCGCGGTGGCCGAGCCCGAACTGCGCACGCCGCCTCACGGAGCGCCGCCCCCTCCCTCCCGCCGGTGCCGGTGGTGCCAGGCGAGGGCGCGCCGGACAGCACCTGGTCGACGCCCACACTCAGCCAGCTGTTCACCATCCACGGCTCCGGCCTGATCTACTTGGTGCTCACCCCGTTCGCCGTCGGGATGGGCGTGTACCTGGTGCCCCTTCAGATCGGCGCCCCCGGCATCGCCATTCCCCGGCTGACACTGCTGGGCTACTGGCTCTACGTGTTCGGCGCGGTCGTCATACCGGCGGGCTTCGCCACCCCGAGCGGCGCCCACGACGACGGCTGGTTCTCCTACCCGCCGCTGGCGGACAGCGCCCACTCGCCCGGCGCCGGCCCCGACCTGTGGATCGCCGGGGTCTTCCTCGCGACCACCGGAACCATCGTCATGGGCAGGGCGGTCCTGTGGACGGTGCTGCGCAAGCACACGCAGGGCATGACCATGCTGCGCCTGCCGGTGTTCTCCTGGTCGATGATCGCCACCTGCCTGATGCGATGTCCGGGGGCCGGCGGACGGCGCCGCCCTCCCCGCGCCGACAGGGTCCCGCGTCAGGACTCGGATCCGGCGGTCCCGGTCCGGGCCGAGGCGGAAAGCGAGCGGGCCGCCAGCCGCTCCCGCTGGGGCACGACGGTGTACCTGGGGTCCTCCGCCGAGGCCACTCCCGCGTGGAAGATCCCGAACCGCAGGGCCGCGGAACCGGCCAGCAGCGCCGCACCCGCCACCGCGGCGGACACCCGGCTCCGCCCGCCGGCGTACGCCCCCAGCGCGGTACCCCCGATGGTGAGCGCCTCCGCGGCGCGCAGCAGCGCCTGCGGCCTGCCCCGCTCCAGCGGCTCGGCCGCCAGCCCCATCCGCCGCTTCATCAGCTGGAACGAGCCCAGTTCGAGCGCGGCGCCGAGAACGGCCAGGCGGCGCGCCGGGCCGGTCTGCCCCGGCGGCACGCAGGCCAGCGCCAGCCCGGCCGCCGCGGTGGCGCCCGACCCGGCGAACACGAACGGCATCTCCCGGTACCCCTCGTGCCACGTCGGCACGGCGGTGTCGGAGATCAGCACGGCGGTGTACGTGGCGACGGCCGGCCCGAGCACGGCGGCGGACGCGGTCGCGGCCGCGCCCACCAGGCGGTACCGGCCGGCGATGTCGGTCGCGGCGGCGGCCAGGGTCAGCGGCGCGTAGCCCATCAGCAGCCACGACCCCACACTCATGGGGGAGGTCGGCTTGAACACCCGGAGCATGTTGATGAAACGGGCGGGCCGGCCCAGGTCGTGCACCAGCGCCACCAGGGAGAGGGAGATCGCGCCCGCCGCCCCGGTCTTCGCCGTCCGGGCCAGTGCCGGCCGGCCGGTGACGTGCGCCCCGGCGCCCAGCAGCGACGACGCCCCGGCGAGTCCCCCCAGGTAGAGGTAGCCCGCGATGTCCAGGGGCTTCCAGGTCGGCTTGTTCAGGACCGGCTTGCCGTAGTACGAGGAGAATTCGGCGTCCGGCACCATCGCCCGCTCACCGCGCCCGCGCCCGCGGCGCCGCCGGCGTCCCGCATACGCGCCGGTGAGGGCGTCGCGCCCGGGGCGTGCGCCCTCCACACCGTCCCGGGTGACATCGGAACCGGTCATCGCGGCCTCCTCACGAAGCCGGCGGCGGCCAGCGCGGCGAGTGAGACGGCGGCCGCCGCCGCGTGCCGCCACATGGCCGGCAGGTCACGGGTGGTGACGACCGGGTCGGGCGGCAGGCCGTAGACCTCCGGCTCGTCCAGCAGCAGGAAGAACGCCCCGTCACCGCCGACGCCGTCCTCGGGGTCCTCGCCGTACAGCCGCGCGTCCGTGACACCGGCCGCGTGCAGCTGGGCGACCCGGGCGGCGGCCCGGTCCCGCAGCTCGTCCAGCGGCCCGAACTGGATGGAGTCGGTCGGACAGGACTTGGCGCAGGCCGGCTCCATACCCACGCCGAGACGGTCGTAGCACAGCGTGCACTTCCACACCCGCCCGTCGTCCTGGCGCTGGTCGATGACGCCGTACGGGCAGGCGGGCACGCAGTAACCGCAGCCGTTGCAGATGTCCTCCTGGACGACGACCGTGCCGAACTCGGTGCGGAACAGCGAGCCGGTGGGACACACGTCGAGGCAGGCGGCGTGCGTGCAGTGCTTGCACACGTCCGAGGCCATCAGCCAGCGCAGTTCGGTGCGGCCGTCGGGGGACACCGGGGAGATCTCCCCGGCCGGCGCGCCCGCGGGGGCCGCACCGGGCGGGGGAGCGGTGGCCCCCGGGCCGGGCGAGGCCGGGCCGGGGGCCAGAGCGGACGCGGCGGCGAACACGTCGAGGTCCTCGTGCCCGACCCCGGGCTCCTGGCCGCCGAACGGCTTGCGCTGCTCGATGAAGGCGACGTGCCGCCAGGTGTCGGCGCCGAGGCCCTGCGTGTTGTCGTACGACATGCCGGTCAGTTCGAGGCCGTCCTCGGGGACGGCGTTCCACTCCTTGCACGCCACCTCGCACGCCTTGCAGCCGATGCACACCGAGGTGTCGGTGAAGAACCCCATGCGGGGCGGGGCGTCGGCGTACCCGGCCGCCCGTGCCACGTCCGGCTGCGGGCCGGAGAGCAGGTTCTCCCGCGACGCGGCCCCGTCCTCCCGGGCCGCCCGTGCGGCGGTGTCGTCCGTCATGCCCCGGCCTCCTCGCTCACCCGTCGCTCTCCTCGGCCTTCCCCGGCGCGGCCCGCACCACCTGGACACGGTGGAGCTGTCCCTCGGTGGCGGGCAGCTCCACCCGCTTGCCGAAGTACCACCGGCTGGGCGCGTTGCGGATCCGGTGCTTGTGGAACCAGCGCCACACCTCCGTGCCGTGAGCCCGCGGCCGTGGCACGCCGCGCACGAGGATGCGGTACGCCTCGGACGCGGGCAGCAACGTCCGCGCCTCCTGGTATCCGCCCTCGGGGCCACGCCGCACCTCGCCGGTCGCCCGTCCCTCCAGCAGACGCCGCCGGTCGGCCGCCTGCAACCCCAGGCACGCACGTTTCGTGGCGTGATGGACGATGAACGGCACCACGTACAGCGCGGTGCGGAAGGTGTACGTCAGCACCTCCAGCCGGACGTCGAAGACGTGCACCAACCATGACGTCCTGCCCGCCCGCCATGAGCAGCACGGCGTACGCGGAGACGGCGGCGGCACCCGGCGCGGTGCGGGCGATCATCCTGCTGCTGCCCGGGCTGCTGCTGGCGCTCGTGGTGGTCCACCTGGCGCTCGTCATCCACCAGAAGCACACCCAGAGGGCCGAGCCCGGCCGGACGGACCGCGACGTGGTCGGCAAGGCGTTCTTCCCGCAGTACACGGCCAAGTCCGCCGGCCTGCTGTTCGCCGTCGCGGGCGTGCTCACGCTGATGGCCGCGGTGATGCAGATCAACCTGGTGTGGAGCTTCGGTCCCTACCGTTCCGACCAGGTGTCCACTACGCCGGGCTTCTCGGCCTGCCCGCCACCCGCTGCGAGCGGCCCGGGCAGGTGGCCCCCGTCTGGCAGGAGGCGCTGGCCGGCCGAGGGCCGATGCTGCTGGAGTTCCTGGTGGACGGTGACACGCCTCCCGACCGGGCGGAAACCGGCGGGACGCGGGGACGCCGCGGAGCCGGCACTCCGGTCCACCGGTACGGGCGCGTGGCGCAGGAAGATCGCCGCGACCGTGGGTGACCTCTTCGGCAGCGCCTGACGGTCACGCGAGGGCCACGACAGGACGAACGGCGGTGCGCCGCGGCTCGGCCGCCGCCGGGGACGCGGGAACGGGAGTCGGCGCTCCGGCCGACGGGTACAGGTACGGGTGCCGGACACGGCCGCTCGGAACACCACGAGGGCCGCTTCGGGAAGTCTTGAGGGGGGCGGCTGCCCGTTGGCCGGTCCCCCGGCGGGGCGGCTGCCCGGCGGCCGGTTCCCCCGGCCGGGAACACCATGTCCCGGCCCCGGCCTTACCGTTCTGTCGGGCCGTCAGCCCACGTCGCCGGCCGGGCCGAGTTCCGGTGAACCCGCCGGCAGCGCCCTGCGCACCGCTTCCGGCGTCGCGATGCCCGGGAGGATCTGCTGCCACCAGAGCGACAGGCGCTCGTGCAGATCGCTGAGGCCGCACTTGACGTGGGAGAGCATCTGGATGCCGGTGAAGGAGCCGACCACACTCGCCGCCACATCCTCCGGAACGACGTCCTCCCGCAGTTCTCCGGCGCCCTGGGCGCGCACCAGTTCCCGCCCGAAGGCCCGCAGCCACCAGTCGTACAGGTCGGAGTCGTTCGCCTGGAAGGTGCCCCGCTCCACCGTGAGTCTTATGCTCGCGCGGAACAGGACGTCCGTGCGCAGCCGTTGGGCCAGGAGATGGGTGAGGTCGATGACCTGCTGCAAGGGGGACAGCGACGGCGTGCGGGGTTCGACCGGGACCTCGGTCTGCGCGGCCATCACCCCTCGCGCGATCTCCTCCTTGGACTTGAAGTGGAAGTACATGGCCCCTTTGGTGACGCCACTGCGCTCCTGGATCTCGTTGATGCTGGTCGCCGCGTAGCCCCGTTCGTCGAAGACCTTGGCCGCGCCGACCAGAAGCCTTCGCCTGGTTTCGATCGCTCGTTCCTGTTGCGCCATCGTGTGCTGACCTCGTTCCCGGACATGTCAGGTTCATGAAGTGACTGGTTGCATGCCCATAAAACAAAACGTACGTTGGGTATTGTATGGCTCAACAGTCGTTCCTTACCATCTGCATCCCGGCGGGCCGCTGAGCGGTGTCCCTGGGAAGCAGCGTAGACAGGAGCCGCGTGACATGTCGGTCGATCTTTCCGAACCCCTGGCCCTCACCACCCGCACCACGTCGCTCACCGGACGCCCGCGCCCCCTCTCGTTCGAGCAGACGGCACCCCGCGATCTCGTCCACCGCAGAGCGATCGGGGAGGTGCTGCTCACCGACTGGATACGCCTCGGAGCCGACCGCTTCGCCATAGGAGCCCAGTGGCCCCGCGGCCACGGCTTCTACCAGCCCGTCGGCGGGCGCTGGCACGATCCGCTGCTGGCCGCCGAGAGTATCCGCCAGACGTCCTCCCTCGTCAGCCACCTCTTCTACGACCTGCCCCGTGATCATCCGACGCTCATGACGGAGCTGAGCATCCACCTGTGCGCGGACGCCCTGACGCTCGACGGCCACCCGGCCGACGTGGAACTGACCGTCGACTGCACCGACGTGACCTTCCGGGGCAGCCGCCTCGCGGGCATGACGATGGACGTCGGCCTCACGCGGGGGCAGGTCCCCATGGGCCGCGGCCGGATGACCCTCAACTGCCTGCGGCCCGCCGTCTATCGGCGGCTGCGGGGCGCGCACGCCCAGGTGCCCGACAGCCTGCCCGAACCGCCCGCGCCCGTCCCTCCCCGCGAGGTCGGCCGGGCCGCCGAGGCGGACGTGGTGCTCGGCCGGCCGCCGGCGGACCACGGCACGCGGGACGCGCACGAGGGAGTCTGGCCGCTGCGCGTCAACTGGGCGCACCCCACCCTCTTCGACCACCCCACCGACCACGTCCCCGGCATGCTTCTGATGGAGGCGGCGCGGCAGGCCGCGCAACGCCTCGCCGGCCCCGGCGCGGCCCTGCTGCCCGTGATGACCAACCACTTCCACAGTTATGTGGAGTTCGACGCCCCCTGCCTGGTCCGGGCGCGGCTGTCCGGCGGCGACGGCGCCCGCGAGGTGCGGGTGACCGCCGAACAGGACGGCGCCCTCGTCTACGAGTGCGTACTCGCCGTCCACGCCACGCCGGCACCGTGGGGCGGCGCCGCCCGGTGAACCACCCCCGTGTCCTCGTCACCGGTGGGTCCGGGTTCATCGGTGGCACGGTCCTGCCGCTGCTGCGCGCCGAGGGAGTGCGGGTGCGCGTGCTGGCCCACCGGCGTCCCCCGTCCCGGGGGCGGCACTTCGAGGTCGTGGACGGCGACCTCACGGACCCGGCGTCCCTGCGCGGTCTCTGCCGCGGTGTGGACCGCGTGCTGCACCTCGCCTCCTACATCGGCAAGGACGAGCAGCGCTGCCTCGCGGTGAACGCCGACGGCACACGCCATCTGCTGGCCGAGGCCCGGCGGGCGGGGGTGAACGGCTTCGTCCAGCTGAGCACCGCGGCCGTGTACGGCAACGGGCCCTTCCGCGGGACGGCCGAGGGCGAGGCGGAACCGCGGCCCGTCTCGGCGACCAGCCGCAGCCGCCTGGCCGGCGAGCGGCTCACGCTCGGGGCGGGCGGCTCGGTCCTGCGGCCCTACCTCGTATACGGCCGGGGCGACCAGTGGGTGATGACGGGCCTGCTGCGGATGCTGCGTGCCCTGCGCTCGGGACTGCCGGAGAAGGGTTCGGCGCTGCTGTCGCTCACGGAGGTCGGCAGCCTCTCCGCTGCGCTCACCCGCATGGCGGTGACCGCGCCGGCGCGGCAGGCGGCCGGCGTCTTCCACGTGTGTCCGCCCCGGCCGGTCAGCCTGCGCGAGCTGGTCGCGGCGACGCACCGGCACCTCGGCTTTCCGCTGGTGCGCGGTGATCAGCCGTTCGAACGGGCCCGGGAGGAGCTGGTCGCCGCCGGGTGCGACGGCCACCTCCTGGACCTGTTCGGGGTCGACCACTGGTTCGACGCGTCCCGGCTGCGCACCGTGGGCGGCTGCGCCCCGGGGGCCGGACTGTCGGCGGGCCTCGCGGCCCACGCCGCGTGGTACCGGGAGCAGTTGCTCTGACCCGGGCTCCGGGGCACGGGAACCCGGGGAAGTGACGCAGGACACACACCGGAAACCTCCACGAAAAACAATCCGAACGTTAGGCTTTCTGTGAAACAAACCAAACGTTTGGCTTAGGCGTGTGATCCCGTCCCCTCCAAGGAGAGAACCGTGCCTTCACCGATCGTGGTCGTGAGTGACGCGCTGCCCGGCGACACCGTCGCCGCCCTAGAGGTCACGTGCGAGGTGCGGCACGTCGACGGCCGCGACCGCCCGGCCCTGTTCGCGGCCCTGCCGGACGCCGATGCGCTGATCATCCGCAGCGGTACCCGGGTCGACGCCGAGGTGCTCGACCGGGCGCCACGGCTGCGCATCGTCGCACGAGCGGGCGTCGGCCTCGACAACGTGGACACCGCCACCGCCCGGGCCCGAGGCATCACCGTGGTCAACGCCCCCGACTCCAACACCGTGAGCGTCGCCGAACTCACCGTGGGCCTCATCGTCGCCTCGGTGCGCCACGTCAAGGCCGCGACGCGCTCCTTGACGGACGGCGAGTGGCGCCGGTCCGACTTCGTCGGGGCCGAGCTCGCGGGCCGGACCCTCGGCATCGTCGGTTACGGCCGGGTCGGCAGGCAGGTCGCGCGCCGGCTGGCCGCCTTCGACATGCGCATCCTCGCCCACGACCCGTACGCGGACACCAGCCACGGCGACGTGCGTGCCACCGGGCTCGACGAACTGCTCGCCTCCAGCGACGTCGTCACCCTCCACCTGCCCAAGACCGCGCAGACCGCAGGACTGGTCGGCGCCCGCGAACTGGCCCTCATGAAGCCGACCGCGCTCCTGGTCAACACCTCCCGCGGCGGCATCGTCGACGAGGACGCCCTCGCCCGGGCACTGCGCGAAGGGCGGCCGGCCGGCGCGGCACTGGACGTCTTCGCCACCGAACCCCCGGGCCGCTCACCGCTGCTCGCCCTGCCGAACGTGCTCGGCACCCCGCACCTGGGAGCCGGCACGCACGACGCACAGCTCAGGGCCGGACGGGAGGTCGTCCAGAAGGTCCTCGCGGAGCTGGACCCGCTGCTCCGCCCCGCGCCCACCGCCGCCTGAGCGACCGCACCCGCATCGCCGGAGACCCCCATGTCTGCTGCCCCCACAGCCGCGACCGTGCGTGCGCTGATGCCCAGAGCCCGCGAGGACCTCGCGGAACTGGTCGCGCTGCGCACCGTCGCCCGCACCCCGTCCCTGGACCACTTCCACCGCGCGGCCCGCCGGATCGGCGCCCTGCTCGCGGACGCCGGCCTCTCCGAGATCCGGCTGCTCCCCTTCGAGGACGGCACCGAGACGGTCTACGCCCGCCGTCCCGGACCACCCGGAGCGCCGACCGTGGCGCTCTACGCCCACTACGACGTCGTGTCCGCACAGGACGAAGCCGCCTGGAGCTCACCCCCGTTCGAGCTGACCGAACGCGACGGCCGCTGGTACGGCCGCGGCAGCGCGGACTGCAAGGGCAACGTCGTCATGCACCTCACCGCCCTGCGCGCACTGCAGGATGCCCTGACCGGCGAGCCGTACCCCGGCCTCGACCTCGTCGTCCTCGTCGACGGCTGCGAGGAGCCCGGCGACGCCGACCTGGAGAAACTGCTGCGCGCGCACCCGGACCTGCCCACACCGGACGTCGTCGTCGTCGCGGACACCGGGAACGCCGCCTCGGGCACCCCCACCGTCACCACCTCCCTGCGCGGTATGGCCGTGGTCGAGGTCGAGATCTCCACCCTGTCCAGGACCCTGCACTCGGGCCAGTACGGCGGGCCGACCCCCGACGCGCTGACCGCCCTGATCAGCCTGCTGGCCACATTGCACGACAGCCAGGGCAGCCCGTGCCTCCCCGCGCCGGGGGCCGCCGCGGCGGCCCCGCCGGAGCACACCGCGCGGTACACCGAGGCCGACTTCCGCGCCGAGGCCGGCGTGCTGGACGGCGTCGCCCTCCTGGGCGCCGGTACCATCGCCGACCGGCTGTGGAACCAGTCTGCCGTCACCGTGCTCGCCGTGCAGTCACCGCCCCTCGACGACGCCGTACCCGCGCTCCTGCCGTCGGCGAAGGCACTGCTCAGCGTCCGCACCCCGCCCGGCGCGGACGTCTCCCGGGTCCACGAGGCGCTCGCCGACCATCTGCGCGCCCGCACACCCTGGGGAGCGCACCTGGACATCCGGCGCGTCACCAGCGGCCCGTCCTTCCTCGCGGACACCGGCGGAACGGCCCACGCCGTGATGCGCGACGCCCTGCGCGACGCCTTCGGCACCCAGCCCCTGGAGGTCGGGGCCGGCGGCTCCATCGCCGTCTGCTCCGCCTTCCGGACGCTCTACCCCGACGCCGAGATCATCCTCTGCGGCGTCGAGGACCCGCCGTCGAACATCCACGGCACCGACGAAAGCGTCAGCCCGGCGGAGATCGCCGCCCTGGCCCACGCCGAAGCCCTCTTCCTGCGCCGTCTCGCCGACGCCCGGCCGGACCCGCACCGGCCCGGCGACGGCGCGACCCGCACCCCGCCGAACGGACAGCAGGAGAACCGATGATCTACCAGCGCGCCTGCGACATCGTGACCGACGACGTCTTCCTCGAACTCGACGGCCTCCTCCCCGACAGCCGCCTCTTCCTCAAGCTGGAGGGGATGAACCCGGCGGGATCGGTGAAGCTCAAGTCCGCGCTGGGCATGGTGGAGGACGCCGAACGCAGGGGCAGGCTGTGGCCCGGCGGCCGCATCGTGGAATCCTCCTCCGGCAGCCTCGGCATCGCCCTCGCCGTCATCGCCGCGGCCCGCGGATACCACTTCACCTGCGTCACCGACCCGAACGTCTCCCCGCAGAGCCTCGCCCTCATCCGCGCCCTCGGCGCCGAGGTCGTACAGGTCACCCGGCGGGACCGCAACGGCGGCTACCTCGGCACCCGGATCGCCCGCATCCGCGAGATGACCGACGCCGACCCGGCCCTGGTGTGGCTCAACCAGTACGCCAACCCTGCCAACGCCCAGGCCCACGCGCGGCGCACCGCGACCTCGATCCTGAAGAACATCGGGCACGTCGACGCCCTGGTCGTCGGCGCCGGCACCACCGGCACGCTCATGGGCTGCACACGGCACTTCCGGGCGTTCTCGCCGTGGACACGGATCATCGCGGTGGACACCACCGGATCGGTCACGTTCGGCGGTCCCCCCGGCCCGCGCCACATCCCCGGACTCGGCACCAGCCGCCGCCCCGAACTGTGCCGGCCCGACCAGGTGGACGACGTCGTCCTCGTCGACGAGTCCGACGCCGTCCGCATGTGCCGGCGCCTGGCCCGCGAACACGGCCTGCCCGTCGGAGGATCCACCGGATCCGTGCTCGCGGCGCTGGAGACGATCGCCGGCCGGATACCCGCGGACTCGCGCGTCGTGGCGCTCTCCCCGGACATGGGCGACCGCTACGCCCAGACGATCTACGACGACATGTGGGTCGCCGCCACCCTCGGCACCGACGTCCTCGACGGCACCCGCGCCCATCCCGTGGCCGTCTGACCAGCCGCCGGCACACCCCACCCACCGGTAACGAGAGAAGAGACCCGCATGTTCGACTTCCACGTGGTGGGCGGCGCCGCCCTGCGCGCCCTCATCGACGTCTCGCGCCCCGACATCGTCGAGACGGTCCGCTCCGCCTACCTCACCCACGACGCCGGCGACTCGGTCAACCCCAACAGCTACTTCCTGCGCTTCCCCCAGAAGCCGGACGCCCGCATCATCGCGCTGCCCGCCCACCTCGGCGGCGACCACAGCGTCTCCGGCATCAAGTGGATAGCCAGCTACCCCCGCAACATCGAACGGAACATCCCCCGCGCCTCCGCCACGCTGCTCCTCAACGACTACGAGACGGGCTACCCCTTCGCCTGCCTGGAGGCGTCACAGATCAGCTCCGCCCGCACCGCCGCGTCGGCCGTCCTGGGCGCCCAGGAACTCACCGGCGGACGCACGGCGGACCGTGTGTGCGTGGTCGGAGCGGGCGTCATCGCGCGCAACATCGCCGAGTTCTTCGCCGCCCAGTCGTGGTCCGTGGGCCGCTTCGTCGTGCACGACCGGGAAGCCTCCTACGCCGCCGCCCTCACCCGGCGCATCAGCGGGCTCGGCTACCGGGCGGAGCAGGAGGACTCCTTCGCACGCGCCTCGGCCGACGCCGACATCGTCGTCTTCGCCACCACCGCGCCCGAACCCTGGGTCACCCGGGCCGACGCCTTCGCTCCCCAACAGACCGTGCTGAACATCTCCCTGCGGGACCTGGGCCCCGAACTGATCGCGGGCGCGCAGAACATCCTCGACGACGTCGACCACTGCCTGACCGCCGACACCTCACCCCACCTGGCCGAACAACTCTACGGACATCGCGAGTTCATCGACGGCACCCTCGCGCAGGTGCTGCGCGGCGAGGTGACCCCGGCAGCCGACCGGCCGCGGATCTTCTCACCCTTCGGGCTCGGCGTCCTCGACCTCGCGGTCGGACACCGCCTCTACCGGCAGGCCGTCGAGAAGGACCTCGCCGTCTCCGTGCCGGGCTTCTTCGGCGAGACACAGCGCTGGAGCTGACGCACGCGCTCACCCGCCCGCCCGACGAAAGGCACCCCGTCATGCCCCACATCACCGCCACCGCGCTCCGGGCCCCCGTCCCCGCCCGTGAGGCGGAACTGGCCGCCCTCGCGGCCGGCCACGCCCAGCGCTTCCCCTGGTACCGCGACCTGCTCCTGCGCCGCGGCGCCCTGGGCTCCGGCGACCTCTCCGACCTCCCCCTCGTCGCCACCGGCCTGCTCGGCGCCCACTACTACACCGCGGAGCACCCGCAGCTGCCGGACGCCTCCGCCTACCTCACCTCCGGAACATCCGGCGGACAGCGCAAACGCATCCTCTACTCGCCCGCCGACGACGACGCCTACGTGGCCCAACGGCGCGCCCTGTTCGGTGAGTTCACCCAGGACGTGCCGCGCGGCGCCGTCGCGGTCGCCGATCTCGGCACCGGCCACGCCGCGGCGTCGGCACGCCGCGTCTTCCTCGAACTCGGCTTCGAGGCGCACGACATCGACTTCACCCGGCCGGTGGACGAGCACGTGAAGAAGCTCAGCGCATGGCAACCCCAGGTGTTCTTCACGATGCCGATGATCCTCGACCGGCTCCTCCAGGCCGGTCCCGGCCTGGACATCCGGCCCCGCAAGATCATGGTCGTGGGCGACGTCGCCCCGCCGGCCTGGCGCGCCCACGTCGCCGAACGCTTCGGCCTGCGCCCCGAGGACATCCTGGACGTGTTCGGCTCCATCGAGATCGGCGCCATCGCGTACTCGTGCGCGGACACCGGCCTCTACCACTTCCACGACCACATCCTGCCCGAGGTACTGCCGCCCGAGGACCTGCCCGGCCTCACCGAGCACGACCGGGTCCCCTCCCGGCGGGAAGGCAGCGGAGCGCTGCTGCTCACCTCCTTCGCCCGCAGCTACTTCCCGGCCGTCCGCTACGTGACCGGCGACGCCGTCACCGGACTGCGCCGTATCCACCACGCGGGCCGCGAGGTGTACGCCTTCGAACGCATAGACGGACGCCTCGCGGGCGACCTCAAGCACGGCGAACGGATCAGCAACCACGACCTCACCCAGATCATGGCCGAGGTCTTCCCCGGCCGCCCCTTCGAAGCGGCGGACGACGACGGCCTGGTCATCCGGGTCGTCACGGACACGATCGGCGACGGACAGCTCGCCGCCGTACGCACCGCCATCGACCGGCAGGCCCCGGACGTCGCCCAGATGATCGCGTCGGGGCTGGTCGGACCGGTCCGCGTCAGGGCCGTCCCACCGGACGGACTGCGGTCCGGACACGCCAAGCGCCGCCTCGACCTGAAGGAGGGCTGACTGGTGTGCGGAATCGCCGGAACGGTGTCCCTGGGACACACGTCCGTCCACGCTCCCTACGCGCCGGCCGCCTGCGCCGCCATGGCGCACCGCGGCCCCGACGAGACGGGTTCCTTCGCCACGGCCGAGGCCGCCCTGGCCATGTGCCGGCTGAAGGTCATCGGCCTCCACGACGGCTCCCAGCCCGTCTTCAGCGATGACGGCACCGTCGTCTGCGTCCTCAACGGCGAGATCTACAACCACCAGGAGCTGCGCGCGCTCCTCGCCGCCCGGGGCCGCCCGGTGCGCGGCGGCAGCGACGCCCAGATACTCCCGCACCTCTACCAGGAACTGGGCGAAGGGTTCGTCGAGCGGCTGCACGGCATGTTCGCCGTGGCCCTCTACGACACCCGCGCCGGCCGGCTCCTGCTGGCCACCGACCGGGTCGGCAAGAAACCCCTGTTCTACGCGGCATCCGACGGCGGCGGCGTCGCGTTCGCCTCGGAACTGTCCGCACTGATGCTGCACCCCGGCATCAGCCGGGACACCGACCCCGTCGCCGTCGACCAGTACCTCAGCTACCGGGTGGTGCCCGCACCCCACACCATCTACCGGCAGGTACGCAGGCTGGAACCGGCCACCGTGCTGGTCCTCGAGCGGGGCCGCCCCGAACGCCGCCGCACCTACTGGCGGTTCGCCTTCACCGCCGAGCTGACCGACACGCCGGAACAGGAGATCGACGACCGGATCGACGCCCTGCTCCAGCAGGCGGTGCACGACCGGCTGGAGTCGGAGGTGCCGCTCGGCGCCATGCTCAGTGGCGGGCTCGACTCCAGCCTGGTGGTCGCCATGGCCACCCGCCAGCTCGGCCGGCCGATCCACACCTTCTCCGTCGGCTTCGACAACGACGCGTTCGACGAGTCCGTGCACGCCCGCGCCGTCGCCGAGCATTGCGGCACCCGGCACCACGTCTACCGGATCGGCGCCTCGGACGCGAAGGAGGCCGTCGACACCATCCTCACCCACATGGGAGAGCCCTACGCGTTCCCCTCCGCGATCGCCGCGTCCTGCATGTACAAGCTGGCCAGGCAGCACGTCACCGTGGTCCTGACCGGCGACGGATCCGACGAGATCTTCTGCGGGTACGGCCGCTACCGGCGCCTTCGCGATCTGCGGGGCGGCGGTGACCTCGCCGACCGCTACGAGAGCGTCCTCGTGGACGGCGTACCCGGGCCGCTCAAGAACCGGCTGTACGCCGCCGGCTTCGCCGACCGGATCCCGGGCCACCCCCACAACTACCTCCGGGCGCGCTTCGGCCGCACGGACCCCGCGGTCCCGGACCTGGACCGCGCCATGCAGGTCGACAGCGGATTCTGGCTGTCCGACGCGCAGCTGGTGAAGATCGACAGGATGTCGATGGCACACTCCGTCGAACCCCGCAGCCCGCTCCTCGACCACCGGCTCATCGACTACGTCACCCGCGTCCCCGCGGCGCGCAAGCTGATCGGCGCACACGAGAAGGCGCCCCTCAAGCGCGTGGCGGCCCGTTACCTGCCCCGGCAGATCCTGGAACGCCGCAAACAGGAGCTGGCCGTGCCCCTGGAGAGCTGGCTGGGCGCCGAGTTGCGCACCACCATCAGCGACACCCTGCTGTCCGAAGCCTCCCTGGAACGCGGCTACTTCGACCCGGACGCCCTGCGTTGCCTGGTCCGCGGGGCCCGTCCGGAGCACAGCTACGCGCTGTGGACGCTGTACATGCTGGAGCGCTGGCACCAGCTGAACGAGAGCAGCGAGGCTCGCGTGACGGCCGCCGTCGCCCACGCCTGACCCCGGAACCCCACCGCGACCCCCTCCGCGCACCCGTATCCCCACCCCCGCGAAGGAATGTCTCCATGTCATCCTCTGCCGCACTCCTGAACACCCCGCCCATGCCGGCCGAAGGCGTCCGGCTCAAGCCCGCCTTCGACGCCGGCCGCCTGCTGCGCGAACTCACCTCCGTACGCGAGCACACCTGGGAACAGCAGCGCGTCTACACCGAGGACGGTGTCGGCGCCGCCACCGAGGTCGACTGGCGGTGCCTGGCCCTGCGCAGCCCGGGCGGCGACGGCGACCGCACCGACCCCGGCGGCCCCGGCCCGCGGGACTTCGCGGACACCGTGTGGCTCGACCGCATCCCCTACGTCCGCGAGGTGCTGGACTCCATCCCGGCCCCGCTGCACGCCGTACGGTTCATGGCCCTCGGCCCCGACACCGTCGGCATCGACCACACCGACCCCAAGTACGGCCCCCGCTGGGGCGTCGCGCGGCTGCACGTGCCGGTGGCGACCAACCCGGACGCCGTGCTCGTCCTCGACGGTGTGGAACACCGCTGGCAGCCGGGGGAGTTCTGGTTCGGCGACTTCAGCCGCACCCACCGGGTGCAGAACACCGGCACCGAAACCCGCGTCCACCTGGTCATCGACGTCCTGGTCACCCCCGGCCTGGCCGCCCTCTTCCCGCAGGACTGGCAGGCGTACTTCCGCGACGGGGAGATCCTCTTCAACCGTCAGGAATGCCCCCAGACCCCGGACGAAAGGCGCCGGCTCGCCACCCGCTTCCCCGTCCCGGCCACCTTCCACCTGTGGGAGGCCGACACCCCCCTGTCCGCCGACCAGCCCCAGGAGACGGCGACGCTCACCGAGGACGGCGAACAGATGACGCTCCGGCTGCCCGGCGACCGCGTCTTCGCGCTCGTGCATCTCGGCGACAACGAGTACCGCCTCGCCGGCTGGAGCGAGGAGCGCACCCTCCAGGTCTTCCCCGACGGACCCGAACCCCGGGTCGTCCTGCGCACCCGGGAGGGCAGCCGGGTCCACGAGCTGACCGTCACCGCCGAGCGCCTCGCCGCCTGAGGCCACCACCGTGCGGGGCGCGCCACACCCGCGCCCCGCACCCGACAGAGGGAAACCATGACCGCCTTCCGCGACAGTGGTCCGCCGCCCGGGGCGGACGCCGCTGACACCCACCGGCCCGCCGTCGTCGTCATCACCGACCTGGTCGTCCTCGCCAAGCACCTGCGCCTGCTGGACGCGGCCGGACGACGCGGGCTGACCCCGCTGTTCGTCTTCGGACCCGAGACACCCGCCGACGAGCTGGCCAGGCACCGCCGCGACCCGCGCCACCCGCTCTCCCGCCTCGCCGACGACGACGTCCGGCACGTCACGGACACCTCGCTCGACACCCTGCTGCACGGCGTCGCGCCCTGGCTGCGCGACCGGCAGGTGCGCGCCGTCCTGAACGTCGGAGAGGTCTTCGTGGAGGCCGCCGGCGCTCTCGCCCAGACGCTCGGGCTGCCCGGCCCCGGTACCCATGCCGCGCGCGTCTGCCGCAACAAGCTGCTCCAGCGGCTGGCCGCCCCCGCCCTGGCACCGGGCTGGACCCTGCTCGACCCGGCCCGCGGCACGGCACCCGAAGGCTGGGACACCTTCCCCGCCGTCCTCAAACCGGCCTCACGGATGTCCAGTTCCGGCGTGCGCGCGATCACCGGACCGCACGCCCTCCCCCCGCTGCTGCCCGGCTACGGCCCCGGCGAACTGCTGCTGCTGGAGGAACGGATCGCCGGTGCCGAGTTCTCCGTGGAGAGCCTCGTGCGCGACGGCGCCGTGCTCTGGGCGGGCATCACGGCGAAGGACACCAACGAGTCCGGCACGTCCTTCTTCACCGAGACAGGGCACACCTCACCCGCCCCGCACCTCACCCCGGAGCAGGAGAGCCTGCTGCTCGACGCCAACACGCAGTTCCTGCGGGCCGTGGACTTCGGCACCGGCATGAGCCACGCCGAGTTCCGGCTGACCGCCGGGAACCGCGTCGTGCTGATGGAGGCCGCGGCGCGTCCGCCCGGCGACGCCATCACCCGCCTGTGGCGCCTGGCCACCGGCATGGACCTGGACGCCGCCCTGCTCGACCTCGCGCTCGGCACCGAGCCGGCCACCGCACCGCCCCGGCGCCGGGCCCGGCAGGTCTACCTCGACCATCCCCGCGGACTCCTGGCGGACGTGACCGCCGAGACGGCACCCGTCCACTGGGTCAGCGAAGAGGGCCGGTGGCCCGACCTGCCGCCGGCCGCGCAGGGCGCACCGTCCCGGGACCACGCCGTCCTGGTGAGCCGCCACCGCGGCGACCTGCTCGGCGACCAGTCCGACTCCCAGGGGCGGTCCGTCTCCGTCGTACTGGACGGCGCCCTGGACGCCGACCTCGACCGCGCCGCGCACGAGGCCGCCCGACGAGTGACGATCCATACCGTGCCGCCCGCCGCCGCGACCGACGTGCCCGCCGCGACCCCGGCGCCCACCGGGGAGGCCGTACGGTGACCGGCCGTCCCGCCACCGCGCCCGGCGCCGGTGCCGGCACGCGCACCGCGCGAGACGCGGCGAACGCACAGGCGGTGGCGCGCCTCGTCGACGCCCGCCCGGTGCTGGAGACCGTCGCCCCCGCCGGCGAGGTCGTCCCCGGCATGACATCCCGGACCATCCTGCTCTCCGGGCCGCCCATGCCCTGGGAGCGGTACGAGGGCGGTCAGCGCCGCGCCGTCATCGGAGCCGCCCTCCACGAGGGGCTGGCCCGGGACGAGGCCGAGGCCGACGCCCTGCTCGCCGACGGCACGATCGAGCTGCGCCCCTGCCACGACCATGCGACGGTCGGCTCGCTCACCGGCGTCTGCACCGCGTCGATGCCGGTGGCCGTCGTCCGCGACGAGACCTCGGGCCGGCACGCGTTCTGCCGGATGAACGAGGGCCCCGACCGGGCCTCGCTCACCTTCGGGGTCTGGGACGACGGGGTCGGCACCCGCCTGCGGCACGTCTGCGACGTCGTGTCACCCGCGCTCGCCGAGGCCCTGGACCGCATGGGCGGACTGCCGCTCGGCCCGCTCATCCGCAGGGCCCTGACGATGGGCGACGACCTGCACAGCCGGCACAAGGCCGCCGCCGCGATGCTGCGGTCCGCGGTGCTCGACGCCGTACTGGACCTGTCCCACAACGGGGTCACGGAGCGCCACCGCGCACTCGCCGCCTACCTGCGCTCCGCGGAGTACCTCTTCCTGCACTTCGTGATGGCGGCCGCGAAGGCCGCCGCCGACAGTGCCTCCCACATCCCCGGCAGCACGCTCGTCACCGCGATGAACCTCAACGAGAAGGAATTCGGCCTCCGCGTCTCCGGTCTCGGCGACCGCTGGTTCACCGTCCCCCTCCCACCGGTGTCCACGCTGCGCGGCCGGCTCTACGACGGCTGGACCACCGAAGACCTCGCGTACGTCGGCGGCGAGAGCCTGATCACGGAGACCGTCGGCCTCGGCGGCATGGCTGCCGCGGCCGCCATGCCGCTCCAGGACCACTCCGCCGGCACACCGCAGGAGATGATCCGGCTCACCGAGCGCATGTACCGGATCACCCTGCGCGAACACCCCCACTACCGCATCCCCGCCCTCGCCTACCGCGGCACGCCCTGCGGCATCGACGTGACGCGCGTCGCCGAGACCGGGATCGTGCCCGCGATCCACCTCGGCGCGACGTTGCGCGACGGCGGCCACGCCGGCGCCGTCCTCTTCCACCCGCCGCTCGAGCCCTTCCGGCAAGCCGCGCGCCTGCTGTCCGCGCCGTCCGCCGCCGCCCCGCCCACCACCGCTTGACCCGGAGATCCACGTGACCCCCTCACCCCCCTCCCGCCAGGAGACGGACGCCCCGTCCCCCGCCGCCACCGCCGACGGCACCGACCGGCCGGCCGCGCCCGCCGCCCTGCTCGGCCCTGTGCGCAGCTGGCTCGCCGTCGTCGCCGTCGGCATGGGCGTCTTCGCCTTCACCACCACCGAGATGGTCCCCATCGGACTGCTCCCCGCGATGAGCCGCGACCTGAGCGTCTCCGAGGGCACCGTCGGCCTGTCGGTGACCCTGTACGGCGCCATCGCCGGCTTCTTCGCACCCGTCCTGACGGTGGCGACCCGCCGGCTCGACCGCCGCCTGCTGCTGATGCTGGTCCTCGCGGTCTTCGTCGCCGGCAACGCCTTCACCGCGCTGTCGTCGTCGTACGCCGTCCTCATGGTCTCCCGGCTGCTGACGGGTTTCGCCCACGGTGTGATGTGGTCGATCGCCGCGAGCATCGCCATCCGCCTGGTGCCTCCCGCGCAGGCCGTGCGCGCCACGGCGGTCGTCTTCAGCGGCATCTCCATCGCCTCCGTGGTCGGCGTGCCGTTCGGCACCTTCATCGGGAGCCTGTCCGGCTGGCGCACCGCGTTCTGGGCGATCTCCGGGATCGGTGTCCTGATCCTCGCAGCGGCGGCCCTCCTCCTGCCGCCCCTCGCGCCGCGCGCCGTGGTGCGCCTGGCCGAACTGCCCCGGCTGCTGCGGGACGGCAACCTCCGCATCGCCACGCTCGTCACGGCCGCCATGGTGATCGGCCACTTCGCCGCCTACACCTACGTCACGCCGTTCCTCGAACAGGACGCCGGCATCCCCTCCCACTGGGTCAGCGCACTGCTGCTCCTGTACGGCGTCGCCGGTGTCGTCGGCAACTTCGCGGGCGGCGCCGCGGCGGGGCGGGCGCTGCGCGCCACCACGCTCACCTGCATCCTGCTGCTCGCCGCGGCCGTCGTCCTGCTGGTGGTCAACGGCCGGTGGCATCCGGGCACCGTGATCCTGCTCCTGGTCTGGGGCATCGCGTACACGGCGCTCCCCGTCTGCCTCCAGACCCTCGTCTTCGCCAGCGCCCCCAAGGCTCCCGAGGCGGCGACCTCGCTGTACATCTGCGCCTTCAACGTCTCCATCGCGCTGGGCGCGCTGGCCGGCGGCTGGTTCGTGGACGCCTCGGGCCCGTCCGCGGTGATGTTCCTCGGTGCCGGCTTCAGTGTGTGCGCCGCCCTGCTGATGACCCGGTACCGCGTCACCCGGCCCCAGTAACCGCCGGCACCCGCGTCCCCGGTGCCCGCCGCACCCCCTACCGGAGGCATCCATGACACCACCACCGGCCGGACCGCCGGTCGACCTGCGGTCCGACACCGTCACCCGGCCCGACACCCGGATGCGTGAGGCCATGGCCCGCGCCGAGGTCGGCGACGACGTCCTCGACGGCGACCCCACCATGCGCGCCCTGGAGGAGCGGGTCGCGGCGATCCTGGGCACCGAGGACGCGCTGTGGGTGCCCAGCGGCTCGATGGGCAACCTGATCGCACTGTGCGTGCACCTCGAACGCGGCGACCGCTTCCTCGCCCCAGACCGCGCGCACGTCCTGGACCAGGAGGTCGGTACGGCCGCATGGCTCGCCGGAGGCATGCCCCGCGCACTGCCCTGGACCGCCGGCCCCGGTGTGCCCGGCCCGTCCGACATCACCCGGGCGGTCAGCCGCGGCGGACCGTACTTCGCACTGCGGGACCGGCTGCTGTGCCTGGAGAACACCCACAACGCGGCGGGGGGCACGGTCACCACGCCGGCGCAGCACCGCCGGCTGACCGACACCGCCCACGAGGCCGGGCTGCTCGTCCACCTCGACGGCGCCCGCCTCTGGAACGCCGCGGTGGCCCTCGGCGTGCCCCCCGCGGAACTGGCCGCCGGCGCGGACACCGTCCAGGTCTGCCTCAGCAAGGGTCTGGGCGCACCGGTGGGGTCCGTGCTGGCGGGCGGCACGGAGTTCGTGCGGGAGGCGCGCAGGGTCCGCAAGATGCTCGGGGGCGGCGTCCGGCAGGGCGGCGTCCTGGCGGCGGCCGGCCTCGTCGCCCTGGAACGCGCCGGCCGCCTCGCCGAGGACCACGAACACGCCCGGCTGCTCGCCGCCGGGCTGGCCGACCGCGGGTGGAAGACGGACACCCCGCAGACCAACATCGTCATGCTGCCGGCCGACGACCCGGTGCACACCGTCTCGGTGCTCGCCGGGCGCGGTGTGCTCACCGTGCCCACCGACAACGCCGTCCGCATGATCACGCACCGCGACGTCTCGCGCAGCGACATCGGCCGGGCCCTGGAGGCATTCCCGCCGCCCGGCTGACCCGCGCCCCGGGCGCGGGAGGTCTCCGGGGGAGACCTCCCGCCGCCGACGCGAGACGCCCCACGAAAGTCACCCGCAGATCCTCACCACCGGGAGTCCCATGCCGCCATCGCGTACATCGCGCGCACGGACCCACCACGGCGACGCGGAACCGCCGTCCCGGCCGCGTGACCGAACCGTGCCCCCGGCGACGGCCCGCGCCGGCGCCCTGCCGCTGGCGGGGGCCGTCGCCGGGGGCGGAGCGCTCGCGCTGGAGTCCGTGGTCAACGGAAGACTCGGGGAGCACGCCGGGCCCGTGGCCGCGGCCGCCTGGTCCAACACGCTCAGCCTGTGCGTCGCCGCCGTCGCGGCGTGCGTCCTGCCAGGACTGCGGCCGGTGTTCACCGCGCTGCTCGCCGCGCTGCGCTCCCGCACCCTGCGGCCGTGGCACTGCCTGGGCGGCGTCGCGGGAGGCAGCATGGTCCTGACGCAGGCGCTGACCGCCGCCGCGCTGGGCCCCGCCTCCTACACGCTCGCACTCGTCTCGGGCCAGACACTGTGCGGAGTGGCGATGGACCACCTCGGCCTGGGCCCGGGCGCGCCACGCCGTGCCACCGCGCGCCGGCTCACGGGCGGCCTGCTCGCCGTGTGCGCCGTCGCCCTTCCGGTGCTGGCCACCCCGGACGCGGACCGTACGCTCGCGCTCGCCGTACTGCCGTTCCTCGCAGGCTGTGCCCTGTCCTGGCAGATGGCGGTGAACGGCCGGGTGGACGAAGCCGCGGGGAAGCATCCCTACCCGGCGGTCCTCCTCAGCTTCGCCGCCGGCACCGCCCTGATGGCGGCCGCCGTGGCGGCACTCGCCGCGTCCTCCCGGCTGGACCGGCCGCAGCCCGGCCCACCGTGGCACTACACCGGCGGCCTGCTCGGCTGCGTGGTCGTCCTGACCGCGGTGCTCACCGTGCGCCGCATCGGCGTCCTGGCCGCGGGGCTCGGGATGATCACCGGCCAGGTGCTGGGCGCGCTCGCGCTCGGCGCGCTGACGGGGGAGGCGGCGAGCCACCAGGCTCCGGCCGCGGCCGGAGCCGCACTGCTCATCGGCGCCGCCGTGCTGGCGGCTCCGTCCGACACCCGACCCGGTCCGCTCGCCGCCGAGGCGGCGGACCGTCCGCTCGGCAGGACAGGGAACTGACCTCCTGTGCCACGACAGCAACGCGCCATCCGGTCACGCGACTCCATCGTCCGGGCCGCGGCCCTGGTGGTGGACCGCCACGGTCTGAAGGCCGCGACTCTCGCCAAGGTGAGTGAGGCGGCCGGTCTCTCCGTCGGCGCGGTCTACTTCCACTTCGCCGACAAGGACACGCTGGCCTCCGCGCTGGAGCAGGAGGCGCAGCGGGCGCTCGACCGGCTCGCGACCGCATCGGCGGCCGGGGCCGGCCCGGCGCTGGCGGTCCTGGTAGACACCACCCGCGAACTCGCCGACCTGCTCAGCCGGGACGTGGTCGTACGGGCCGGGTTCCAGGTCAGCTGCGACCGGGCGGAAGGAGATGTGCCGGTCCTGCGCCGCCGACTGGCCGCTCTCCTGCTGCGGCTGCTGGAGGACGCCCGGAGCGACGGAAGCCTCGCGCCGGGTGTCGCCGTCGACGGCATCGTCGCCACCGTCCTCGCCGTCACCATCGGCGTGCAGATCCTCTCCCGCCAACCGGGTGCGGCATGGGAGATGCCCCAGGTGCTCGACCGCTTCTGGCATGCCACGCTGCCCTCGCTGACCGCCGGGCCGCCGGCGGCAACGCCCCGCGGCCCGCTGGTGGCCGACGGGGGAGCGGACGGTTCACCGGGCTGACCGGCCGTCCGCGCACGCCGACCGACTGCACGGCACGAGGGACGCGCCGGCGGTCCGGTACGGTGCGGACGCCACCGGGTCGACACGGCGGCCTCCGCACCGGTGGGCCGGCCCCGGAGACGCCGTCGTCCCCACACGCGCACGGCATCCGCCCGGCCTCGGACGGACCGGCCTCCGGCAGACCGGCCCCCGAGCCGGGCCCCCTCAGCCGGGGCAGCCGGCCCGCAGGAGTGCCTGCTCGATGTGACGGGCCAGCTCCTCCGGGTCCTGCGCGTGCGCGAGGTGGCCCTGGCCGGGCATGGTGACGACGCGGGCACGGGGCAGGGCCGACGCGATCACGTCGAACACGTCCCCGTACGGCGGCACGCCCGCGTTCTCGCCCCCCAGCAGCAGCGTGACGGGGAGGTCCAGGGCACCGAACGCCGACAGGTCGACAGGGTGGTCGTTGAGAGCGGTCAGTTCACTGGCCAACGGGGCGGCCAGCGGTCTGAGGGTCTCCCAGGCGCCGCTCCGGCGCAGTCGCGCCACGTACTCCTCCGAGAACCCGGACACGTCCCGGTTCACGATCTCCACGGCACGGTCGAGATCGTTCGCCTCGGCCGCCCTTCGCAAAGCCGCCAGCGCTCCTCGCCCGAACGGCCGTACGACCGGTTCGTAGAGGGTGAGCGAGTGGACGGTCCGCGGGTGCCGCGCAGCCGCCTCCAGCGCGAGCAGTCCACCGAAGCTCCAGCCGAACAGGTCCACCCCCCGGTCCGCGTCCTCGGCGGCGACCAGTTCCTCCAGGACGCGGGCCAGGTCGTCGATCTCGGTACGCATCGAGTAGCCCGGGCCGAGCGCGCCGCTGGGCTCGCGCCCCCGCCGGTTCAGCACATAGACCGGTCCCGCCACGTCGAGTGCGTCCACGACCGGCTGCCACGCGGCGGCGTCGGCCATGACACCCGGCACGATCAGCAACGGCCGGCCTGAACCCGCACGCCGGGTGAGGGCGAGCGTGACACCCTCGCGTTCCACGAGCTTCAGCACGGTGCGGCTACCTCCTGAACGGCCTGACGCCGCGGACGGGACGTACATGGCCCTACAACGAGGGGCCGCCGACGGAGAAACGACGCGTTCCGGCCAGCCGTCACCGCGACGGGCGGCAGCGCCGCTCGTCAGCCGCCGCCGGTGGGCGGGAGGCCGCGGATGGTGGTGCGGAAACCGATGGGGCTCTGCCCGGTCCGCTCCTGGAAGTACTTGCTGAAGTTGGTGGCGCTGGAGAACCCCAGCTGCCGGGATATCCGTACGGCGCTCTGGTCGCCGTGGGCCAGGAGGCGTTTTGCCTCCAGTACGAGGCGCCGGTCGATGAACTCCTTGGCGCCGACCCCCGCGGCGGCCAGGGACGCGCGGGTCAGCGTGCGCGCCGAGTAGCCGAGGCGGCGGGCGTAGTCCTCCACCCGCCGGGTGCGGAAGAAGTCCTCCTCCACCGCGTCACGGAAGCGCAGAAACGTCTCGTCCGGCTCGGCCTGCGGGCCGCCCGCCGGCGGGCCGAGGTGGGACAGGCGCAGGACCAGGACGGCGAGCAGATGCCGCAGCGCGGCGGTGTGCACGCTGAGCGGCAGGTGCCCGAAGGCCTCGAACTCCTCCCTCAGATGGTCGCGGGCCATGTCCAGCCGGCGGCCTTCCCGGTCGCCGGGCTCGAGGCCGACCGCCGCGTACGGATCGTCCAGGCGGGCGGCGGTGGCCGTGGCCGCGTCGAGGAACGAGGCCTCGAACAGCACGGCCGTGCCCTCGGTCGCGTCCATGGCGTGCCACTGCTGGACCTGGCCGGGGCGTACCCACAGCCAGGTGCCCGGCCTCATCACATAACCGGTGAAGTCGACCGAGTGCCGCAGTACGCCACGCGTGGGGGCGAGCAGGTGGTGGAAGGAGGGCCGTTGCGGCCCGGTCAGACTCCGCGCCGGCAGACGCGAGCGCAGCAGTGCGAAGGACATGACCTCCACGCCGGAGGGGACTCCCGCGGGGGCCGTGAAGGGAACCTCACGAATCGCTCTCCCGGTTCCGCTCCCATGCTGTCCGTTTTTGACCATCATCAGTCGTCACCGTACCCGGCTCGACGTCTTCCCAGCTCATAGCTTGGACGTGTGCCCGAGTGCGGGCGGTGTCCGGGCCCGGAACGTGTCCGGATCGTGTCCGCGACGCTGCCCGTCCCTTCCGGCCGGCCGTTCCCCGAGGACGGCCATGAGATTCCCCGACGAGGAGTTCCCATGAACATCGTTGTGTTCGGTGCCACCGGCATGATCGGACGCCGCATCGCCGCCGAGGCCGTGCGCCGCGGTCACCACGTGGTGGCCGCCTCCCGCTCCGGTGCGGCACCGCTGGACCATGCCCTGCTCACGGGCGCGGCCGTGGACGCGAGCGCCCCGGAGCAGGTGGCGGACGCGGTCGGAGGCGCGGACGTGGTGGTGTCCGCGCTCGTGCCGCCCCGGGACGGCAGCGACCCCCGCAAGCCGTTCATGGCCCTGAACGAGGCCTTCCTGGAGGGCGTGCGCGGGGGCGGTGTGCGACGGGTCGCCCTCGTCGGCGGTGCGGGCTCGCTGCTCACGGACGGCGGTGTGCGCCTGATGGACGCCCCCGGCTTCCCCGCGGAGTACAAGGGCGAGGCCCTCGCGCACGCCGACCTCCTCGACGCCCTGGCCGGTGTCACCGACCTGGAGTGGACCTCCGTCTCTCCCGCGGCCGTGATCGCCCCCGGCGAACGCACGGGCGCCTTCCGGACCGGCGGCGACCAGCTGATCACCGGCGCCGACGGCAGCAGCGCCATCAGCGCCGAGGACTTCGCCCTCGCGTTCGTCGACGAACTCGAACAGGCCGCGCATCCCCGCGCGCGGATGTCCGTCGCCTACTGATACGGCTGGAGCGCGGGGGCGTACGCCGGCCGCCGTTCGGGTGCCTGCCGGGGTGGTCCGGCGCGCGGGGGAGCGGCGGTGGTGCGAGCGTGGAGGCACAGAGGGCGGATCCAGCCGCTGCGCGGGGCGGATAGGACGGAGCAGGTCATGGCGAGGGCGATCTGGACAGGCGTGATCACGTTCGGGCTCGTCACCGTACCCGTGGGCCTGTACACCGCCACCCAGGACCACACCGTCCACTTCCACCAGTTGCAGCGCGGCACGACCGACCGGATCCGCAACCGGCGGGTGAACGAGCGCACCGGCGACGAGGTCGGCACCGGTGACATCGTCAAGGGCTACGAGGTCGGCGAGGGCGAGTACGTCGTCGTCGAGCCCGACGAACTGGACGAGATCGCGCCGGGCCGCTCCAGGACCATCGACATCACCGACTTCGTCGAGCTGGACCGGATCGAGCCGGTGTACTTCGACCGCACCTACTACATCGCCCCGCGCGGCAAGGAGTACACGAAGGTCTACGAGCTGCTGCGCGCGGCGCTGGCCGAGGCGGGCAAGGTGGGCATCGCCACCTTCGTCATGCGCAACAAGCAGTACCTGACCGCCTTGCGGGCGGAGGACGGCGTGCTGGTCCTGCAAACGCTGCACTGGGCGGACGAGGTCCGTGACCCGGGCGAGGAACTGCCCGAGCTGCCCTCGGCCAAGGAGAAGGCCGGGCGCGGCAAGCAGCTGGACATGGCGCTCCAGCTGGTCGAGGCGCTCAGCACCGACTGGGAGCCGGGCCGCTACCGCGACACCTACCAGGAGAAGGTGCGTGAGCTGGTAAGGGCCAAGGCCGAGGGCCAGGAGATCACCACGGCGGAGGGGCCCCCGGAGGCCACCGATGTCATCGACCTCATGAAGGTCCTGGAAAACAGCCTGCGGACCGCCCGCTCCGGCCGCGACGCGGGGGAGGAGGAGGCCGGGGCGGAGCGGAAGGAGAAGTCCGCTCCCCGCAAGGCCGCCCGCACCTCGGCGTCGAGCAGGACGACGCCGAAGACACCCTCGCGCAAGGCTCCGCCCGGGAAGGCCGGCGCCGCATCGGCGCGGGCCCGCGGACGCGGCGGCGCCGGCAGCGAGTTGCAGCAGCTGAGCAAGGCGGAGCTGTACCAGCGGGCGACCCAGCAGGACGTTGCGGGCCGGTCGAGGATGAGCCGCGAGGAACTCATCGACGCCCTCGCCCCCAGCGGGCGCCGGCGGAAGAAGAGCGCGGCCTGAGCGCGACGACCGGTCCTCAGCCCGCGGTGCCGGCCTTCGTCCTGATGAGCGGTGCGTCCCGCGAAAGCTCCCGGAACCCGAGGCCGTAGTAGAGCCCCCGCGCCGCGGGATGCCCCGGCGCGCCGAGGCAGGCGACCGTCGCGTGCGTGGCCCCGGCCGCCCGCGCCCGATGCATCCCGTGCAGCAGCATCGCCCTCGCCAGCCCGAGCCGCCGATAATCCGGATGCGTCCCGACCGGCTCGAACTCGGCGCTCCTGTTCACCTCGTCCAGCCACATGATCGTAGAAGACGCCATTGTCCCGTCGGGCGCCTCCACCAGGAGGTGCAGGTCGCCGCGGTAGGCCGCCGTCCGCCGGACGCCCTCGTAGCTCTGTGCCGTGTACGAGGTGGGAGCCCAGGCGTCCCCATGGGCCCGGACCGCCGCCTGCGGCCCCGCCTCGTCGGCGGTGCGGAACCGGAACGCGTCCGGCAGCACCGGCTGCTCCACATCGGTGAGGTCCCGCTCGTTCAACTGGGTCCAGTCGCCGGTGTCGCCGAGCGAGGCCCGGTCGGGCCGATAGCCGTGCGCCGCCCATCGCTCCAGGGCGAACTCATCGGCGGCGCTGGGTACCACCCTGTGCTCGGGGCCGGCCGCCACACCGCCGTACCAGTCGATCACTTCGTCGACCAGCCCGGCATGGCCGGGGTGGACCTGATACGTCAGTGAGGTGCCGGTGACGTCCTTCACGGTCCCGTCGCTGCGCCTCACCCGGTGCGGCAGAAAGGCCCAGCCCCACGCCACCGGTTCCCCGCCGGAGAACCACAGCCGGCGCCGCCAGGTCGCGCCGTGGGCGGCGTGCCCCCGACCCCAGTCCCAGGCCAGCTCCCCGTACGAGGCGCCGGCGCTGATCAGGTCCGGGCGGATCGCGGTGACCCGCTGCGCCAGACGCTGCATGAGCCGCACGTCCGCGGCGGTCACCCGCTCGAAGCCCGTCATGGTGCGCCACTGTGCCAGTGCTCCGCGGAACCGTCGAACCGTTTTCGGGGGGTGCACGCGCTCAGGGCCCGACGACCGGGCCGCCCGGTGCCGCAAGGACGGTGATGCACCGACTGGGTCCCCGGCTCGTGGGGCGACCGCCGGACGCCTGCGGTCACGGCACACAGGTGTCACCCGAAGCTGCGGGGAAACCCGGCCTCGCATGACAGCACATGAGGGACAGGACCCTCCTCGGTCCGACCGGCAGACCGTCGACCGGTTGCTGCCGGTCTGGCTGGAGGAGATGGAACGCCATGATCCGAGTGCCGCCCAGCGCGTCCGGAAGGACTGGGAGGGCGGTTCGCTGACCGAGGACACCGCGCAGGACCTGGCCACGTGGGTGACCGCACGGATCACCGATACCGGGTTCAACGACGACGAGGGACCGGAGGTCGACGGCCCGGCCCGCATCACACCGGCGGACAAGGAGAGCGTCCACAGATGGCTGGCGGCCCGGGGCCACCGCGTCTGACGCCCGCGTCACGCTCCACGCGGACGACCGCCCCGCTGACATGACGAGGCGGCCGCCCGTGCCGGCAGCCGCCTCGTCGCCGCTCGCTGCGCCCGGTCAGCCGCGGACGATGTTCTGAGCCTGCGGACCCTTCTGCCCCTGCCCGATGTCGAAGGTGACGTGCTCCCCTTCGTTGAGCTCCCGGTAGCCGCTGCCCTGGATCTCGGAGTAGTGCGCGAAGACGTCCGGGCCCCCTCCGTCCTGGGAGATGAAGCCGAAGCCCTTCTCTGCGTTGAACCACTTCACGGTACCGCTGGCCATCAGTTGATCCTTCGTTCATACCTGGGAGCAGCCCTACGGACGGGCCCGCTCCGGCTCCCGACAACAGGAGCCACAGTGGATCTACCCCGAACCCGCCGCGTTATCCGTGCAACGACACACCGGAACATGTTTCCGCCACGCAGCGTTCTGCTGTGGGCCGAGACCGTGGCGCCGCCGCGGGAACAGAGCCAGCATCGTCACATGGAACCGGTATTCGTTCTCGTGCACAGCCCGTCCGTGGGCCCCTCGACCTGGCAGCCGGTGGCCCAGCGGCTGACGGCGGCCGGACACCGGGTACGCGTGCCGTCCCTGCTGCACATCGCCGACGGCGCACCGCCGTTCTGGCCGCGCGTGGTCGACGCGGTCCGCGACGATCTCCGGCAGGTTCCGGCCGGCGGCCCCGTCACGCTGGTGGCACACAGCAACGCGGGCTTGTTCGTCCCGGCGATCCGCTCGGGCCTCGACCTTCCGGTGGCCCACTCGGTCTTCGTCGACGCCGCGCTGCCCGCCCGGTCCGGACAGACTCCTGTCGCCTCCCGCGAACTCCTGGAATTCCTCCGCCCCATGGCGGTGAAGGGCAGGCTGCCGCGGTGGACCGACTGGTGGGACGAGACCGACGTGGCCCCCATGTTCGCCGATCCGGTGGTGCGGCGGACGGTCGTCGAGGAGCAGCCCACCCTGCCGCTGTCCTACTACGAGCAGCACATCCCGGTCCCGGCCGGCTGGGACGACCATCCCTGCTCCTACCTGTTGTTCGGCCCGCCGTACGACGACGTCTCCGCCGAGGCGCGCGCACGCGGCTGGCGGGTGGCGCACCTGCCCGGCGCCCATCTCCACCAGACCGTCGATCCCGCCGGCACGGCCCGGCACCTCGTCGCGCTCGCCACCGCGACCTGATGCACCTCCGTGGCGCGGTGTACGAGGCGCCGGGCCGCCCGCCCGCTCGTCACTTCAGGCCGCTGAGCATGACGCCGCGGATGTAGTACTTCTGGAGCAGCAGGAAGAGGACCAGGACCGGCAGGATGCTCAGGACGAGACCGGCCATGACGACGGGCATCGTGCGGGCCGGGTCGACGTGGTCCTGGAGGAGCTGGATGCCGACGGGCAGGGTCATCACATCCGGGTCGGCGGTCGAGACGAGCAGCGCCCAGATGTACTCGTTCCACGCGTCGACGAAGGTCAGCAGTCCGAGCGTCACCAGGACCGGTCTCGTCTGCGGCACCACGATCCGCCACCACACGGCGAACTCGCCGGCCCCGTCGATGCGCGCGGCCTCCAGCACCTCGTCGGGGATCGAGATCATGAACTGACGCGTCAGGAAGATACCGAAGCCGTTGACGAGGAAGGGCACGGTGAGCGCGACGATGCTGGCGGTCAGGCCCGCGCCACCGCGTCCGAACAGGTCGTTGCCGCCCGCCAGTGGCCAGTGCACCAGGATCAGGAAGTGCGGGACGAAGAAGAGGAAGGGCGGGAACATCATCGTCGACAGCACCAGGCGGAAGACGAAATCCCGGCCGGGAAAGCGGAGTTTGGCCAGTGCGTAGCCGGCGAGGGACGACGTGAGCAGCACCGATCCGGTGATCAGGGCGGTGGCGACGACGCTGTTGCGGAAGAGCACAGGCAGGTCGAGCTGCGCCACCGCCGCCCGGTAGTTGGACAGGTCGAAGGCCTCGGGCAGGAACCGGTACGGCAATGTGCCGGACTCACCGGGCCCCTTGAAGGACGTCATCACCATGTCGAGGAACGGCACCACCGTCAGCACGGCACCGGCCACGACCACCAGATACGACAGCCACGGCAAACGGCGTCGGATCACGCGTCCTCCCCCTTGCGCCGGAAGCTCCACAACTGGGCCAGGGTGACCACGAGGACCACCAGGAACAGGACGAACGCGGCGGCGCTCGCCGTGCCCCAGTCGCCGTACGTGAAGGCCTGCCGGTACATCTCCAGCGCGGCCACGTTCGTCGCGTCACCCGGCCCGCCCTTGGTCATCACGATGATCAGTGCGAACGACTGGAGACCGGTGAGGAACTGGGTGATGCACACGAACAGCAGGGACGGTCGCAGCAACGGCACGGTGATCCGCCAGAAGACGGCGCCCGGCCCGGCTCCGTCGAGCGCGGCGGCCTCGTAGTACGCCTGGGGAACGGACTTCAGTCCGGCGGTCAGCACGAGGATCGCCGAGCCCACCGACGCCCAGGCCTGTACGACCACGACCGAGGGCAGCGCGGTGTCCGGGTCCTGGAGGAACGCCACCGAAGCCAGCCCGCAGGCGTTGAGGACGCCGTTGACCAGTCCGCCCGGCTCGTACATGTACTTCCACACGTTGCCCACGGCGACGACGGTCGTGACGATCGGCAGGAAGTACAGGGTGCGCCACAGCCCCTGGAACCGCAGCCTGTCGATGCACGTCGCGACGAGCACGGACCCGGCGAGCGCGAGGGCCACCGTGCCCAGGGCGAACAGCAGCGTGTTGGTGAGGATCGGCATCAGGAACGTCGATCCGTCCGCGAAGAGCCCGGCGAAGTTGTCCAGGCCCACCGGACGGATGTCGCCGAGGTCGAACCCGGCCCACTGGGACGTCGACAGCAGCAGCGCGAAACCCAGCGGCAGGACCAGGAAGACGGCGAAGAACAGCAGTGCGGGCGCCAGGAAGAGATAGGCGACGGCGGCCTGGCGGCGGCGCGGGCGCCGGGTCGGGCCACGTCTGCCACCGCCGGGCCCGGTGGCCCGCGGGCCGCCCGGCCGCCCGGTCGCCTCCGGCGCCAGGGTGTTCACCATGAGCGCGCCACCTCCTGATCGACCTGGCGGCGGATCGCGCGCAGTGCCTCGTCGGTGGACAGCTGACCCGTCCACAACGCCTCGATGTTCTTGCGCAGCAGCGATTTGGCCTGCTGCGCCCCCGGCACGTTCGGCTCCGGCACCGCGTACGCGAGCGCCTCCCGGAACGGGCGCAGATTCGGGTCGCTGCCCTCCCCCAGAAGCGCCCGCATGTCGTCGGCACGGCCGGTCAGGGAGCCGACGGACACCTGGAGCACGCTCATCCGGGTCGCTGTCGCATCCTTCCCGGCGCTTGGCACCCGCACCCTCCCGGCATTGAGCCAGCGCAGGAACTCCCAAGCCTCATGCGGGTGTTCGCTGCTGGTGTTGACGCCCAGCAGGAAGCCGGTGGCGAGGGTGGCGCGCGCGTCGTGCGCCTCGCGGAGCGGCAGCGGTGCGACTCCGACATCGCGGTAGGCCTCGCCCATCAGGGTCTTCAGATCCGCTGTCCACCACCCCGCGCCGACCACCATGGCCGCTTGCCCGGACGGGAACGCCTTGTAGACGTTGACGCCGGGCGCGCTCGCACCGGCGGCGACCAGCCGGCGCTCCAGGTCGAACACGGACCGGCCGGCCGGCGAGTCGATGGCGGTGCCCCGGCCGTCCGCGGAGACGAACGTCCCCCCGGCCGCGTTGAGCAGGGCGAGGGTCTGCCCGACCGTGGTCGAGTCGTCGATGGTCGACAGTCCGAAGCCCTGCACCAGCGTGTTGCCGTACCGGTCGCGCCTGGTGGTGCGGTGGGCCGCCTCCTCCAGCTCCCGCCAGGTGCGCGGCGGGCCGTCGACGCCCGCCGTGCGCAGCAGCCGCTTGTTGTAGTAGAGGGCGTACGTCTGCGCCTCGGTCGGGTAACCGTAGACCGTGCCGCCCACCGACGCGGCACCGACCGCGGCGGCGCCGTAGCCGCGCGCGATCTCCCCGGCGTGCTCGGGGGGCGCGGGCCGCAGCACGCCGGCCCGGACGAGCTGGCCGGTCCACAGGCAGTACGGGTGGATGATGTCGGCCCCCTGGCCGGCGGCCTGCCGGACCATCAGCGTGGTCAGCAGATCGCTGAACTCCACGGCCTCCGTGCGCACCTTGACCCGGTCGTGGGTGGCGTTCCACTCGTCGACCGGGCCTTGCAGGGCGTCCTTGAGCGCCCCGCTGGCGTAGTGGGAGAGCAGAGTGAGCACGATGGGGTCCCCGGGCCGGCCGGTGCCCCGGTGCGGCGCGGCGCACCCACAGGCCAGCAGCGCCGAGGGCAGCGCGAGTGCGAAGCCGCGCCGGCTCGGTCCGCCCGTGCGGCGAACCGGCCTCACCGGACGGCCTCCCGGCGCATCACCCGGAACACCCGGGTCGTGGCGAAACCGCTCCCGCGGTACAGGTGGCCCGCCGGGGACCGCTCACCGGTCCACAGGAACCACGCGCCGTGCGCGCCGCGCGCCCGCATCCGCTCCAGGACCAGGTGGAGCAGGATCCTGCCGATCCCGGTGCCGCGCATCTCCTCCAGCACACCGAACGGGCCGAACCGCTCGTCCGCCGACTCGTACGCGCCGTGCATCGCCCAGCCGACCATGCGGCCCGAAGGGTCCCGGACGGTCACGACGCGGTCGAGCGGTGTGCCCGCCGCCAGGCACTCGCGGATCGCGCGTGCCCAGTCCGGGCTGAAGTGGTTCCTGGCGAGCGCGACCAGTTCCACCAGGTCGTCGTCGCACGGGGTGGCGAACCGGTACCCCCGCGCCGTGAGCTCGTCGAGACGGGCCGCGACCTCCTGCGGGAAGCGATAGCCGACCAGGCTGCGGTCCATCGCCGCCGCCTCGTACAGCGTGCGGAAGCCCAGGGACCCGAGGAGTCCGGCCGCTTCCGGATACGTCTCGGCGTCCAGGCCGGGCAGGTGGTAGTTCGGGGTGTACGAGGAGAAGTCCACCCGGGTGCGGCCGTGGCCGTGCAGCCAGTCGAGGGCGTCGGTCAGCAGCCGGCGGCCGAGACCCCGCCCGCGGGCGGCCGGGGCGACGAAGAAGAACGGGATCCAGCCCTGCTCCGGCTCCAGGTCGGTGCCGGTCATCGGCGTCAGGCGGCGCACCGCGTAGGCGGCGCCGACGACACGGTCACCGTCGACGGCCACCCGGAGCCCCTCCGGGTCGAAGTTGGCGTCGAGCAGCACCAGGGAGCGGAAGCGGTCGGCGCTGATGGGGTCGGCCGGCGCGCTCCGGCGCCACGCCTCGACCACGTGCGGGCCGTCGCCCGGGCGAAAGCCACGGATCCCGGCCCGGCATGCCGGCGTACGGTCAGTCATCGGCAGGTGTCCCCGCCCGGGACTCCTCCCCGGCGGGCAGGCCCACCGGACGGCGTCCCGGCGGCTGCTGCGGCTCGGGCCGGACGGGCACCGGCGGCGTCCGGCAGACCACCGGTGCGTCGGCGGAGACGGTCACCGGCTCCCCGTGGTGCAGTACGACCAGCGGTTCCCCTTCCACCAGCCGGTACCGTGTGTGCGACCGGCCGATGTCGACCTTCAGTCTGCGTCCGCGCACCAGCACGGTGAACGCCACCCTGGACAGCGCCTCCGGCAGGCGCGGCGTGAACGCCAGCCGGTCCGGCTTCCCCGCCTCGCCGACGTAGCGGCGCAGGCCCCCGAAACCCCCGACCAGGGCGATCCACGTTCCGGCGAGCGAGGCGATGTGCAGCCCGTCACGGGTGTTGTGCTCCAGATCGTCCAGGTCCATCAGCGCGGCCTCGCCCAGGTAGGCGTAGGCCAGCCGCAGGTGCCCGGTCTCGGCGGCGAGCACCGCCTGGCAGCTCGCCGACAGGGAGGAGTCGCGGACGGTGAGCGCCTCGTAGTAGGCGAAGTTGCGTGCCTTCTGCTCCTGGGTGAAGGCGTCCGGGCACTCCATCATCGCCAGCACCAGGTCGGCCTGCTTCACCACCTGCTTGCGGTACAGGTCGAAGTAGGGGTAGTGCAGCAGCAGGGGATAGCCGTCGGGCGGGGTGGCCTCGAAGTTCCAGCGCTGGAAGGTGGTGAAACCGGCCGACTGCTCGTGGACGCCGAGGGACTCGTTGTACGGCACGGCCATGCGGGCGCCGGCGTCCCGCCACCTCGCGGCCTCCTCCTCGTCGACCTCGAGTTCCGCGGCCCGGTCCGGATGGCGTACGGCAGCGTCCGCCGCGTCGAGCAGATTCCGCCGGGCCATCACGTTGGTGTACAGGTTGTCCCGGGAGAAGGCGCTGTACTCGTCCGGGCCGGTGACCCCGTCGATGTGGAAGACACCCTCCGCGTCGTGGTGGCCGAGGGAGTGCCACAACCGGGCGGTGTGCACGAGGAGATCGATACCCTCGGCACGCTCGAACTCCTCGTCCCCGGTCACCGTCACGTACCGGACGACGGCCATGGCGATGTCCGCGTTGACATGGAAGGCGGCCGTCCCGGCGGGCCAGTAGGCCGAACACTCGGCGCCGTCGATGCTCCGCCAGGGGAACGTCGCCCCGGCCAGCCCCAGTTGGCACGCGCGTTCCCGCGCCGCCGGCAGCGTCCGGTGCCGCCATCTCAGCGCCGGCGCGACGGCCTCCGGCGCGGTGAACGTCAGAACCGGCAGCACGTAGGACTCGGTGTCCCAGAACGAGTGCCCGTCGTACCCGGTGCCGGTCAGACCCTTCGCGGGGATCGCCCGGTTCTCGCCCCGGGCCGCCGCCTGGAGCACGTGGAAGAGGGCGAACCGCGCCGCCTGCTGGATCTCGGCGTCACCCTCCACCTCGACGTCCGCACCGGACCAGAAGCGGTCCAGGTACGCCCGTTGCTCGGCGGCGAGCCCGTCCCAGCCGGTGCTGACCGCGGCAGCCACCGCCGCGTCCACCTGATCGTGCACGGCCGGCAGCGAACGCTCCCCGGACCAGCCGTAGGCCACGAACTTGACCAGCCGCAACGGCCGGCCGGGCACCAGGTCGGCGGTCACCGTCAGACGGCTGACGTCGGGCTCGCTCTGCGCCGTCCATCGCGTGCTCTCGGGTCCCTCCACCAGGTGGTCGGCCGCCGCCGCCACCCGCAGCCCGCTGTGGGCGGTGCGGTGCACGAGCCGCAGCCGGGACTCCTGTGCGAAATGCTCCTCGGGGACCAGCGGTGACTCGGTCACCGCGGCGACGCGCGGGTCACCGGTGAAGCGGGGCAGCTGCTCGTTGGCGACCAGTTCGGACTGAACGGCCACCGAGGCCGCCCCGCCGGCCGGCTCCACCTCGTACACGATCGCGGCGACGGCGCGCTGGGTGAAGGACACGAGCCGGTGCGAGGAGATCCGGACCGTGCGACCCCCGGGCGAGGTCCACCGCGCGGTACGGCTGAGCACACCGGAGCGGAAGTCCAGGACCCGTTCGTGCGCCACCAGCCTGCCGTACCGCAGATCGTACGGGTGGTCGTCGACCAGCAGCCGGATGATCTTGCCGTCCGTGACGTTGATCATCGTCTGGCCGGACTCGGGATAGCCGTAGCCCGCTTCCGCGTACGGCAGCGGATGCCGCTCGTGGACCCCGTTGAGATACGCGCCGGGCAGACCGTGCGGTTCGCCCTCGTCGAGGTTCCCGCGCCACCCCAGGTGTCCGTTGGACAAGGCGAACACCGACTCGCTCTGGGCGAGCAGGTCGAGACTCAGCTCGGTCTCGCGCAGGCACCACGGCTCGACCGTGAAACTGGGATGGGTGATCACCGCGTCTCCCGGAGTCCGGCCACGTACGCGTCGCGGTCGTCCACCGCGTCGAACGCGCACGCGGTCCCCTCACGGGTGGCGCGCTCGCGGAGACAGCCGTCGGACTGCTCCCAGGGGGCCGCGTGTACTTTCGCGGTCCCGATGAGCACCCCGTCGAGGTCGGACAGGCAGGCACGGACGTGAGCAGGAAGCCCCAGCATGCGCCCGAGGCTAGGAGGCGGCGCGCGTACGGCGGCGGCACGACACCGCCCGGCGCGCCGGAAGGCACCCACTCGGTCCTGGCCCGTGGCACCGGCCGCTCCGCCTCCACGCCGAGCGCACCCGCGCCCCCGCCACGGCGGGCACGCCCCGGCCCGGGCCGCGACACCCGGCCGGACGGCGAGGCCTACGGCAGCAGTTCGCCCACCAGTGCGGCGACCTGCTCCGCCTCGATGAGGAAGCCGTCGTGGCCGTACGGGGATCCGAGCATCCGGAGCCCGTCCGCGCCGGTGATTCCCGCCGCCAGCTCCGCCTGCTGCGACGGCGGATAGAGACGGTCGGTATCGATCGCGGCGACGACGGCCTTGGCGGTCACCCGGCGCAGCGCGGCCCGCACACCGCCGCGACCGCGGCCGACGTCATGGCTGTTCATCGCCTCGGACAGCACGACGTAGCTGCCGGCGTCGAAACGGCGTACCAGCTTGGCCGCGTGGTGGTCCAGGTAGGACTCGACCTGGTACCGGCCGCCGTTCCACGGGTCCTCCGCGTCCTGTGCGGTACGGCCGAAGCGGACCTGGAGTTCCGGCTCGCTGCGGTAGGTGACGTGGGCGAGCCGGCGGGCCACTCCGAGGCCGGCGTGCGGCCCGTGACCGGTACCGTGATAGTGGCCGCCCTGCCAGTGCGGGTCGGAGCGGATGGCGTGGAGCTGGATGCCGGCCCAGGCGATCTGCTCGGCACTCGCCGCGGCGGTCGTGGCGAGCAGCAGCAGCGCGTCCGTCCGCTCCGGATACGTCACGGCCCACTCCAGCGCCCGCATCCCGCCCATCGAGCCGCCGGCCACCAGCGCCCAGCGGTCGATGCCCAGCGCGTCGGCCAGCCCGGCCTCGGCCGCGACCTGGTCGCGCTGCGTCAGAAAAGGGAAGCCACCGCCCCAGGCCCGCCCGTCCGGACGCGGGGAGGCGGGCCCGGTGCTGCCCTGGCAGCCGCCGAGCACGTTCGGCGCGACGACGAACCAGCGGTCGGTGTCGAGCGCGCGCCCGGGTCCGACGAGCCCGTCCCACCAGCCGGGGGTGGGATGTCCGGGCTCGGCGGGGCCGGCGGCATGACTGTCGCCGGTGAGGGCGTGCAGCACCAGAACGGCGTTGGAATGGTCCGGTGCGAGCCGTCCCCACGTCTCGAACGCGAGCTGCACGTCCGGTAGTTCACCGCCCGCCTCCAGGGGAAGGGCCGTCCCGCGCACGTACCACTGGCGACGCCCCGGCGGGTCCCCCTCCCGCCAGGCCCCGGTGGCCGGCGGGAGGGGGACCTCCGAGGGCGTCAGTACGGTGCTCAGGACGCGCCCCTGGCAGCGCCCCCGGCCGCGCCCTTCGCCGCGCGGAACCCGGCCTCCAGGTCCGCCTTGAGGTCGGCGAGGTTCTCGAGGCCGACCGACAGCCGCACCAGGCCGGGGGAGGTACCGGTGGCCGAGAGCTGCCGCTCGTCGAGTTGGCTGTGCGTGGTGGACGCCGGATGGATGATCAGGCTGCGCACGTCACCGATGTTGGCGAGGTGACTGAACAGCTCGACGCCGTCCACGAACCGTTTGCCGGCCTCGACGCCGTCCCGCAGCTCGAAGGACAGCACGGCGCCCGCGCCGCGCGGCAGGTAGCGCCGCGCCGCGTCGTACCAGCGGTTGGACGGCAGACCCGGGTAGTGCACGGCCGCGACCTCGTCGCGCCGCTCCAGCCATTCGGCGAGGGCCTGGGCGTTCGCCGAGTGCCGTTCGATGCGCAGGCTCAGCGTTTCCACGCCCTGGAGCAGCAGGAACGCGGAGTGCGGTGAGAGGGCGGGCCCGAGATCGCGGAGCAGCTGGACCCTCAGCTTGATCGCGAAGGCGCCCGGGCCGAGCGCGGGCCAGTACCTGAGGCCGTGGTAGCTCGGGTCAGGCTCGGTGAAGTCGGGGAACCGGTCGGCGTGCGCCCCGAAGTCGAACGTACCTCCGTCGACCACGACACCCGCGACGGCCGTGCCGTGCCCGCCCAGGAACTTGGTCGCCGAGTGGACGACGATGTCCGCGCCGTGTTCCAAGGGTCGCAGGAGGTAGGGGGTGGGCACGGTGTTGTCCACGATCAGCGGCACGCCCGCCTCGTGGGCGACGTCCGCGACCGCCCGCACGTCGAGCACGTTGCCGCGAGGATTGCCGAGCGTCTCCGCGAACAGCGCCTTGGTGTTCGGCCGGACCGCCGCCCGCCAGGCCTCGGCGTCGTCCGGGTCGTCGACGAAGGAGACCTCGATGCCCAGCCTCGGCAGCGTGTGCCGGAACAGGTTGTACGTGCCGCCGTACAGCGACGTACTCGACACGACGTGGTCGCCGGAACCCGCCAGCGTGAGGATCGCCAGGGTCTCGGCCGCCTGCCCGGAGGACAGTGCCACGGCCGCGACGCCGCCCTCCAGAGCGGCGACGCGCTGCTCGAAGACGTCCTGGGTGGGGTTGTGGATGCGGGTGTAGATGTTGCCCGGCTCGGCCAGCGAGAACAGGTCGGCGGCGTGCTGCGTGTCCCGGAACACGAACGACGTCGTCTGGTAGATGGGCGTGGCCCGGGCGCCGGTCGTCGGATCCGGCACGGCACCGGCGTGGATCTGCTTGGTCTCGAACGACCACGCCGACGTGTCGGGGCCGGCGGGTTCGTCGTCGGGGGTGTGGCCGGCGGTGACGGAGTCGATCGGCTGGCTCATGGTTCTCCCTTGCGCGGGTGCGGCGGTGCTCGGTGTGCGGAAGAAGGGAATGCACGGGTGCGGAGAAATAGGGTGTAAAGGGGCGATGCGGGGCCCGAGTCGCTCCGGGTACGGAACTCCGGGGAGGCAACTGACCGCAGCACCGGGGCTCTCGGAGCCGGGTGAGGCAGCAGCGGTCGGGGCGGAGCGGTGAGAAGGAGGCTGGTCGGGGCCGAAGGCGCGGACGTCAGCTCTCGGTGGGACAACCCGTGGTGGTGACACGCACGTAATCGACGTGGCGGCGGGTCACGAGCACGGTCATGGAGCCAGATAACCACATGGGTGCGGCCCGCACCAGCACAACGGGGTGGTCCCGCCCCTGGCACCGGACCGTGGAAACGCCCCGTTCACACCGGGGGGAACGGCCGGTGACAACCCCTGTCCGGCGTGACCGGCCGTGGGA
The DNA here is from genome assembly GCF_043195475.1 of Streptomyces sp. Y20. Classification (NCBI taxonomy): domain Bacteria; kingdom Bacillati; phylum Actinomycetota; class Actinomycetes; order Kitasatosporales; family Streptomycetaceae; genus Streptomyces; species Streptomyces sp. Y20. Next base: position 64,295 of record NZ_JBIDDP010000023.1, read on the forward strand.
CCGCAGCCGTACACCACCCATGGCGGTCAGCCGGCTCTGCCGCTCCCGCCGAAGACGCCGGCCACGGCACCTCCCACACCGAGTACCCGGGACGAGCTCGGCGACCACGTGCTGCCGGCCGCGCCGGCCGACCTGGGGCGCACCGTGTCGAAGTGCCGTGGCGCACACCTCAGTTACCGGTCAGGAGACGCAGCAGGTGTGTGCAGGCGTCTTCTTCGTGCAGATGCAGGCTGATCGTCTCCCAGGCACCGCGTTCGCAGGCGCCGACGTCCCACCGGTCGGGGTCGGCGGGGGAGCGGCGCAGGTAGAGGAAGTCGGTGGGGAGGGGAACGGGTTCATGGACGTCTTCGAGGTAGTAGTGACCGTCCTGCACGCCCAGGGCGCGCAGGACGGTCACCAGGGTGTGGCGGTTCACCGGCGGGGTGCTCCGGCCGCGGCGGGGGCGAGATAGCCGTTGTCCAGGAGCCATTTGACGTTCAGACGCCGGCCGTCGCCCGGGTTGAGCAGTGAGGGGTCGAGCTTGATCTGCCGGCCGCCGCCGGGCTGCCCGAACCAGGGGGCGATGCGGCCCTGCCAGACGGGGAAGGGCTCCTCGACGGTGTAACGGTGGTAGTCGCAGGGATACTTCGGGTCGCGGGTGTCGAGGTTCTGCGGAGGCAGGGCCCGCTCGGCGTAGGGATCGCCGGCGGGGGCGAGGTAGGAGCCGTACTCGGAGCCGAAGCGGTCCAGGTCCTCCCCGCGCTCCAGTACCTCCACCTGCTTGTCGACGTGGCCGTTGGTCTCGGCGAATCCGTCGTCGGGCGGGTACTTCCACCCGGCCGGCCCCTGCGGGTCCTCGTCCTTCCAGTACCTGGCCAGGAACGCCCCGGCGGAGAGGCCGCCGGTGCGCCGGTAGTTCCTCAGCAGCGGTCCGACCGGGGCTTCCCAGGGGCGCGGCAGATGCTTCGGACCCAGGCGGGCGTCGTCCTGGTACTCGCCGGTGCAGGGGGCCGGGCGGGACTCCGGGGCCGCCGTGCGGCGGTCGTGGCCGGGTACGGCCGTCGCTGCGGCGGCCGGGGTGAGCGAGGCGGTCAGCGTCAGCGCCAGGGCGGACAGCGCGGCGCGCGTACGGTGGGTCACGTGTCGTACTCCGGAGGTCGTGGGCGAGTGGCCCTGGGCCCACGCTCACGACCTCGGTCCGAAGACGCCCTGCGCGCGCGGGTCCGGTGGTGTGGGCGCCGGACTGGTGCCGCAGGGGTGTCGGGCCCGGTCCCGCTACCAGAATGAGGACGGTCCGCCCCGGCCGAGGCGCGAATCACCGATCGGGGGACCCGCAGGACAGACGTTCCCGGCGCAGCGGTACCCACCGGTGTCCTGGGCGGGGCGAACGACCGTGCGGCTCCCGCACACCAGGGCCTGCGCCGCATCCGGCCGCCCCCCCGGCACACCGCGGCGACACTGACGGCATCCTCGGCCTCCATCGCGACCCGGCGTACGGCCTCGGGCTCCTCACCGCGGACCGTGGGGAACTTGGCGGCGGGACACCAGGTGCCGGGGGCCGCGCGCCGAGGACCCGGCCCGTCTCGCGGGACAGCCGTATCCGGGACTCAGGTGCCATGAGCGTCGTGGTCTGCGCCGCGGCAGAGGTCAGGACGGCATCGCCGGGTATACAGGCGCGGAAGTGACCTGGGCCGACCGGGTGGCCGGCCGCTCATGCGAGCGCAGCCCGTGCGGTGGCGTGGAACTGCACGTACTCGATGGTCGCGCCCGCGGGATGCCGCACGGTCAGATTGCGCCCGGTGGGGACCTCGTTGGGCCCGTCGAGGATCTCTCCGCCGTGCTGCTCCGTGATCGCATGTGGTCGATGGACTCGACGATCGTGGTGGCGTGGGTGCCGCGGTAGGGGGCGAGGGCTTCCTCCGAACCCGCGAGAAGCAGGTAGCCGCCGACGCCGGCGAGGTCCGGATCGCGGTAGGTGAACCGCAGCCGTGGCTGCTCCCCGGTGAGCTCGACGAAGGTCGGCAGTGCCGCGTCCAGATCATCGACGTAGACGCGGGCGAACGTGGCGAGGCCCGGCGCAGGGTCATCAGGAGAGCAGCCCCGTGCTCATGCTGCGGGACTTACCGGGAGGC
>NZ_JBIDDP010000024.1:0-52157 GCF_043195475.1 Streptomyces sp. Y20
GTAGGCGGAGCCGGCACCCAGGAGCCCGACGCTCCCGAGCGCGACGACGAGGACGGCAGCCGTGCGAAGCTTGCGCATGTCATCTCCAGTGAATCGTGGGGGTGTGATCTGCGAACGATCGAGGCCGTGCGATCACCGAAGGACGTGATCCCGAACGGCCGGAAGGATCCAGCGGCGCGCCGGGAGAGAGTCCTCCCGACGTCGCGAGCGGACATCACCGGTCCCCGGCGCCGCGCCTCGGCCCGGCGCCGGGGACCATGTGTTGTCCGACGCCTCAGCGTCGTTCAGAGCCTCAGAAGGCGCTGTTGTTGCAGCCCTGGGTGGAGCCGATGTCGGTCGCCTGGGCGCCCGGGTTGCCCTCGCCGTTCAGCGCGTTGCCCAGCAGGCCGTTGAGGATGCCGACCTCGCCGAGGACGTCGACGTTCAGGTCGTGCGAGCGGCAGTTGCTGGTCTGCGTGACGCTGAAGTTGTCGCCGTGGTCGCCGCTCTTGCCGTCGCCCGCCTGGGCCGTGCCGCCCGCGAGGCCGATGGTGCCGAGCGCGGCGACGAGAACGGCAACGGTGCGAAGCTTGCGCATGTCATCTCCGATGAGTTAGTGGGTTCGGTCCGTGACAGACCGACTTCCTACAGTCACGGAGACTAGTACGAACCCATCCAAACCGGACAGCGACGCGCCGAGTGTGTTGATCGTGAAGCAGAAGCAACCGGGATCCGTATCGCCTGCGGACGCACTTCGCCGGCGCGCGATCCGCCGGCGGTCGGTGCCGGGCGTCGAGGCCGGCCGGCCGCTAACGCTGCTGCTGCGCGCCGGCGAGGGAGTTCGCCTGGCTGTTGGCCTGGGTGCAGTCGACGCCCTTGGTCTCGGACGCGGCGAGCAGGGCGATCGGGACGTTCGCGTCGAGCAGGGTCTGCGGGCTGCACTCCTGGTACGGACGGAACAGGTTGTACTGGTTCACCGGTCCGCCCTGCGCCGACTGCGGGGCCGGCGGAGAGAGTTGCGGAGAGAGCTGCGGGTTCAGCTGGGGGTTGATCTGCGGGGCCACCTCGGCGCCCCGCTGGGGCGCCGCCTGCGGCGTGGCCGCGGAGCCGTAGGCCTGCGTGGTCGCCTGGGAGGAGGCGGCCGAGTCGGCCTGGGCGTCCGACTGTGAAACGGGAGCCGGCGCCGTCCCGGTGTGGGCGGGGGTGACGGCGGAGCTGGGGCCGGCACCGACGGCGGACAGGCCGCCGGCTGCCGCGACGACGAGCGCGACCTTCTGAAGCTTGCGCATGGGATTCTCGGCCCTTCATTGACCTGTGCACGAAACCTGGCGAATTGCCGATGCTGCAACGCGGTTGTCGCTTCTTGCTGCCCTGCGACTGCGATGCCATCGCTCTCGGCCCGTGGGGAACGAGGTGAACGCGGACCCGGATACGGGCGCCCGGCCGCGGGTCACCCATTTGACGCAGGGGCGCGCGGGTCGCCACGCGCGCCGGTCGAGGCAAATGGGTGACGGGTATGCGGATGCCGTGACCACAGCGCGCGAGCCCTCGTTCCAACGGGGAGAAGGCAGCGACCGTTGACCTGTGGGTGAGGGAATGGGCTGCCGGTTCCGAAACACAGTCCGCGCGCTGCTCACGCATCACCGCTGCTGCCGTGCAGCGGCAGTACCCCACCGTCTGCACGCGTGACCGCACCGCATGCAATGTTTTCAGGTATCGAAGGGCCGAGGGTTTCATGCGCAAGCTTCACAAGGCCGCGCTCGTCGTAGCAGCGGCCAGCAGTCTCTCCGCCATCGGCGCCGGCGCCGGCTATGCCGACGCTCCGGTCGGATATGGCAGTCCCGCTCCGGCGCCGGCTCCCGAGCACCCGGCTCCGCAGGCCGCACCGCAGCAGCAGACCGCGCCGGCGTACGCGCAGCAGGCCGCGCCGCAGCAGGCCGCTCCGCAGCAGCAGACCGGCTATGCCGCCGCCTCGGCCTCGTCGCAGGGAGCGGGACAGGCCAGCACCACGCCGTACCCGCAGCAGGCCGCACCCCAGCAGCAGCCCGCACCGGCATACCCCCAGCAGGCCGCACCCCAGCAGCAGCCCGCGCCGGTGTACCCCCAGCAGGCCGCACCCGCGCAGCAGGCTGCCCCGCAGCAGGCCGCACCGCAGCAGCAGACCGGCTATGCCACCGCCTCGGCCTCGTCGCAGGGAGCGGCGCAGGCCAGCACCACGCCGTACCCGCAGCAGGCCGCACCCCAGCAGCAGCCCGCACCGGCATACCCCCAGCAGGCCGCACCCGCGCAGCAGCCCGCGCAGGTCATGCCGCAGGTCGCCCCGCAGGTCGCCCCCCAGGTCACCGTGCCGCAGGCGTTCGGCCCACAGCCCCCGATGTGGGTCGCCCCCCAGGTGAACCCGCAGGTGAACCCGCAGATCAACCCGCTCGTCAACCCGCAGGTCACACCCGAGAGCGTGCCGCAGGTGACGCCGGTCGGCCTCGGGCAGGTCGCGGCGCCTCCCGTGGGGCAGCTGGGACTTCCCCGACTCGGCTGACGCTTCCCTCGATCGTCCGCAATCCCCACTCGATCTGTTTCAACGGAGAACCCATGCGCAAGATGCACAAGGCAGTCCTCGTGGGCGCCATCCTCGGCAGCGTCGGCTCCCTCGCCGGCAGCACCGCCGCCTTCGCTCACGGTGAGCCGGGGCACGACCTCGACATCAACCAGGGCATCGAGTGCCGCTCGCACGACATGAACATCGAGGTGATCGGCGGCATCAGCGCCCTCACCGGCCTGGCGGGCAACCTGCTGAACGGTGAGGGCAACCCGGGCGCGCAGCAGAGCCATCTCGGTTCGAACATGGGCTGCAGCAACCAGGCGTTCTGACTTCGCCACCCTTCGCTCCGGGCACGCACAGATCATTCCGGCGACGCCCTCACCGCCCTCGTCCGCGGTGTGTGGCCTCGCCGGCGGTGCGTGCCCTTCGAGTTTCGCGGCGCCCGCGGGCGCCGGTCCGGGAACGGCAGCACGCCGGACCCGGGGGCGGCCGTAGCCCGAGCGGTCCGGACGCGCCAGCGGGCCCCGGGAGGGACCGCTCTCCCTGCGCCCGCCCGAAAGGAACGCGACTCCTCGACGACGCCGCGCCACCGGAGGTCACGCGGCGATCGGCCGCGCTGCCGGGCAACCGCCACGCCGGCCCCGCCCTCCTTCGGACATGGTTGAGCGCTGCGGGTCCGGGATGTCGCGACGGACCCGCAGCGCTCGTCGGCACCGGGGCACGCCCGGTGCCGGGTCAGCGGATGTGACCGGGGGTGTAGCGGCGGTACAGGATCGCACCCGCGACAATGAGCGCGGCGCTGCCGGCAAGAGCGGGGGCCGTGAGGTCCGCTCCGGTGTGGGCCAGCGAGGGCGCCGCGTGGCGCGGGATGTGCGGAGCGGGGTGCGCCCGGACGGCAGCCGGGGGCCTGGGGGCCCGCGGCTTGGGAACCGTGGAGTGCGAGGACCGGCTCGAGTGGTCGCCGGAGCCGTTGACCGACTCGTTGCCGAAGACCGCGTTGCCCACGCCGACCACGTTGACACTGTTGCCGGACACGTTCACCGGCAGGTGCACCGGGACCTGGAGGTCGTTGCCGGAGAGCAGCCCCGGCGAGTTCGCGGTGCTGCCGTGCGCCGACGCCCCTCCGGAAGCGGCCGATCCGTCGCGCTCGGTCCCGACGGCGGTGTGCGCCGCGGTGCCCTTCCTCGCACTCCGAGCCCGCGTCGAGTCGCTCTTCACGGCACCGTCGGCCTTCGCCGAGCCGCCGTTCACACAGGTGTTGCCCGCGGCCGGGTTGAGCAGCCCCACGACGTCCACGGTGTTCCCGCAGATGTTCACCGGCGCGTGCACAGGGACCTGGACGGAGTTGCCGGAGAGCACACCGGGGGAGCCGGCCGCCGTGGCGTTGGCGCCGGCTCCCTCGGCCGCGAACGCGGCGGACACCGGCAGGGCTACGGCCATCGCGCCGGACGCGGCCACGGCGATCACGCCGTATCGGGTAGTCCGTCTCATGAGTTTCCTGCCTTCCTGACATCATCACGGGCACTCACCCGCACCACAGCAAACGCGGATGGGCCCATCATGGTTATGCTGTGTGCCCCATCAATTACTCTCCGTCAAGTCCAGGTGAGCGACTCCCCGCCGGCCGACGGGTCCCCGCGAGGAGCGGCCGGCACACCCCTCCCGCGAGGGGATACCCCCCAGGGGTACACTGGCGGCATGGGGTGCTCGGGTACCCCACCTACCGCGCCACGCCTCGACGAGGAGTTACGACATGACCGCCCACACCGACACCCCGGGCTCCGTCACCAGCGTCTACCAGGTGACCGGCATGAGCTGTGGCCACTGCGAGGGCTCCGTCTCCGGTGAGATCTCCCAGATCCCCGGCGTCACCTCCGTGCAGGCCGTCGCGTCGACGGGCGAGGTGACCGTCGTCTCCGACGCCCCACTGGACGAGGAGGCCGTCCGCGCCGCCGTGGACGAGGCCGGCTTCGAGCTGGCCGGCAAGGCCTGAGAAAAGGTCCCCCTCTCCCCCGACCGGCCGCGCCGACCAGCTGATACTGGATCCGTTCGGTCGAGTCCGATGTCTGGAGTCCGGACATGACCAGCACCACCGCAGCGACAGCCATAACCACGGACGCGGCCCACGAGGTCGAGCTGCTCATCGGCGGCATGACCTGTGCTTCCTGTGCCGCCCGGGTGGAGAAGAAGCTCAACCGGATGGACGGCGTCAGCGCCACCGTCAACTTCGCCACCGAGAAGGCACGGGTCGCCTACGCCGACGGCGTCGAGGTCGCCGACCTCATCGCCACCGTGGAGAAGACCGGTTACACCGCCGAGGAGCCGCCGCCGCCGGACCCGGCACCCGAGGCCGCGGACGGGCCGAAGCCGCCCGGCCGGGACCCCGAACTCGGCCCCCTGCGGCACCGCCTGCTCGTCTGCGCGCTGCTCGCGGCGCCCGTCGTCCTGTTCGCCATGATCCCGGCATTCCAATTCGACAACTGGCAGTGGCTGTCGCTGACGCTGGCCGCGCCCGTGGTCGTCTGGGGCGCCGCCCCCTTCCACCGGGCCGCGTGGACCAACGCCCGGCACGGCGCCGCCACCATGGACACGCTCGTCTCGGTCGGCACGCTGGCCGCGTTCGGCTGGTCGCTGTGGGCGCTGTTCCTCGGTGACGCGGGCATGCCCGGGATGCACGACGAGTTCCGCCTCACCGTCTCCCGCACGGACGGCACCTCCACCATCTACCTGGAGGTAGCCGCCGGGGTCGTCGCGCTGATCCTGCTCGGCCGCTACCTGGAGGCCCGCTCCAAGCGGCGCGCCGGTGCCGCCCTGCGGGCCCTGATGGAGCTGGGTGCCAAGGAGGTGGCGGTCCTGCGGGACGGCCGCGAAGTGCGCGTACCGGTGTCCTCCCTGGCCGTCGGCGACCGGTTCGCCGTCCGGCCCGGCGAGAAGATCGCCACCGACGGCACGGTGGCGGAGGGCGTCTCCGCGGTGGACGCCTCCATGCTGACCGGCGAGTCGGTGCCGGTGGACGTCGGCCCCGGCGACCGGGTCACCGGCGGCACCGTCAACGCGGGCGGGCGGCTGGTCGTCGAGGCCACCCGGGTCGGCGCGGACACCCAGCTCGCCCGGATGGCGAAGCTGGTGGAGGACGCGCAGAACGGCAAGGCCGAGGTGCAGCGGCTCGCCGACCGGATCTCCGCGGTCTTCGTGCCCGTGGTCATCCTCCTCGCGCTCGGCACGTTCGGCGTGTGGCTCGGCGTCACCGGGGACACGGCCGCCGCGTTCACCGCCGCCGTCGCCGTCCTGATCATCGCCTGCCCGTGCGCACTGGGTCTGGCCACCCCGACCGCGCTGATGGTCGGCACCGGCCGCGGCGCCCAGCTCGGCATCCTGATCAAGGGACCCGAGGTGCTGGAGTCCACGCGCCGCGTCGACACGGTGGTCCTCGACAAGACCGGCACGGTCACCACCGGCCGGATGAGCCTCCAGGCGGTGTACGTCGCCGACGGCGAGGACGAGAAGGAGCTGCTGCGGCTCGCGGGCGCCCTGGAGCACGCCTCCGAACACCCGGTCGCGCGCGCGATCGCCGCGGGCGCCGAGGAACGCGCCGGCGCGCTTTCGGCGGCCGACCACTTCGAGAACGTGCCCGGACGGGGGGTACGCGGGCGCGTGGACGGCCGTGAGGTGGCCGTGGGCCGCCTCTACGACGACCTTCCCGAGGAGCTGGCCCGCGCGGCCCGCGAGGCCGAGCGGGAAGGCCGTACGGCCGTGGTGGCCGGCTGGGACGGGCGGGCACGCGGCGTACTCGCGGTGGCCGACACGGTCAAGGAGACCAGCGCCGAGGCGGTTCGCGCGCTGCGCGGGCTGGGACTCACGCCGGTGCTGCTCACCGGCGACAACCGGACGGTGGCCGAGGCCGTCGCCCGGACCGTCGGCATCGACTCCGCGGACGTCTACGCCGAGGTGCTGCCCGAGGACAAGGTGGACGTCGTACGGCGGCTCCAGCGCGAGGGCCGGTCCGTGGCGATGGTGGGCGACGGCGTGAACGACGCGGCGGCGCTCGCCACCGCCGACCTGGGCCTCGCCATGGGCACCGGCACCGACGCGGCGATCGAGGCCGGCGACCTGACCCTGGTGCGCGGGGACCTGCGGGTGGCCGCCGACGCGATCCGGCTCTCACGCAGGACGCTGGCCACCATCAAGGGCAACCTGGTGTGGGCCTTCGGCTACAACGTCGCCGCGCTGCCGCTGGCCGCCGCGGGACTGCTGAACCCGATGATCGCCGGTGCCGCGATGGCCTTCTCCTCGGTGTTCGTGGTGACCAACAGCCTGCGGCTGCGGACCTTCCGGTGAACCGGCTCGGCGGAACCGGCACAGATTGCCCGTGACCGAAACGGACATGCCCCTGGAGTCCGGCGCGCACCTCACATAAGCTCTTCACAAGGCTCGCGCATCTTCCTTACGCTTGGGACCCGATCGACGTATCGGGCCTCTTGCGCACCTAAAGGACATATGCAAGAGACGCACATCACAGTGATGCGAACGTAACCCTCGAAGGGCTTCGAAGGTCTAAGTTGGCGATGTCGGACCAGCGTCTTGGGGGGCGCTGACCGGCATCTGAGGATGTCTTGGGGGACTTCCTCAGAGTTGCGTTGCCGGGGCACGTACACCGGGGAGCTTTGAGCGGCCCTCCCAGCGTGCGTTGTCCCGGCAGACCGCACCGCATCACCGGAGCAGGACGGGCTGGGCCCGTCCTGCTCACAGACAGCGGTTCAGGCGCTGTCCTCTCCGAGCGCCCGGCCGGATCCCGTGGGGGGAATCCGCACCGGGACATGGGAAGGCGCCCTGGTCGTCGGCCCGTGGGGGGACCGGCGTCCTGGGGCGCCTTCCGTCTGTCTTACGGCTGTTCCCTCCCGCCGGTGACGCGGGGCCCGCCGGTCCGGCAGGCCCCGCCCGTCCGGTCGGTTCAGCGCTCCTCGACCGGCACGAAGTCGCGCTCGACGACACCCGTGTAGATCTGGCGCGGGCGGCCGATGCGGGAACCCGGCTCCTTGATCATCTCGGTCCACTGGGCGATCCAGCCCGGCAGGCGGCCGAGGGCGAACAGGACCGTGAACATCTCGGTCGGGAAGCCCATGGCCCGGTAGATCAGACCGGTGTAGAAGTCGACGTTCGGGTACAGCTTGCGCTCGACGAAGTAGTCGTCGGACAGCGCGTGCTCCTCGAGCTTCAGGGCGATGTCGAGCAGCTCGTCGTCCTTGCCCAGCGCGGAGAGCACGTCGTGGGCGGCGGCCTTGATGATGCGGGCGCGCGGGTCGAAGTTCTTGTAGACCCGGTGGCCGAAGCCCATCAGGCGGACGCCGTCCTCCTTGTTCTTCACCTTGCGGATGAAGGTGTCGACGTCGGAGCCGGAGTCGCGGATGCCCTCCAGCATCTCCAGCACGGACTGGTTGGCGCCACCGTGCAGCGGGCCCCACAGGGCGCTGATGCCCGCCGAGATCGAGGCGAACATGTTGGCCTGCGAGGAACCGACGAGGCGGACCGTGGAGGTCGAACAGTTCTGCTCGTGGTCGGCGTGCAGGATGAGCAGCTTGTCCAGCGCGGAGACCACGACCGGGTCCAGCTCGTAGTCGTCCGCCGGCACCGAGAAGGTCATGCGCAGGAAGTTCTCGACGTAGCCGAGGTCGTTGCGCGGGTAGACGAACGGGTGGCCGATCGACTTCTTGTACGCGTACGCCGCGATCGTCGGAAGCTTCGCGAGCAGCCGGATCGTGGAGAGGTCGCGCTGCTTCTCGTCGAACGGGTTGTGGCTGTCCTGGTAGAAGGTGGACAGCGCCGAGACGACCGAGGACAGCATCGCCATCGGGTGGGCGTCGCGCGGGAACCCCTTGTAGAAGTTCTTGACGTCCTCGTGCAGCAGGGTGTGCCGCGTGATGTCGTTCTTGAACGTCGTCAGCTCGTCGACGGTGGGCAGCTCGCCGTTGATCAGCAGGTACGCCACCTCGAGGAAGGTGGAGCGCTCGGCCAGCTGCTCGATGGGGTAGCCGCGGTAGCGGAGGATGCCCGCCTCGCCGTCGAGGTAGGTGATGGCGCTTTTATAGGCGGCCGTGTTGCCGTAACCGCTGTCCAGAGTCACCAGACCGGTCTGGGCGCGGAGCTTCCCGATGTCGAAGCCCTTGTCGCCGACGGTGCTGCCGACCACCGGGTAGGTGTATTCGCCGTCGCCGTACCGCAGTACTACAGAGTTGTCGCTCACGTCTTCCCTCACCGACGTAGTGCCTCATCTTCGAGGTGCCCTGACTGTCTCTACCATCCCCCATTTGGCTCAGGAGAGTGCACTCGGGGTCGACCATTGGGCCTATTGGCGGCACTCAGTGCCGTCAACCTGCTCATCCTGCCCCCTCCCCGGGGCATCCGGTAGTGCTCTGTGACCTTCGTGACTCATTTGATCGATCATTTTTTCCGAGAAGCCGGTGGTCCAGGGCCGTGCAGCGCCGTCCGGCCGACACCGTGCGCACCGCCTGGCCGATCGCCCGGCGCGAACCGACGAGGACGACCAGCCGTTTCGCCCGGGTGACCGCCGTGTAGAGGAGATTGCGCTGGAGCATCATCCATGCCCCGGTGGTGACCGGAATCACCACGGCGGGATATTCACTCCCCTGCGAACGGTGGATGGTCACCGCGTACGCGTGGGCCAGTTCGTCCAGTTCGTCGAACTCGTACGGCACCTCCTCGTCCTCGTCCGTCAGCACCGTCAGGCGCTGGTCGACCGGTTCGAGGGAGGTGACGACGCCCACGGTGCCGTTGAAGACGCCGTTCTTCCCCTTCTCGTAATTGTTGCGGACCTGGGTGACCTTGTCGCCGACGCGGAAGACCCGGCCGCCGAACCGCTTCTCCGCCAGATCGGGCCGCCCCGGCGTGATGGCCTGCTGCAACAGCCCGTTCAGCGCCCCCGCGCCCGCCGGCCCCCGGTGCATCGGCGCGAGCACCTGCACGTCCCGGCGCGGGTCCAGCCCGAACTTGGCCGGAATCCGGCGCGCAGCCACGTCCACGGTGAGCCGGCCGGCGGCCTCGGTGTCGTCCTCGACGAAGAGGAAGAAGTCCTTCAGCCCGTCGGTGAGCGGCTGCTGCCCCGCGTTGATCCGGTGCGCGTTGGTGACCACGCCGGACTGCTGGGCCTGCCGGAAGACCCGGGTGAGCCGGACGGACGGGACCGGGCTGCCGTCGGCGAGGAGGTCACGCAGGACCTCCCCGGCACCCACGCTCGGCAACTGGTCCACGTCCCCGACGAAGAGCAGATGCGCGCCCGGCGGTACGGCCTTCACGAGCTTGTTGGCGAGCAGCAGGTCCAGCATCGACGCCTCGTCCACGACGACCAGGTCGGCGTCCAGCGGCCGGTCCCGGTCATAGGCCGCGTCGCCCCCCGGCCTCAGCTCCAGCAACCGGTGCACGGTCGAGGCCTCCGCGCCGGTCAGCTCGGCCAGCCGCTTGGCCGCGCGGCCGGTCGGGGCGGCCAGCAGCACCTTGGCGCGCTTGGCCCGGGCCAGCTCCACGATCGAACGGACGGTGAACGACTTGCCGCAGCCCGGCCCGCCGGTCAGCACGGCCACCTTCTCGGTCAGCGCGAGCCGCACCGCGGCCTTCTGCTCGGGTGCCAGGTCGGCACCGGTGCGTGACGCCAGCCAGCCCAGGGCCTTGTCCCACTCGACGTCCCGGAAGGCGGGCATCCGGTCCTCGTCCGTCCGCAGCAGGCGCAGCAGCTGCGAGGACAGGGACAGTTCCGCCCGGTGGAAAGGCACCAGGTAGACCGCGCTGACAGGCTCCGGGTCGCCGTCGGGCCCGGGCACCCGCTCCCGTACCACCCCCGGATCGGCGCCGTCCTCCGGCTCCCGGCCCAGCTCCGCGAGGCACTCGATGACCAGCCCCGTGTCGACCTGGAGGAGCTTGACCGCGTCGGCGATCAGCCGCTCCTCCGGCAGGAAGCAGTGCCCCTGGTCGGCGGACTGCGACAGCGCGTACTGCAAACCGGCCTTGACCCGCTCCGGGCTGTCGTGCGGGATGCCGACCGACTGGGCGATCTTGTCGGCGGTGAGGAAGCCGATGCCCCACACGTCGGAGGCGAGCCGGTATGGATGGTCCTTCACCACGGAGATCGACGCGTCGCCGTACTTCTTGTAGATCCGCACGGCGATCGAGGTCGACACCTCCACGGTCTGGAGGAAGAGCATGACCTCCTTGATCGCCTTCTGCTCCTCCCAGGCGTCGGCGATCTTCGCGGTCCGCTTGGGCCCGAGCCCCGGCACCTCGATCAGCCGCTTCGGCTCCTCCTCGATGACCCGCAGCGTGTCCACCCCGAAGTGCTGGGTGATCCGGTCGGCGAACACCGGCCCGATCCCCTTGACCAGCCCCGAGCCCAGATAGCGCCGGATGCCCTGGACGGTGGCGGGCAGCACGGTCGTGTAGTTCTCCACATGGAACTGCTTGCCGTACTGCGGATGCGACCCCCAGCGCCCCTCCATGCGCAGGGACTCCCCCACCTGGGCCCCGAGCAGCGCGCCGACCACGGTGAGCAGCTCCCCGGCGCCTCTGCCGGTGTCGACCCGGGCGACCGTGTAGCCGTTCTCCTCATTGGCGTACGTGACGCGCTCCAGCACGCCGTCGAGCACGGCGAGACGCCGCTCACCCGTGGGGTTCCCCGCCTGGTTGGACATGATCCGACGGTACCGGTGCGCTCTGACAGCGGCCCACTGTTACTGTGCCTGCCCGTGATCGACTCCGGCACCCCCGACGCCCGCCAGGACTTCTACGACCGCATCGTGGCCGCCACCGCGGGCACGCGGTACCGGCCGCGCCGGACCGTGCCGGGCTTCGACCTGATCGTGGACGTCCCCGGGTCGCCCCTGGCCGCGCGGCGGATCAGCCAGGTGCACACCTACCGGGTCGTACTGCACCCGGAGGACCGGCGCTTCTCCATGACGGACATCGTCCGCACCGTCGAGTACGAGGCCGGCCTCGGCCAAGTGCGCACCAGCAAGACGGTGTCCTCCGGCCGGAACGTGTACGCCACCTGGAGCCGCAGCCTCGACGGCACGCAGCGCCACTCCTTCTCGTCCGCCGCCGGCCACCGCCTGATCCGGGGCGTGGCCCGGGAACTGGGCTGGCAGGAGATCCGCCCCACCAGCGCCAGGGCAGCTCTGGCCGCGGGCCTCTTCGGCGGTCTCATAGCCCTGGGCACGCTGATCGCCCTTGCCGTGGTCTTCCTGTTCTGAGGCTTCAGGAAGCCTTCAGCCCGTCGAGGAACGTGACGAAGACGGAGACCGGGAAGGTGAGGGTGGCCCGGGAGGGGGCCTTCGAGTCGCGGACGGCTATGCGGGTGGGGGAACTCGCTATCTCGACGCAGGCGTTGCCGTCCCCCTCGCCGGAGTAGGACGACTTCCGCCAGTTCTCGGGGGTGGTCATGGGATGCCTCACAACTCCTTCGCCAGCACGTGCAGGAAGTCGCGCGACCGGTCGGGCCCCAGCGACACGGCCTCCACCATACGGAAGCGGGTTCGATAGGCGGTGAGCTGCGCCTCCGAATCGACGAAGACCGAGCCATGGGGCGCGTCCCGCACGACCGTGTCCAGCCTGGGCAGCGGGCCACCCGCGTAGGTCATGGCACTCGAAGCCCTCGCGAAGCCGTCCAGGTCGAAGGGGATGATCCGCACGGTGATGTGATCCGCGTCGGAAAGCTGCAGCAGGCGGGTGAGTTGCGCCTTCGAGGTGGTGCGATCACTGACTCTGATACGTAGCGCCGCCTCATGGATCACTGCTTCGTACGGGATGGCGGCCTGCTGGCGTCTCATGCGGTGCTGGATGCGCCACTCCAGCTCCTCGGCCGTAAGCGCCGGCACGCGGGCCGAGAAAACGGCGCGTGCGTACTCCTCGGTCTGCAACAGGCCCGGCACGAAAAGCAGCGCGACCTCTCGGAGGAACCCGGCGTGGTGCTCCAGCTCGGCCAGATCCAGGAACGCCGTGGGCAGGAGGCCCCGGTACTCCTCCCACCAGCCGCGCGTACGCTCGGTGGCCATGGTGACCAGGGAATCGATGAAGTCCGCATCCGTGCAGTCGTAGTGGGATGCGAGACGACGCAATCGCTTCTCGCTGACGCCCGCGATGCCGGACTCGATCTGACTGATGACCGGGGCGGTGACGCCGAGCAGCCCGGCGGCTTCCCGGGCCGTGAGTCCCGCCGCCTCGCGGAGCCTGCGCAGCTCGACCGCCAGCCGCAACTGACGGGCGGTCGGCTCGCTCCTCAACGCCATCGCCGGCTCCTCCCAAGACCCCCGTGGGCACGACTCTTTCGGCGTCACATTACGCGACCGGCTTGCGGCGTTTAAACAATTAGCCCTACCGTCGGTGATGTAACGCGCACACAGCGGAAGCACATCGCTCCGCCCTGCCACGGCGGCCGCGACATGCCACCGCAACGCCCGAATCCCCCAACAGTGACCGGAGTTGATGACCCATGCCCGAAAGCGAGTCCTGGGACTACACCCTTTACATCCCGAACGACCTCAGAGCCGTCACCGTCTGCCGCCGCACCCTGCGCCTGATCCTGACGGTGCACGGACTGATCGGCCTGGTGGACACCGCCGAACTGCTCGCGGCGGAATTGGTGTCGAACGCCGTACGGCACACCGAGGGACCGGCCGCGCTACGGGTCCGCCGGTCACCGGAGGGCCCGGTGTGGATCGGGGCGTGGGACACGGACCCCGCGCCGCCTCCGCCACCCCGACCGCTGGAGCAGGCGGTGGACCTGGAGGAGGGGCGCGGGCTGGGGCTGGTGGTGGCTTGTGCGGAGTACTGGGGGTGGCAGCCGTCGGCCCGGTTCGGGGACCGGGGGAAGTACGTGTGGTGCGAACTTGTGGCGGCCTAGCTCGTTGATCACGTCGTACGGAAAGGAGAGCTGATGGTCGGCTCGTCGCACGAGGCACTGCACCGGATCTTCCAGAAGGATCCGGCCCTGCTGACGCGAGCGTTACAACGAGTGCTGCACGTACCGTTTCCCGAGCCCAGGGAGATCGCGGCGCTGAACGTGGACCTCACCGAGGTCGAACCGGTCGAACGCCGGGTGGACACGCTGCTCCGGGCGGAGACCGACGAGGGGACGTACCTCCTCGTGGTCGAGTCCCAGGGGAAGGTGGACGACCGCAAGCGGGGCAGCTGGCCGTACTACCTGTCGTACTTGTACGAGAAATACCGCTGCGAGCCCGTGCTCATCGTCATCACCCAGAGCAGCAACACCGCACGGTGGGCGTCCCGGCCGATCCGGCTGGGCTTCCGGGACTGGCACTCGCTGACGGTGCGTCCCCTGGTCATCGGCCCGGACAACGTACCGCTCATCACCGACGAGCGGCAGGCCGAACGGGACGTACCCCTCGCGGTGCTGTCGGCGATGACACACGGGCGTGGCCCGCAGGCGCCCGCCATACTGGAATCACTGGCATCCGCCCTGCGGACCATCGACCCCGACAGTGCCGCGGTCTTCGTGCAGTTCGTCGACTCCTGCCTGGCCGACGCCCAGGCGAAGCAGATGTGGAGGGACCTGATGACGGCAATCCAGTACTTCTGGCGCCACCCGCTGGCCGAACAGGTACGCGAGGAAGGCCGGGAAGAGGGGGTGGAGATCGGCCAGGAATTGGGCCGCATCACGGAACGTCGGCAGGCGGTCCTCAACACCCTCGAATGGCGCGACATCCCGGTACCCGACCCCGTCCGCGAACGGGTGAACTCCTGCACGGACCTCGACCAACTCCGGGTCTGGGCCCAGCGCGCCGTACAAGCCACCGACGCGGCGGAGTTGTTCGCCGGAGAGTGAAAGGCCGTCGGGCCGTGGCTCAGTCCGGCCACGGCCCTCGGAACGCGCGGACGCGGAGGCTCCGACGATGGCAATCCAGTACTTCTGGCGCCACCCGCTGGCCGAACAGGTGCGCAAGGAAGGGCGAGAACAAGGGCTGGAACAAGGGCGAGAACAAGGGCTGGAACAAGGGCGCATCGAGGAACGTCGACAGACGGTACTCAACGCCCTGGAATGGCGCGGCATCCCGGTACCCAGCCCCGTCCGCGAACGGGTGAACTCCTGCACGGACCTCGACCGGCTCGGGATGTGGGCCCGACGTGCAGTGCAAGTCACCGACGCCGCGGAGTTGTCCGCCGGGGAGTGAGGCGGGTTACTTCTTCTTCCCCTTCCCCTTCCCCGGCTTCCCCGGCGCCTCCTTGCCCTTCTCGGCCTTCTCCGGCTTGCCGGGCTTCTCCGGCTTGCCGGCGTGGACGTCGGCGGGCCGCGGCTCGGTCCTGGGCGGCGTTGCCGGGTGGGACTTCCTCGTGACCTGTGCGTTCGGTGTGCCGACGGTGGCGGAGTGCCGGGCGGCGGCCGGGGTGCCGGGGGCGTTCGTGTCGGCGGCCGGCTTCCGGCTCGTGGTGGGGTCGACGCTCCGGTCGAGCGCGGCGTTGCGGAGCCGTACGGCGGAGGTATCGCGGGTGGGGGACGTCGGAGCCGTGGGTCCGGGCGCGCTTCCGGCGGGGGACGCGTCCGGGTGCTCGGCCCGCGCGGAAGGGGTATCGGCGGCCCGTGTCGCTCCCGCGCCGCTTCCCTGATGCGAGAGGCCGTCGGAGACGGTGAACGCGGCGGCCGTGACAGCGGCGAGCGCGGCCACTCCACTGGCCACCATCCTGCGCCCCCGTGCGGGCGCGCCCTTCCGGCTGGGCGTGTCCTCGGCTTGCGGCGGATGCGGGTGCGTGACGTCGGCCCTCGCCGGCGCCTCGGCGGGCACCATGCTCGTGACGTCGGCCGGGAACGTGACGGGCCGCGAGTCGGCCGTACCGGCGACGGCGGCCAGTGTTCCGGCGCAGTCGCGTGCCGACGGCCGGTCCTGCGCCTCCAGCGCGGTCATGTCCCGCAGCAGGGAGGCGAGTTCGTCCGGCAGACCGCCGGGCAGCTCGGGCGGGCGGTGGAGTCGCGCGATCGCGGCCTCCAGGGGGCCACCGTCGTATTCGAGCCTGCTGGTGAGGCACTCCAGGAGGACCAGTCCGAGGGCGTAGACATCGGCGGCCGGGCCGACGGACTGACCGAGCACCTGCTCGGGCGACAGGTAGGCGGCCGTGCCGATGAGGGTGCCGGTCGCGGTGCGGGTGGTGGCGTCGAGCAGCCGGGAGATGCCGAAATCGGTCAGGTGGGGGCGCCCGGACGCGTCCAGGATGATGTTCGAGGGCTTCACGTCGCGGTGGACGACCCCCGCCTCGTGCGCGTGGGACAGGGCCAGGGCGAGATCGGCACCGAGCGCGGTGGTCTCGGCGGGGGCCACGGGGCCCGCGGCGATGCGCGCCTTCAGCGTGGGGCCTTCGATCAGCTGCATGACCAGGTAGGCGCGGCCGTTGTGCCGTCCGGCGTCGTAGACGGTGACCAGGCCGGGATGGTGCAGCCGGGCCAGGATCACGGCCTCGCTGTCGAGGCGGTCCTCCATGCCGAGGTCGGCGTCGGTGCGGAAGACCTTGACCGCCACCGGCCGCTTCAGGCGCAGGTCGTAGCCGCGGTGCACGTCGCCCGCGCCGCCCGAGCCGATGACCGCGTCCAGACGGTACCGCCCGCCCAGCACCTCCGTGGCGCACCGGGACAGCGCCAGGGCCGGCCGGCTGAGCCTCATGTCATCTCCCTCTGTGTCGCGTACCGGGGCGGGCGTCCTCACCGGGAGGGGCCCGAGCCCGCGTACCCGCGAGAGGCCGGCGTACCCCTGTGTCGATCCTCCCGCATCTCCGGCCGGGCTGGTCACGATTGGGTTTCGGCCATCCCCACCCCCTTGCTCCGCGATCGTGTAATCGATTCCAATGCTCCCCACAGCAGTCGTGTAAACGATTCCACGAGGAGGTGGAGGCGGCTCATGGCGAGCATCAAGGACGTCGCCGCCGCGGCCGGGGTGTCCGTGGCCACGGTGTCGCGGGTCCTGAACGCGCACCCGTCGGTCAGCGCGGACGCACGGGCGCGGGTGCTGGCCGCCGTCGACGCCCTCGGCTACCGGCCCAACGCGGTCGCCCGGTCCCTGCGCACCGACCAGACCCACACCCTCGGGCTGGTGATCAGCGACGTGCTGAACCCCTACTTCACCGAGCTGGCCCGTTCCGTCGAGGAGGAGGCCCGCGCGCTCGGCTACAGCGTGATCATCGGCAACGCCGACGAACGGCCCGAGTTGCAGGACCACCACGTGCGCAACCTGCTGGACCGGCGCATCGACGGGCTGCTCGTGTCGCCGACCGACGGAGGGTCGCCGCTGATGCTGGACGCCGTCCGCGCGGGGACCCCGATGGTGTTCGTCGACCGGTGGATCCCGGGCGTGGACGTGCCCGTCGTGCGGGCCGACGGGCGGGCGGCCGTCCGGGACCTCGTGGCGCATCTGTACGGGCTCGGGCACCGCCGGCTCGCGATCATCGCGGGGCCGGCGGCCACCACCACCGGCAGTGAGCGGGTCGAGGCCTTCCGGGCCGCCCTCGCCGAGTACGGGGTTCCACTCCCGGACTCCTACATCGGCCAGGGCGACTTCCAGGCGGAGAGCGGGCGGCGGGTGACCGAGGGGTTCCTGGATCTCCCGCAGCCGCCCGAGGTCGTCTTCGCGGCCGACAACCTGATGGCGCTCGGCGCGCTGGACGCCGTACGCGCGCGTGGGCTGCGCGTGCCGGACGACATCGCGCTGGCCGCGTTCGACGACATCCCGTGGTTCGTGCACACCGACCCGCCGGTGACCGCGATCGCCCAGCCGACCGGCGAACTGGGGCGCGCCGCCGTACGCGCGCTGGCCGACCGGATCGAGGGGCGCGCCCCCCGGTCCGTCACCCTGCCCGCCCGGCTCGTCGTGCGCCGCTCGTGCGGTGCGCCGGCCCGGCCCCCACAGTCCCCCTCCCCAGTGCGAAGGAGCACGTCAGTGCAGAGGAGCACGCCGTGAGCGACCCGGACGAGTTGCTGCGCATCGAGGGCATACGCAAGACCTTCCCCGGCGTGGTCGCGCTCGACGGCGTCGACTTCGACCTGCGCCGGGGCGAGGTGCATGTGCTGCTCGGTGAGAACGGCGCCGGCAAGAGCACCCTCATCAAGATGCTCTCCGGTGCCTACACGCCCGACGCGGGCCGGATCCACGTCGGCGGCCGGGAGGTGCGCATCCAGGGCGCCCAGGACGCCGAGCGGCTCGGGATCGCCACCATCTACCAGGAGTTCAACCTGGTCCCGGACCTGACCGTGGCCGAGAACATCTTCCTGGGGCGGCAGCCGCGCCGCTTCGGGATGATCGACCGCAAGCGGATGGAGGCCCGGGCGGGCGAGCTGCTGGAGCGCGTGGGCGTCGACGTCTCGCCCCGCGCGCGGGTGCGGGACCTCGGTATCGCGCGGCTCCAGATGGTCGAGATCGCCAAGGCGCTCAGCGTCGACGCGCGCGTGCTGGTCATGGACGAGCCGACCGCCGTGCTCACCTCCGAGGAGGTGGAGAAGCTGTTCGCCATCGTGCGCTCGCTGCGCGCGGACGGTGTCGGCATCGTGTTCATCACCCACCACCTGGAGGAGATCGCCGCCCTGGGCGACCGGGTCACCGTCATCCGGGACGGCAGGAGCGTCGGGCAGGTGCCCGCCACCACGGCCGAGGACGAACTCGTCCGGCTGATGGTGGGGCGGTCCATCGAACAGCAGTACCCGCGGGAACGGCCCGAGCGGGGCGCCCCGCTGCTGTCCGTGGAGGGGCTCACCCGGGACGGGGTCTTCCACGACGTGAGCTTCGAGGTGCACGCCGGCGAGGTCGTCGGGGTCGCGGGGCTCGTGGGCGCAGGCCGGACGGAGGTCGTGCGGGCCGTCTTCGGTGCCGATCCGTACGACCACGGGGTGGTGCGCGTGTCGGGCGGGCGGCTCAGGCGGCACGACGTGAACGCGGCGATGGCCGCCGGGATCGGGCTCGTGCCGGAGGACCGCAAGGGCCAGGGGCTGGTGCTGGACGCCTCCGTCGAGGAGAACCTCGGGCTGGTGACGCTGCGCTCCGCGACCCGGGCCGGGCTGGTGGACCGCAAGGCGCAGCACGCGGCGGCCGGGCGGATCGCCGGGCAGCTGGGCGTGCGGATGGCCGGGCTCGGGCAGCAGGTGCGGACCCTGTCCGGCGGCAACCAGCAGAAGGTCGTCATCGGCAAGTGGCTGCTGGCCGACACCCGGGTCTTGATCCTCGACGAGCCGACGCGCGGTATCGACGTCGGCGCGAAGGTCGAGATCTACCAGCTGATCAACGAACTGACGGCCGCCGGGGCCGCCGTCCTGATGATCTCCAGTGACCTGCCGGAGGTGCTCGGCATGAGCGACCGGGTGCTGGTCATGGCCCAGGGCCGGATCGCCGGTGAACTCGCCGCCGGCGAGGCCACCCAGGACGCCGTCATGGCGCTCGCCGTCTCCGCTCCCACCCCCACCTCCACCCCCGAGACCGAGAAGGAGGCCACCCGTGGCCACTGACACGCTCAGAAGCACGACGGGCGCGAGCAGCGCCCCGGGCGGCCTGCGCCGGCTGCTCCTCGACAACGGCGCGCTCACCGCGCTGATCGTCCTCGTCGTCGCCCTGTCGGCGCTGTCCGGCGACTTCCTGACGACGGACAACCTGCTGAACATCGGTGTCCAGGCGGCCGTCACGGCGATCCTCGCCTTCGGTGTCACCTTCGTGATCGTCTCCGCGGGCATCGACCTCTCCGTCGGCTCGGTGGCCGCGCTGTCGGCGACCGTGCTGGCCTGGAGCGCGACGCAGCACGGCGTGCCGGTGGTCCTCGCGGTCGTCCTCGCCGTCGCCACCGGCGTCGCCGCCGGGCTGGTGAACGGTTTCCTCATCGCCTACGGCAAGCTGCCGCCGTTCATCGCGACGCTGGCCATGCTGTCGGTGGGACGCGGTCTCGCCCTGGTGATCTCGCAGGGCTCCCCCATCCCCTTCCCCGGCTCGGTGTCCCACCTCGGCGACACCCTCGGCGGCTGGCTGCCGGTGCCGGTGCTGGTCATGGTGGCGATGGGGCTGATCGCCGCCCTGGTGCTCGGACGGACCTACATCGGCCGGTCGATGTACGCGATCGGCGGCAACGAGGAGGCCGCGCGGCTGTCGGGGCTTCGGGTGCGCAAGCAGAAGCTCGCGATCTACGCCCTGTCCGGGGTGTTCGCCGCGGTCGCCGGTGTCGTGCTGGCCTCCCGGCTGTCCTCGGCGCAGCCCCAGGCCGCCGACGGCTACGAGCTGGACGCCATCGCCGCGGTCGTCATCGGCGGCGCCTCCCTGGCGGGCGGCACCGGCAAGGCATCCGGCACGCTGATCGGCGCGCTGATCCTGGCGGTGCTGCGCAACGGCCTGAACCTGCTGTCGGTGTCGGCGTTCTGGCAGCAGGTCGTGATCGGTGTCGTGATCGCGCTGGCGGTGCTGCTGGACACCGTGCGCCGCAAGGCCGGGGCGACCCCGGTGGCGGCCGGGACGGGCGGGCCCAAGGGCAGGCAGGCGGTGACGTACGGGCTCGCGGCCGTGGTGACCGTGGCGGTGGTCGGCGCGACCTCCTTCCTGCACGGCGGCTCCCCGTCCTCGGCGGAGCCGCGGATGGGCCTGTCCCTGTCGACGCTGAACAACCCCTTCTTCGTGCAGATCCGGGCGGGCGCCCAGGCCGAGGCGAAGAGGCTGGGCATCGACCTCACCGTCACCGACGCCCAGAACGACGCCTCCCAGCAGGCCAACCAGCTGCAGAACTTCACCAGTTCACGACTGGGCGCGGTCATCGTCAACCCGGTGGACTCGGACGCGGCCGGCAACTCGGTCAAGGCCGCCGACCGCGCGGGCATCCCGGTGATCGCCGTGGACCGGGGCGTCAACAAGGCGTCCGTCGACGCCCTGGTGGCCTCCGACAACGTCGCCGGCGGTGAGCTGGCCGCGAAGACGATCGCCGAGAAACTCGGCGGCAACGGCAGGATCGTCATCCTCCAGGGGCAGGCGGGCACCTCCGCGGCCCGGGAGCGCGCGCAGGGCTTCGCGAACGGGCTGAAGGCCTACCCCGGCATCCGGGTGCTGGCCCAGCAGCCCGCCGACTTCGACCGCACCAAGGGCCTGGACGTGATGTCGAACCTGCTCCAGGCCCACCCCGACGTGCAGGGCGTCGTCGCCGCGAACGACGAGATGGCCCTCGGCGCGATCAAGGCACTGGGCTCCAGGGCCGGCCGGTCCGTGCAGGTCGTCGGGTTCGACGGCACCCCGGACGGACTGACCGCGGTCAAGGACGGCACGCTGTACGCGTCGGTCGCCCAGCAGCCGGCCCAGTTGGGGCGGACCGCCGTGGACAACGCGCTGAGGGCGGTCCGGGGCAAGAAGGTGGAACCGATGGTGAAGGTGCCGGTGAAGGTGGTCACGAAGCACAACGTGGCCGGCTTCGGCGGCTGACACGGACGCGGGGGCGGACGGCCGTGCCGGGCGAGGAGCCCGGACGGCCGTCCGCCCTACAGCCATTCACAGGGGAGTCAACAGATGTACGACTACGACCTCCTGGTCGTGGGATCGGCCAACGCCGACCTGGTGATCGGTGTCGAGCGGCGGCCGGCCGCCGGCGAGACGGTGCTCGGCGGCGACCTCGCCGTCCACCCGGGCGGCAAGGGCGCCAACCAGGCGGTCGCCGCCGCCCGGCTCGGCGCCGCCACGGCCCTGCTGGCGCGGGTCGGTGACGACGGGCACGGCCGGCTGCTGCTCGACTCCCTGCTCAGGGCCGGGGTCGACACGGTGGGTGTCCTGGTGGGCGGCGCGCCGACGGGTGTCGCGCTCATCACCGTCGACCCCTCCGGCGACAACAGCATCGTGGTGTCGCCGGGCGCCAACTCGCGGCTCACGCCCGGGGACGTCCGGGCGGCCACGAGCCTCTTCCACGCGTCCCGGGTGGTCTCGGCGCAGCTGGAGATCCCGCTGGAGACGGTCGTGGAGGTGGTCCGCGCCCTGGCGCCCGGCAGCCGCTTCGTGCTGAACCCCTCTCCCCCGCGTGAGCTGCCCACGGAGGTGCTGGCGGCCTGCGATCCGCTGATCGTCAACGAGCACGAGGCGCGGGTGGTCCTCGGTGACGCGTGCGTGAGCGAGGACCCCGCGGACTGGGCCCGGCTGCTGCTGGCCAAGGGCCCTCGCTCGGTGGTGGTGACGCTGGGCGCCGAAGGTGCGCTGGTGTGCGACCGCTCCGGGGTGACACGGGTGCCGTCGGTGCGGGTGGAGGCGGTGGACACGACCGGTGCGGGTGACGCCTTCACCGCGGCCCTGGCCTGGAGGCTCGGCACGGGTGCCGCACCGGCAGAGGCCGCGGCCTACGCCGCCCGGGTCGGCGCGGCGGCAGTGACACGGCGGGGCGCGCAGCAGTCCTACCCCACGGCGGAGGAGGTCGAGGCCCTGTGAAGAAGGCCGGCATCCTCAACCGCCACCTGTCCGGAGCCCTCGCCGAACTGGGGCACGGGGACGGGGTGCTGGTGTGCGACGCGGGCATGCCCGTCCCGGACGGCCCGCGGGTGGTCGACCTGGCGTTCCGCGCCGGAGTGCCGTCGTTCGCCGAGGTCCTGGACGGCCTGCTGGCCGAGCTGGTGGTGGAGGGCGCGACAGCGGCGGAGGAGGTTAGGGAGGCCAACCCGGCGGCGGCGGCGCTGCTGGAGTCCCGCCTCCCCGGCCTGGCCCTGGTCCCGCACGAGCGGCTGAAGGAACTGTCGGCGCGGGCCCGCCTGGTGGTGCGCACCGGCGAGGCCCGGCCGTACGCCAACGTGCTGCTGCGCTGCGGCGTGTTCTTCTGAGGGGCTGCCCCAGGGCCGCCGTTCAGTCCGGCCGGCCCAGGCGCGCGCCCCTGCTCTCCGCGACGCGCCTGACATCGCGCAGGGACTCGCTGAGCCGCCGGGCCAGGTAGTGCAGCTCCTCACCGGTCAGCCGATGTGCGGCGAGGAGTTCGGCGGCGTGTTCCAGCAGCGCGTCCGCCATGCCGAGCTGCACGCCCTCGATCTGGTCGGCGAGCCGGGAGACGTACCCCGTGCCGTCGCCCAGGAGATAGCAGGGTTTTCCCTCCGTGCCGGTCCAGGGGAGCAGGCGCCCGCTCGTCGCGGGATCGGGCATCAGGTCGTTCACGCGCAGGTCTCCACGCGATCGAGGTAGGGGCGGACCAGCGGGCTGTCCTCGCCGCGCAGGGGGGCCTCGCCCCTGCGGTACGCCGTGGGACCGCCGACGTACCGGCACGAGTACGGGTACGCGTAGGCCGACGGGGGCGGTGCGGGTGCCCCCCGGCGCCGTCGCCCTCGGGCGGGCAGGAGCAGCCGGAACAACGGCTCCAGCAGCCGGGCCAGGAAATGCGTCATGACAGCCTGCTCTCTCACCTGCGGTGACTGCGTTCTGTGGCGAATCACTCACAGCGTGGGGTCGGCGGTGGCTAGGCTGCCAGGGGCGGGGAGTTGACATCGGGCCTGTCAGCAAGGGAGTTGGCCGTATGAGCGAGGACCACAGGCCGCGAACGCCGCGCGAGAAGTACGGGGAGGAGTTGCGGCTGCGCCGGACGGCGGCCCGGCTCACGCAGGAGAAACTGGGCGACCAGGTGGTCTGCTCGCCGACCCTGATCAGTCACTACGAGGCGGGCAGGCGGCTGCCCAAGCCGGACGACGCCCGGCGTATCGACCAGGCGCTCGGGACGGACGGGTTCTTCGCCCGGTGGCTGGAGGATCTGGAGACGAAGTACACCGACCACTTCGCGGTCGTTGCCGAGCTGGAGCAACAGGCCGCCGTCATCCAGCAGTTCGCACTCACGCTGGTTCCGGGCATCTTGCAGACCGACGACTACGCGAGCGCCCTCTTCCGCGCCTACAGGCCGAACTACACGGCCGCGGAACTTGACGAGTTCGTCGTCATCCGAACAAACCGTCGCCGTGTTCTGGAGAGGCCGGCACGGCCGGTCGTCTGGACGCTGCTGGACGAGGGTGTCCTCCGCCGCCGTGTCGGCGGCCCCCGGGTCATGGCGGAGCAGCTGCGGCGTATCGCCGACATGGCCGACGCGGGGCAGTTGCGCCTTCACGTCCTGCCGTACGAAGTCGGCGCACACGCCCTCTTGCAGAGCCTGCTCACACTGATGGCTTTCGAGGACTCGGCGCCGGTCGCCTACGTCGAAGGTTTCGTGACGGGGAACCTGATGGATGATCCGGCCCTGGTGACAGCCAGCCAGACGGCCTACGCTCTGGCCCTGAGCGACGCATTGTCGCAGCGGGAGTCACTGGCCCTGGTCAGGGCAGCAGCGGAGGAACACGCACATGGTCAGCACTGAGCACGCCGTCGTCGACTCGTCCACTCTCACCGGGTGGTACAAGTCGAGCCGCAGTGGCGGCGACCAGGGCGAGTGCCTCGAAGTCGCCCGTGGCCACGCCGCCGTGCCCGTGCGCGACAGCAAGGCGGGACCCTCCGGTCCGGCGGTGCTCTTCTCCGCGGGCGGCTGGGCGAACTTCGTGGCCGCCGTGAAGCGGGGGCAGCTCCAGGAGGGCTGACGCGTTGCCAGGCCGCGCCGGTAAAGCCGTTGAACCGCCCGACCCGCTCCAGGCATGCTCCACCCTGTGCATACCTACCTGGAGACCGAGCGACTGACGCTCCGCCGCTTCACCACCGACGACGCCGACCTGCTGATCGAGCTGGACGGTGACGCCGCGGTGATGCGCTATCTGACCGGGGGCCACCCGACCGACCCGGACGTCGTCCGCGAGCGCCACCTGCCGAACATCATCGCCGGCTACGAGAGATGGGGCGGCGACCTCGGACTGTTCGCCGCGCACGAGAAGGACGGCGGCGCGTTCATCGGCTGGTTCTGCCTGCGTCCCGAGCCGCAGGGCCCGCTGGACGAGGTCGAACTCGGCTACCGGCTGCGGCGGGCGGCTTGGGGCAAGGGGTATGCCACCGAAGGCTCGCGGGCCCTGCTGGGCAAGGCGTTCACGCAGCTGGGTGTGCGCATGGTCTGGGCTGAGACGATGGCCCTGAACCACGGTTCGCGCAACATCATGGAGAAGCTCGAGATGACGCTCGCGGGCACCATCCCCACTCCCCCCGACATGGAGATGGTCGAGGGCTCCGAGCACGGGGGTGTGCGGTACGAGATCACCCGGGAGCAGTGGCTCCTCACCGTGTCCGGCGGCACCGCACTCAGGTGACGTGGGTGACGAAGCGTGCCGCCGTCTCGGCCAGCACCTCCCGGCCGTCCCGGGCCCACAGGCCGTCGTTGAAGAGTTCGACCTCGATCGGGCCGGTGTAGCCGGCGGCCTCCACGTGACCCAGCCACTCGCGCATGTCGATCGCGCCGTCGCCGAGCTGGCCGCGGCCGTTGAGGACGCCCTCGGGCAGGGGCGTGGTCCAGTCGGCGAGCTGGAAGGCGTGGATGCGGCCCGCCGCGCCGGCGCGGGCGATCTGTGCGGGGGCCCGGTCGTCCCACCAGACGTGGTAGGTGTCCACGGTCACGCCCACCTGATGCGCGGGGAAGCGTTCGGCTAGGTCCAGGGCCTGGGCGAGGGTGGAGACCACGCAGCGGTCGGCGGCGTACATCGGGTGCAGGGGCTCGATGGCGAGGCGCACACCGTGGCCCTCGGCGTACGGGCCGAGTTCCGCCAGGGCGTCGGCGATCCGCTCCCGCGCGCCGTGCAGGTCCCTGGAGCCGGCCGGGAGGCCGCCGCAGACCAGCACCAGGGTGCCGGTGCCGAGGACGGCGGCCTCCTCGACCGCCCGGCGGTTGTCGGCCAGGGCCGCCGCGCGGGCCGCCGGATCGATCGCCGTGAGGAAGCCGCCCCGGCACAGGGTCGTCACCGTCAGACCGGCGTCGCGCACCAAGCCGGCCGCCGCCTCGACCCCGTACGCCTGGACGGGTCCGCGCCACAGGCCCACCTGGGAGACGCCCGACTCGGCGCAGGCCGCGACGAGTTCGGGGAGGGTCAGCTGCTTCACGGTCATCTGGTTGACCGAGAAGCGTTCGAGGCCGCTCGTCGTGCTCACCGGTCCACCCCGTACAGGGAGAGAAGCGTCTTCATGCGCTCCTCGGCGAGCCACGGGTCGGGGAACAGGCCGAGACCGTCGGCGAGTTCGTAGGCGCGGGCGAGGTGCGGCAGGGAGCGGGCCGACTGGAGGCCGCCGACCATCGTGAAGTGGGACTGGTGGCCCGCGAGCCAGGCGAGGAGGACGACGCCCGTCTTGTAGTAGCGGGTGGGGGGCTGGAAGAGGTGCCGGGCCAGCTCGACCGTGGGGTCGAGGAGCGCGCGGAACCCGGTCACGTCCCCGGTGTCCAGTACCCGTACGGCCTGCGCGGCCAGCGGGCCCAGCGGGTCGAAGACGCCCAGCAGGGCGTGGCTGAAGCCCTGGCCGTCGCCCGCGATCAGCTCGGGGTAGTGGAAGTCGTCGCCGGTGTAGCAGCGCACCCCGTGCGGCAGCCTGCGCCGCAGGTTCGTCTCGCGTCGCGCGTCGAGCAGGGAGACCTTGACGCCGTCGACCTTGTCGGGGTGGGCCGCGATCACCTCCAGGAAGGTGTCGGTGGCCGCGTCGAGGTCCGCCGCGCCCCAGTAGCCCTCAAGCGCCGGGTCGAACATCGGGCCCAGCCAGTGCAGGACGACCGGCTCGGCACACTGGCGCAGGAGGTGGCCGTAGACCTCCAGGTAGTCCTCGGGGCCGGTGGCGGCCGCGGCCAGTGCCCTGGACGCCATGAGGATGACCTGGGCGCCCGCGTCCTCGACGACGGCGAGCTGTTCCTCGTAGGCCGCGCGGATGCCGGCGAGGGTGCCTTCCGTGATCTGGTCGGTGCCGGCTCCGCAGGCGATGCGGCCGCCGGCCGCCTTCGCCTCCGCAGCCGACCGGCGGATCAGCTCGGCGGCGCCCGCCCAGTCCAGGCCCATGCCGCGCTGGGCGGTGTCCATGGCCTCGGCGACACCGAGGCCGTGGGCCCACAGGTGGCGGCGGAAGGCGAGGGTGGCGTCCCAGTCGACGGCGGCGGGCGCGTCGGGCGGGATGTCGGCGTACGGGTCGGCGACGACATGGGCCGCGGAGAAGACCGTACGGGAGGTGAAGGGGGTGCCGGGGGTGACGGCGAGGGGTGCGGTGCGCGGCTCGTACGTCCGCAGCCGCCCCTGGGCATCGGGGAGCCGGATGGTCACAGGGAGACCTCCGGCACCTCGATGCGGCGTCCCTCGGCCGAGGATCTGAGGCCCAGTTCGGCGAGCTGGACGCCGCGGGCGCCGGCCAGGAGGTCCCAGCGGTAGGGGGCGCCGGCGTAGACGTGCTTGAGGAACAGCTCCCACTGGGCCTTGAAGCCGTTGTCGAACTCGGTGTTGTCGGGGATCTCCTGCCACTGGTCGCGGAAGACCTCGGTGGCGGGGACGTCGGGGTTCCAGACGGGCTTGGGGGTGGCACTGCGGTGCTGCGCGCGGCAGCTGCGCAGGCCGGCCACCGCCGAGCCCTCGGTGCCGTCGACCTGGAACTCGACCAGTTCGTCGCGGTGGACGCGGACCGCCCAGGAGGAGTTGATCTGGGCGACGGCACCGCCCTCCAGTTCGAAGACGCCGTAGGCGGCGTCGTCGGCGGTGGCGTCGTAGGGCTTGCCCTGTTCGTCCCAGCGCTGCGGGATGTGGGTGGTGGCCAGGGCCTGGACGGACCTCACCCGGCCGAACAGCTCGTGCAGGACGTACTCCCAGTGCGGGAACATGTCGACGACGATGCCGCCGCCGTCCTCGGCGCGGTAGTTCCAGGAGGGGCGCTGGGCCGGCTGCCAGTCGCCCTCGAAGACCCAGTACCCGAATTCGCCGCGGACGGAGAGGATCCGGCCGAAGAAGCCGCCGTCGACGAGCCGCTTCAGTTTCCGCAGACCCGGCAGGAAGATCTTGTCCTGGACGACGCCGTGCCGGATGCCCCGGGCGTGGGCGAGACGGGCGAGTGCGAGGGCGCCGTCCAGGCCGGTGGCGGTGGGCTTCTCGGTGTAGACGTGCTTGCCGGCGGCGATCGCCTTCCCGAGGGCTTCCTCGCGGGCGGAGGTGACCTGGGCGTCGAAGTAGATGTCGACGGACGGGTCGGCGAGCACGGCGTCGATGTCGGTGGAGACCTCGGTGAGGCCGTGCCGGCCGGCGATCTCCCTCAGGGCGTGCTCGCGGCGGCCGACCAGGACGGGCTCGGGCCAGAGCACGGTGCCGTCGCCGAGGTCGAGGCCGCCCTGTTCGCGCAGGGCGAGGATCGACCGGACGAGGTGCTGGCGGTAGCCCATGCGCCCGGTCACGCCGTTCATGGCGATACGCACCGTCTTGCGTGTCACGTCAGTCCCCTCCGTGGGCGCCGCGCGCCCCGATCAGTCCGGTCAGTCCGGGAAGCGCGTGCCGCCACCGCGCAGCAAGCGCTTTCTACGCTGAGAAGCTAGCCCCTGGAGGTGGCCCGTACAAGACCGTGTCCGCTTCGAGTTGTTCGAGGGGGCGAACAATCCGGCCCCTTGGCCTTAGGGTCTGCTCGGAACCAGGACATCCACCTGGATGTCTACGAGGGCGTACGACGACGCGCGCGACCGGAGGACGACGATGACGGTGACCCTGGCGGACGTGGCGGCCCGCGCCCAGGTCTCCCCAGCGACGGTGTCGCGCGTGCTGAACGGCAACTACCCGGTGGCCGCCTCCACGCGCGAACGGGTGCTGCGGGCCGTGGACGAGCTGGACTACGTCCTCAACGGACCCGCCAGCGCGCTCGCCGCGGCCACCTCCGACCTGGTCGGCATCCTCGTCAACGACATCGCCGACCCCTTCTTCGGGATCATGGCCGGCGCGATCCAGGCCGAGATCGGCGGTCCCGGCGGGCGGGCGGGCGGCGAACGGCTCGCGGTCGTCTGCAACACGGGCGG
Source organism: Streptomyces sp. Y20 (assembly GCF_043195475.1). Classification (NCBI taxonomy): domain Bacteria; kingdom Bacillati; phylum Actinomycetota; class Actinomycetes; order Kitasatosporales; family Streptomycetaceae; genus Streptomyces; species Streptomyces sp. Y20. The sequence goes on from NZ_JBIDDP010000024.1 coordinate 28,403, forward strand.
CTCCCCGGAACGCGAACTGACCTACCTGACGCTGCTCCAGCGGCAGCGGGCCGCGGCCGTCGTACTGACCGGCGGAGCCGTGGAGAAGGCGCCGCACGCGGCGGCCCTCGCGGCGAAACTGCGGAAGCTGGCGGACGCCGGTACCCGGGTCGTGCTGTGCGGGCGCCCGCCCGCGGCCGACGCCGACGCCGTCGCCCTCACCTTCGACAACCGGGGCGGCGCCCGCGCGCTGACCGACCACCTCGTCGGCCTCGGCCACCGCCGGCTCGGCTACATCGCCGGCCCTCAGGAGCGCACCACCACCCGGCACCGCCTGGAGGGCCACCGCGCGGCCCTGACGGCGGCCGGCGTCGAGGACGACCCGCGCCGGACGGTGTACGGCCGCTACGACCGCCGGTCCGGGTACGAGGCCACGCTGGAGCTGCTGCGCCGCGACCCCTCCCTGACGGCCGTCGTGGCCGCGAACGACTCCGTCGCCCTCGGCGCCTGCGCCGCCCTGCGCGATTCCGGCCTGCGCATCCCCGGGGACGTCTCGGTCGCCGGCTTCGACGACCTCCCGTTCAGCGTCGACACGCTGCCCTCACTGACCACGGTCCGGTTGCCGCTGGCGGAGGCGGGAGCCCGGGCGGGCCGCATCGCGATGGGCCGCGAGGAACCGCCGCCCGGCGGGATCGCCTCCGTGCGGGGGGAGTTGATGGTGCGGGGCTCCACGGGGGTGCCCCGGACGCCGTGAGCGGCGGGGCGCCCCCGGCGCGGGCCGCGGGCGCCCGGCGGGCGCGCGGCCCGGGCGGGAGCCGCGGAGCCGCCGGTGCCGCGCCGGCGCGTACGGTGTCCTCGCGGTGCGGCCGGCTCCCCGAGGTGTCGCCCGGGTCCGGTGTCCGGGGCGCCCGGCGCGGGCAACGGCGGCCCGGCCCGGCGATGAGTTTCGCGGCGGCCGGCTGTCTGCACTGCCGTACGGACCACGGACCGGAAAACAGGAACGGGAGCACCCCATGCGTGTCGTCGTCACCGAGTTCATCAGCCTCGACGGAGTCGTGCAGGCCCCCGGCGGGCCCGAGGAGGACACCGACGGAGGGTTCGCGCACGGCGGCTGGTCGCATCCCTTCTTCGACCCGGAGGCCCTCGGCGGCGCCTTCGCCGCAGGTTTGGAGAAGGCCGAGGCGCTGCTGTACGGGCGGCGGACCTACCTGACGATGGCCGCCGCCTGGCCGGAGCGGGCCGGGGACCCCTTCGCCGACCGGCTGAACTCCCTGCGCAAGTACGTCGTGTCGGACACCCTCGGGGACGAGGACCTGACCTGGGACAACACCGTGCGCGTGCCGGGCGCGCAGGCGCTGGACAAGGTGCGGGAGCTGCGCGCCGCCGACGGTGGCGACGTGGCGATGATGGGCAGTCCGACGCTGGTGCGGGCGCTGATCGCCGCGGACCTGGTGGACGAATTGCAGCTCGTGGTCATGCCCGTGATGCTCGGCGGCGGCAAGTCGGTCTTCCCGGCGGACGGGGCCCTGCGGACCTGGGAGCTGGTGTCGTCACTCACCGCGAAGACCGGCGCCCAGATCAACGTGTTCCGGCCGGCACGTGGGGTGCGGAGCTGAGCGGTCCGGGCGGTCGCGGCGTCGCCGTGCCGTCGTGCGGGGCATGAGGTCGGCGGCTGGGGGGTACGTTCCGTGACCATGAAGCTGGCGTTCTCCACTCTCGGTGTCCCCGGTCTGCCCGTCCCGGAGGTCCTGGCGCTCGCGAGCGCCCACGGCTACCACGGGGTCGAACTGCGCGCCCACCCCGAGGAGCCGGTGCATCCAGGCCTCTCCCCGGCCGGCCGCGCCGAGGTCGCGGCCCAGTTCCGGGGCGCCGGGATCGAGGTGCTGGGGATCGCCGGGTACGCCCGGGTGGCGGCCCCCGGCGACGACGGCCCCGTGCTGGAGGAGATCCGCGGACTGCTCCGGCTGGCCCACGACCTCGGCGCGCCCTACGTCCGCGTCCTGCCCGGCGCCGACGCGGAGCAGCCCCGGGAGGAGTCCGACGCGATCGCAGCCCGGCGGCTCGGCACCGCCGCGGAGGACGCCGCAGCGCTCGGCGTCCGCGTCCTGCTGGAGACCCACGACTCCCATCCCACCGGAGCCGACGCGATCCGCGTCATCGGCCCGGTCGGCCACCGGCAGGTGGGCGCGGTGTGGGACGTGATGCACACCTGGCTGGGCGGCGAGGAACCGGCCGAGACCTACGCGGCCCTCGCGCCGCACCTGGGGTACGTGCAGGTGAAGGACGTCGCCTCGGCCGAGGACACCGCCCCGCTGCCCCTGGGCGCGGGCGTCCTGCCGCTCGCCGAGTGCGTGGACGTCCTCGCCCGGAACGGCTGGGACGGCTGGCTGTGCTGGGAGTACGAGAAGCGCTGGTACGAGGAGGCCGCCCCGCTCGCCGGGCTGCTGGACGAGGGCCGCGACCACCTGACCCGGCTGCTGGGCGAGGCGGCGTAGACCGACGCGCTCGCCGAGGGCGCTTCCGGGGGTGTCCGAGGGGCGTCAGCCCGCGGTGGGCAGCGCCGCGAACGCGTCGTGGAAACCGGGGAACGTCTTGCGCACGCAGCCGGGGTCGTCGTACGTCAGACCGGGGGTGCGCAGGGCGGTGACGGCGAACGACATGACGACGCGGTGGTCGCCGAAGGACTTGATCTCGACGCCGGACGCGGGCGTGCCGGGCCGGATCTCGATGCTGTCGGGGCCGGTCACCACGTCGACGCCGAGCCGCCGCAGGTTGTCCGCGCAGGCCTCCAGGCGGTCGCACTCCTTCACCCGCGTGTTGGCGACGTCCTCGATGCGGACCGGCCCTGAGGCGAACGGCGCGATCGCGGCCAGCGTCGGCATGGTGTCGGAGATGTCCCGCATGTTCACGGTGAGCCCGCGCAGCTCGCCCGTGCCGCGTACGGTCGTGCGGTCCCGCGCGACCGTCACGTCCGCGCCCATCCGCCGCAGCACCTCCACGAAGCGCAGATCACCCTGGAGCGCGTCCGTGCCGAGGCCGGGCACGGTGATCTCGCGGCCCGGGGTGACGGCCGCCGCGGCGAAGAAGTAGCTCGCGGTGGAGGCGTCGGGTTCGATGGCGTAGGTGGTGGCCCGGTAGCCGCCGGGCGGGACGTCGTACACCGTGCCGTCCCGGACGACGTCGGCGCCGAACGCGCGCATCATCGCGAGGGTGATCTCCACGTACGGCGCCGACACCAGGTCGGTCACCCGGATGCGCAGGCCGGTGCGGGTCAGCGGGCCCAGCAGGAGGAGCGCGGTGAGGTACTGGGAGGACTGGCCGGCGTCCAGCAGCACCTCGCCGCCCTCGACGCCGGCCGCGTGCACGGTGAGCGGGTGGTGGCCCTCCGCGCCTTCGTGCCGCAGGTCGACGCCGAGGTCGCGCAGAGCGCGGGTGAGCGGGCCGAGGGGGCGGCGGCGCATCTGCGGGGAGGCGTCGAAGCGGTAGGTGCCGTGTCCGGCGGCGGCCAGGGTGGGCAGGAAGCGGGCGGTGGTGGCGCCGTCGCGGCAGAAGACCTCGGCCTCGGCGCGCGCCGGACCCTGCGGGCGGCCGTCGATCTGCCAGGTGCCGGGGGTGCGTCCGACCCGGTAGCCGAGCCGGGTCAGACCTTCGGAGAAGCCCTCGGTGTCGTCGGAGCGCAGCGGCCGGACCAGTGTGCTGACGCCGTCGGCGGCCGCGGCGAGGAAGAGCGCGCGGGCGGTGATGGACTTGGAACCGGGGATGTCGACTGCGGGCATGGCCGCATGATGACGGCTCGCCCGGCATCCGGTCACGTGATGTCCAGGAGCTGGACGCGCCCGCCGGAATGCGTCGGCGGCGGCCCTCCCGTGGTTACTGTGCATTCCCTTGACGGAAAGAAACTTCCCGGATATTGGTGACTCCTCGGAAGTTTCCTTCAGCGGTTCTCCTCTGGAAGGAGCGCACGTGCACGACACCAGCACGGGAAGCACGGGACACACGGGAAGCGCCGCACGGCCGTCCAGGCGCGCCCTCCTCGCCGCCACCGCCGGCCTCACCGCCGGCCTCACCGTCCCGGCGACCGCCCGGGCCGCCGGCCGCTCCGCCGTCCACGACCGCCGGCTGCGCGCCCTGATCTCCCGGATGACGCTGGAGGAGAAGGTCGGCCAGCTGTTCGTGATGCGGGTCTACGGCCACTCCGCCACCGCCCCCGACAAGGCCGACGTCGACGCCAACCTCCAGGAGATCGGCGTCCGTACCGCCGCCGAGTTGATCGGCAGGTACCGGGTCGGCGGCATCATCTACTTCACCTGGGCCCACAACACGCGCGACCCGCGGCAGATCGCGGACCTGTCCGACGGCATCCAGCGGGCCTGCCTGGAGCAGCCGCGCGGACTGCCGGCGCTCATCGCCACCGACCAGGAGCACGGCGCCGTCTGCCGGATCGGCAGGCCGGCCACCCTGTTCCCGGGTGCGATGGCGGTCGGCGCGGGCGGCTCCCGCGCCGACGCCCGCGCCCTCGGCCGGATCTCCGGTGCCGAGCTGCGCGCGATGGGCGTCAACCAGGACTACTCCCCCGACGCCGACGTGAACGTCAACCCGGCCAACCCCGTCATCGGCGTCCGCTCCTTCGGCGCCGACCCGGAGGCGGTGGCCGCTCTGGTCGCCGCCGAGGTGAGGGGCTATCAGGCGGCCGGGGTCGCGGCGACCGCCAAGCACTTCCCGGGCCACGGGGACACCGCCGTCGACAGCCACTACGGCTTCCCGGTCATCACGCACAGCCGGGAGCTGTGGGAGAGGCTGGACGCGGTGCCGTTCCGGGCCGCCGTCCGGGCGGGCATCGACTCGGTCATGACCGCGCACATCCAGTTCCCGGCCCTGGACGACTCCGGTGACCCGGCGACCCTGTCCCGTCCGATCGTCACCGGCATCCTGCGCGGCGAACTCGGTTACGACGGGGTGGTGATCACCGACTCGCTGGGGATGGAGGGGGTCCGCACCAAGTACGGCGACGACCGGGTACCGGTGCTCGCGCTCAAGGCCGGCGTCGACCAGCTGCTCAACCCGCCGTCCCTGGACGTGGCGTGGCACGCGGTGCTGACGGCCGTGCGCGAGGGCGAGCTGACCGAGGCCCGCCTGGACGAATCGATCCTGCGCATCCTGCGGCTGAAGGCCCGGCTCGGGCTCTTCGAGGACCCCTACGCCGACCCGGCGGGCATCGGCCGCACGGTGGGCACGCGCGCGCACCTGGCCGCCGCCGACCGCATCGCCGAGCGCACCACCACGCTGCTGGTCAACGAGGGCGGCACCCTGCCGTTCGACCCCCGCCGGGAACGCGGGGTCCTGGTCGTCGGCGCCGACCCGGCCTCGCCGTCCGGCACCACCGGCCCGCCCACCGGCGTCCTGGCCGCCGCCCTCACCGGGCTGGGCTTCACCGCCACGGCCCTGTCCACCGGCACCACCCCCTCCACCGCGGCCGTCACCGAGGCGGTCGCGGCCGCTCGGGACGCGGACGCGGTGGTCGTGTGCACGTACAACGTGACGGCCTCCAGCGCCCAGCGGACCCTGGTGGACCGTCTGCTGGAGACCGGGAAGCCGGTGGCCGTGGTGGCGGTCCGCAACCCGTACGACGTCGCGCAGTTCCCCTCCGTCCGGGCCTGTCTGGCCACGTACTGCTGGACGGACGTCGAACTGCGCGCCGCCGCACGGGTGATCGCCGGCCGGGTGGCACCGCGCGGGAAGCTGCCGGTACCGGTGCAGCGGGCGGACGACCCGGCCCGGGTGCTGTACCCGATCGGACACGGGCTGACCTACTAGCGGCCGGGCCACCGGGGCGTTCAGGGACGCAGCGCGCGTTCCCGCTCCGTCTCCTCCGCGTTCCTGGCGTCCAGCCGGGCGTCGTACCGGGCGAGCGGCTTCGCCCGGGCCACGGTGGCCGGTGAGAGGCCCGCCCAGTCCAGGACGCGGGCGGTTGCGAGGTCCCGCTGGTCCGGGACCAGGCCCGCCACGTTCGCGCCGTGGTTCAGGCCGGGCGCCGTGAAGACGTACGCGTCACGGGCGCCCGCGCCGAGCCGGAAGCGCTCCGCCCCCCAGGGGTCGTTCTCGCCGTAGACGAAGAGCATGTGCGTGGCGTGGTGCCGCACCCAGGTGTCCACGTCCCGCATGGCCCGCGGCCGGAAGCGCATCGGGATGGAACGCGGCACGAGGTTGCGCGGCGGCTGGTAGCCGTAGCGGACCAGGTGCTTGCCGAGGTACGGGAAGTGGATGGTCGGCGCGCCCAGCTGGGTGCCCGCCTGGTAGTAGTACGGCGTGTACGTCTCGAGGCCCTGGTCGGTGTAGGCGGAGAAACCGGAGATGGTGTCGACCGAGTCCCAGATCGCGTCGTCGCTCGCGGTGGCCGCGTCCGCCGGGACGGTGTCGCAGTCCTTGAGCAGGCTGTACTGCCAGAAGCCCCACACGTAGTCCAGGACGACGGCCTCGTACGCCCGGTCCAGGCTGCCGATGGTGCCGAAGGTGTAGCCGTTGTCGGCGGCGTACCGGGCGTACCGCTTCTCCAGCGGCTCGCGGCGCACCAGCGCCTGCCGCTGGACGGCGTTCAGCCGGTCCCGGCACGCCTTGGTGCCGACCCGGGTGAAGAAGCGGTCGTACGCCGAGTCCTCGTCATTGACGACGTCATTCGGGGCGACGTACGCCACCACGCCGTCCATGTCGCGCGGGTAGAACCGCTCGTAGTAGGTGGCCGTCATGCCGCCCTTCGAGCCGCCCGTGGCCAGCCAGTTGGCGGAGTAGACCGTTTTGAGGGCCTGGTAGACGCGGTGCTGGTCGCTCGCCGCCTGCCAGATGTCGAGCTTGGACCAGTCGGCCGGCTCGGGACGGGACGGGGTGAAGAAGCGGTACTCCAAGGAGACCTGGTTGCCGTCCACGATCTGGGTGGGCTCGCGGCGCGAGGGGGTCGTGGAGACGTTGTAGCCGCTGGTGTAGAAGACCGTGGGACGGCTGGTGTCCTTGTGCAGCACGGTGATCCGCTGCTGGAAGGAGCCCCGGCCGGGGTGGCGGTGGTCGACCGGCTGGGTGTAGTTCAGGACGAAGTAGCGGTAGCCGGGGTACGGCTTCTCCTGGACCAGGCTCATGCCGGGTATCGACAGCAGCCGGTCCTTGATGTCGGTGGGCTCGGGCTCGGCGGCGGTGGCCGCCCCGGCCGCCGTGCTCAACGTGCCCAGGAGCACCGTGAGCGCCAGCAGCCATCTGAGCGCCTTGCGCATGCGCACTCTCCCCTGTGAGACAGATGTGCGCCGGAAGCTATCCCAGCAACTGCCGTCGCACCAGAGGAAATTGCGCGACCCCGCGCGGCCGTTCAGCCGTTCAGCCGTTCAGCCGTTCAGTCGTTCAGCACAGGATCCAGCCGGAGCTGATCGAGTACCGGTCCACCGTGCCCTTGATCCAGACGCAGCGGTGGCCGGCGTGCACGGTCACCGGGCCGGCGTGGTGCCGGTAGCGGCCCCGGTCGACGACCGGCCGGTTGCCGCGGGCCTGCACGCTGACCGACATCGTCTGGGCGGCGCCGGAGCGCCGGGCGACGGTGACGGCGCAGACGTAGCCGTCCCGCTTGTAGACGTGGGTGACGCCGGTTCTGAACGGCAGGGTCCGCACCTCGTGCCCGGCGCAGCCACCACCGGCCGGGGCGGCCTGCGCGGCCCCCGTCACCGAGAGGGTGAGCGCCCCCGACACGGCCAGCACGGCCGCGCCCGACGCCAGTCGCCGGCGTATCGCACCACTGTCCACTCGTCGTCCTCCCCGCACCACGTTCACACTCCTCTGTGCCCGTACTGATGTACGGACGCACACGTGTGCCGGATGGTTGCACGACCGTCAGCGACACGCGTGGCCGGGGGGGCGGACACGGACTACTAGGGGGTTGAGAAACATCGGAACGAAAACCGGCGCTAAGCCCCTGGAGGGCGGGCCTGGTCCTCAACACCCTCGTACTCTTCAACACCCGCTACATGGACGCCGCGGTCAACCAGCTGCGCGGACGGATTCGACGTCCGCGACGAGGACGTCGCCCGCCTCTCCCCGTTCGTGCGGCACCACATCAACATGCTCGGCCGCTACTCCTGCCAACTGCCGGAGCTACCCGGCGGAAGCGGCCTCTGCGCGACCCGTATGCCGCCGAGGACGAGTGACCGGCCTCTTAGCCGCCTCCCACTCCGCGTCAGTACTGGTCAGTGGCCTGGAGCGGGTACAGCGTCTCCTCACGAGTGACAGCTTTGCGTACCCGCTCCGTCCGGGCAGGCCCGGTGGGCTTTCGTGCCCCGAGTTGCGCGCTCAGCTGACCGCAGCGCCGAACCACCGGGGAAGCCGGTCGAGCAGATCCTGCTGATCGTCACCAACCCACGCCACGTGGCCGTCCGGCCGCAGCAGCACCGCGGGCGCGTCCAGTTCCTCGCTGATGTCGGCGACGTGGTCGACTCGATCTGCCCAGCCTGCCACCGAGAGGCGGCCAGTCTGGTCGAGCAGCAGCCCGCGGCCGTCATGCATCAGCTCATAGAGGCGACCCCGCTTCAGCCCCACGTCCCGCAACCGTCGGCCGAGCAGTTCATGCCCCTCACCGAAGTCGTAGCGGACCCCGATCGCAGTGATCTTCTCCATCAGGTACCGGTTCACCTCCCCGAAGTCCATCAGTTCCGACACCAGCCGACGCACTGCTTGGGGACCCGGCTCGACGGACATCAGCTCCATCTGCGCGCGGGTGTTGTCCAGCACATCGGCGGCCACCGGGTGCCGTTCGGTGTGGTAGCTGTCCAGCAGTCCCTCCGGTGCCCAGCCGTTGACTTCGGCGGCCAGCTTCCAGCCGAGGTTGAACGCGTCCTGGATGCCGAGGTTGAGCCCCTGCCCGCCGGTCGGCGGGTGGATGTGAGCCGCGTCGCCGGCCAGCAGCACCCGGCCGGTCCGGTAGCGCTCGGCCAGCCGGGTGGCGTCGCCGAAGCGGGAGAGCCAGCGCGGTGAGTGCACGCCGAAGTCGGTGCCGGCGAGCTTCCGCACCTGCCGCTTCAGCTCGTCCAGGGTCGGCGGGACCGTGCGGTCCTCGGCCACCCCTTCGGCGGGCGCGACGAGGCGGTACACCCCGTCGCCGAGGGGCATGGCGCCGAACCACTTGTGGGTCTTGCGCACTTCGGCCATCACGGCGTTCAGCGTGTCCGGCGGCGCGGTCACCTCCACCTCGCCCAGCAGCGTGTCGACCCTGGAGGGCTCGCCGGGGAAGCCGACACCGAGCAGCTTGCGCACCGTGCTGCGGCCGCCGTCACAACCGACGAGGTAGCGCGAGCGCAGCCGCGTGCCGTCGGCAAGTTCGGCGGTCACCCCGTGTTCGTCCTGGCTCAGCCCGACGAGTTCGCAGCCGCGCCGGATCTCGACGCCGAGTTCGGTGGCGTGCTCGGCAAGCAGGCGATCGGTGGTGGTCTGCGGAATGCCGAGGGTGTACGGATGCGCGGTGTCCAGCTGGTCCGGCGCTGGCTTGTTGATGGCGGCGAAGAAGCCACCGACCGGGTGTTGCTTGCCGAGCGCGAGGAACCGCTCCAGCAGACCGCGCTGGTCCATCACCTCGACGCTGCGCGCGTGCAGGCCGAGCGAGCGGACGATCCTGGTCGGCTCCGCCTCCTTCTCCAGCACGAGCGCGTGCACGCCGTGCAGCCGCAACTCGCTGGCCAGCATCAAACCGGTCGGTCCGCCGCCAGCAATGATTACATCAATCATGAACCCCCCACTCAACAAGGTTGCATTTCGGCCAGCTGCTCTACGCCGTCCGGCGGCGCGCACACCCGGACCTCCGCGCCCCGTGCCCGCAACCACACCGCGAGTCCCACCAGCGGTTTCACGTCCCGCAGAACCCACAGTCGATAAAGGCGCACGTACTTCGCGAATCCCTGATTTCCCCAAGCTCTGGCCTCGGCCGACGATTCTGCGCCACGACCCGGGCCTTGCCGCAAGACCCCCCGTGCGCTATAAGCTGAGAGTGGCAAGGAGTAGGTAACCTCCTTGCCCTTTGTTTTTTGCCGTCCCTGCGGATGGACAAGCCCCTCCCGCATCGGGGCCCGCGACGCGCGGTCGGCAGCCGAGGTGTGGTCGCCGAAGGCGGCGGTCCTCGCCCATACCCCACCGTGTATGAGGGTCGGCGTTCCGGCTGACTGGGTGGATCAACGCCGCGCGTCGCCGGGTGCGAGCAGGCTGGTGACTTCGGCGATTGCCTCGGCCGAGGGCTTGAAGTAGCGGCGGAGGTTCTCCGGCTTCTTGTGCCGGGACTTGGCCATGAGCATCAGCAGCGAGACGCCCTGCTCACCGAGGTGAGTCAGGGCGGAGTGGCGGTACTCGTGCAGGTCCCAGCCCGTTCCGGGACCACGCACCGCGGTGTGCTCGTCCAGCAGGGCGCGGGCCTGTCCGTAGGAAAGCCGGGCCAGCCCGGTATCCGGGCAGACGTCACGGGGGCTGACGACCTTGCCCGGCCCCGGACGGCGGTGCGTGACGAACACCGGCCCGCGGGTTCGTCCCTTGAGCAGCCGGGGCAACAGCCGGGCGGTGCCGGCGTCCCAGTAGACGGTCTCCCCTACGAAGTCCTCGCGCGCCTGGCCCCGGCGGCGGGCCTTGGCACGGGCGCCCTTCGCCTTGACCCGGCAACGACGCCCGGCGAAGTCCACGCCGCCCGACGGGCGTTCCAGGTGTTCACTGCCGCGGTGCTCCACAGCAGTTCCAGGGCCTCGCCGATCTCATCGTCCGCCACCGGCGCCAGCGGCCGAGCCTCGCCGAGCCGTTCGGCGGTCTTACCCACCCCGATCCCATAGTTCCGGACCGTGTTCGGGTTGCCGAGCAAGTCGAGGAACACGTCTGCCGCCGCCCGGACAGTCAGTGCCTTCCCGGTCGGCAGCTCTACGACGGTGGGCACCACTTCCCCCCTTACCGCAGATAACAGGGCCGCTTCACGCAGCGGCCGTAGAACGTCACCGATATTGGGGTGTTATCCGTGGGACGACTTCAGACCGGTCCGCCCGCCGACGCTCCGTCAGCCGCCCACTAGGGGCGACGGAGGCTTAGCGCCGGTTTTCGTTCCGATGTTCCTCAACCCCCGACTAGCGGGACACGCCGACCGGCTCCTCGGGTTCGGACCGGCCGACGAAGGTCCGCCACAGTTCGGCGTACCGGCCGCCGCGGGCCAGCAGCTCCTCGTGGGTGCCGTCCTCGGCGACCCGGCCGCGGTCCATGACCACCACCCGGTCGGCGCGGGCCGCGGTGGTCAGGCGGTGGGCGACGACCAGCGTGGTGCGGCGGCCCGCGAGGCGGTCGGTGGCCTGGTTGACCTGTGCCTCGGTGGCCAGGTCGAGGGCGGCCGTGGCCTCGTCCAGGAGCAGGACGTCCGGGTCGACCAGTTCGGCGCGGGCGAGGGCGATCAGCTGGCGCTGGCCCGCCGAGAGGTTGCGGCCGCGCTCGGCGACCTCGTGCAGATAGCCGCCCTCCAAGGTGGCGATCATCTCGTGGGCGCCTACCGCGCGGGCCGCGGCCTCCACCTCGGCGTCGGTGGCGCCCGGCCGGCCGTAGGCGATGGCGTCGCGGACGGTGCCCGGGAAGAGGTACGCCTCCTGCGGGACGACGCCGAGCCGGTGCCGGTACGAGGTGAGGTCCAGGGCGCGCAGATCCGTGCCGTCGGCCGTGACCCGGCCGGCGGTGGGGTCGTAGAACCGCGCGACCAGCTTCACCACCGTCGACTTGCCGGCGCCGGTCTCGCCGACGAACGCGACCGTCTGCCCGGCCGGGATCCGCAGGTCGATGCCGGACAGGGCCTCCTCCTCGTCGCCGTACGCGAAGTGGACGTCCTCGAAGGCGATGTCACCGCGCAGCGACAGCACCTCCAGGGGCTCGCCGGCGGACTCGGTGGACGTCGGCTCGCGCAGCAGTTCCTGGATGCGGCCCAGCGAGACCGTGGCCTGCTGGTAGCCGTCGAAGACCTGGGACAGCTGCTGGACGGGGGTGAAGAACAGGTCGATGTAGAGCAGGTAGGCGACCAGGGCGCCGGTGGTGAGCGTGGCCGCCTCGATCCGGCCGGCACCCGCGATCAGCACGGCCGCCGCGGCGACCGAGGACAGCAGCTGCACGAACGGGAAGTAGACGGAGATCAGCCGCTGGCCGCGGACCCGGGCGCGCCGGTATGCGTCGCTGCGCTCGGCGAACCGCCGGCCGCCGTCCCCCTCCCGCCGGAAGGCCTGCACGATCCGCAGCCCGGCCACGGTCTCCTGGAGGTCGGCGTTGACCGTCGAGACGCGCTCGCGGGCGAGTTCGTACGCCTTCACGCTCGCCCGGCGGAAGAAGAAGGTGGCCACGACCAGCGGGGGCAGGGTCGCGAAGACGACAAGGGCGAGCCGTACGTCGAGGACCAGCAGGGCGACCATGATGCCGAAGAAGGTGACGACCGAGACGAACGCGGTCACCAGGCCGGTCTGGAGGAACGTGGACAGGGCGTCGACGTCGGTCGTCATCCGGGTCATGATCCGGCCGGTCAGCTCGCGCTCGTAGTAGTCCAGGCCGAGCCGCTGGAGCTGCGCGAAGATCTTCAGCCGCAGGGTGTACAGCACGCGTTCGCCGGTGCGTCCGGTCATCCGGATCTCGCCGGTCTGCGCGGCCCACTGGACGACGACGGTCAGCAGGCCGAGCAGGGCCGCCGACCAGACCGCGCCGAGCGCCGCCTTGGTCACGCCCGAGTCGATGCCGTGTCGGATCAGCACCGGCAGCAGCAGGCCCGCGCCCGCGTCCACGGCGACCAGCAGCAGGCTGACCAGCAAGGGCAGCCGGAAGCCGCGCAGCAGGCGGCGCAGTCCGTAGGAGTCCTCGGGCAGGACGGCGCGGCCCTCGTCGATGTCCGGGGTGTCGGTGGCGGGGGGCAGCGCCTCGACCTGGGCGAGGAGTTCCGGGGTGGCCGGGGTGCCGGACAGGGCCTGGTCGCGGGGTTCGCGGTCGCCGGTCCACAGCCGCGGGGTCACGCCCCGCTCGGCGTCGAACTCGGCGTCCAGTTCGTCGCGGACGGAGGTGTCCTCGCTCGGTCCGGCGGGCACGGCGTGGCCCGGGGAGACCCGGCCCAGCTCGTCGGGGTCGGTGAGCAGGCGGCGGTAGAGCGCCGAACGCTGCTGGAGTTCCTCGTGGGTGCCGAGGTCGGCGAGCCGGCCGCCGTCGAGGACGGCGATGCGGTCGGCGAGGTTGAGGGTGGAGCGGCGGTGGGCGATGAGCAGGGTCGTACGGCCCCGCATCACCTGCTTGAGCGCCTCGTGGATCTCGTGCTCCACGCGGGCGTCGACGGCGGAGGTCGCGTCGTCGAGGACGAGCAGGCGGGGGTCGGTGAGCAGGGCGCGGGCGAGCGCGACGCGCTGGCGCTGGCCGCCGGAGAGGGTGAGGCCGTGCTCGCCGACGGTGGTGTCGTAGCCGTCGGGCAGCTCGGCGATGAAACGGTCCGCCTGGGCGGCGCGGGCGGCGGCCTCGATCTCCTCGGCGGTGGCGTCCGGGCGGCCGTAGGCGATGTTGTTCCGGACGGTGTCGGAGAAGAGGAACGAGTCCTCCGGGACCAGTCCGATCGCGGCCCGCAGCGAGTCCAGGGTCAGCTCGCGCACGTCGTGGCCGCCGATGAGGACGGCGCCGTGGGTGACGTCGTAGAACCGCGGCAGGAGCAGGGAGAGGGTGGACTTGCCGGAGCCGGAGGAGCCGACGACGGCGAGGGTCTCACCGGGTCGTATCTCGAAGCTGAGCCCCTGCAGGACGGGGGTGCCGCCGTACGCGAAGGACACGTCGTCGAACTCGACGGCCGCGGGCGCGTCGGCGGGGAGGGGCCTGGTGCCGTCCGTCAGACCGGGCTCGGTGTCGATCAGTTCCAGGACGCGTTCGGTGCCGGCGCGGGCCTGCTGGCCGACGGTGAGGACCATCGCCAGCATGCGGACCGGGCCGACCAGCTGGGCGAGGTAGGTGGAGAAGGCGACGAACGTGCCGAGGGTGATGTGGCCGCGTACGGCGAGCCAGCCGCCGAGGGCCAGCATGGCGACCTGGCCCAGCGCCGGGACCGCCTGGAGCGCGGGGGTGTACCTGCTGTTCAGGCGGATGGTGCGCAGCCGTCCGGCGAAGAGCCGGCGGCCGACCTCGCGCAGCTTGCCGGTCTCCTGCTCCTCCTGCCCGAAGCCCTTCACGACGCGGACGCCGCTCACCGAGCCGTCCACGACGCCCGCGACGGCGGCGGCCTGCGCCTGGGCGTACCAGGTGGCGGGGTGCAGCCTGCTGCGGCTGCGCCGGGCGATCCAGCCGAGGGCCGGGGCGACGGCCAGCGCGACCAGGGTCAGCGGCAGCGACAGCCACGCCATGATCACCAGGGACAGCAGGAAGAGCAGGACGTTCCCGATGGTCATCGGGAGCATGAAGAGCAGGCCCTGGATCAGCTGGAGGTCGCTGGTGGCCCGGCCGACGACCTGCCCGGTGGACAGCTCGTCCTGGTGGCGGCCGTCCAGCCGGGTGATCGTGGCGTACATCTCGGTGCGCAGGTCGTGCTGGACGTCCAGGGCGAGCCGGCCGCCGTAGAAACGACGGACGTAGGTGAGGCCGTACACCAGGAGGGCCGCGCCGACCAGGGCGCCGGCCCAGGGGGCCATGGCGCGGGTGCGGGCGCCGATCACGTCGTCGATGATGACCTTGGTGATCAGCGGGACGAGGGCCATGACGGCCATGCCGGCGAGGGAGGAGCCGAGGGCCAGCACGACGTCCTTCGGATACCGCCAGGCATATCCCGCCAGCCTTCGTGCCCATCCCCGTCGCGGTGCCACACCGGTGCCTTCCGTCAGAGCCGATCTACCGCAAGGCTGCAACGCCGCCGGATGCGGATTTCATCCCTCCGCAACAATCGGGGTCACCGGCCGGCAGGGGTGCACCTCGCGTTCGACGCGCGGCAGCAGCTCCGGGACGCAGATGTCCCGGATGGCCGCGCCGGAGCCGTGGGCCTCCCAGTGCGCGCGGTCGGCCCACCGTTCGACCAGGACGAAGCGGGCCGGGTCCGCCTGCGACCCGTACTCCTCCCAGGCGACGCAGCCGTCCTCCGCCAGGCACAGCGGGCGCATCCGGGCCAGGGCGCCGGCTACCGCCGCGATCTCACCCGCCTCGCGGACCCGCATGATCACCACCAGGTCGAACATCAGCGCCCCCCGGGCGAGCCGGACCGCTCCGCCACGGTCCGGGCCAGCTCGGGCAGCCACTCGGCGGCCGGTGTGAACCGGTGGCCCAGGTCCGCCGCGCGCCCGGTCGCCATGCCGAAGTCGGGGGGGCAGGAGAACGGGGACAGGTCCGGGTCGCCGGCCGCGTCCGCCTTCTCCACCACCCGGGCCGTGCGCCCGGTGACCGCCTCCACCGCGCGGCACACGTCATGGACGTCGACGGGGTCGGGCGAGGCGACGTTGGCCGCTCCGGTGACGCCGGAGACGGCCGCGGAGGCGAGGAAGCCCGCGACGTCAGCGGCGAGCGCCAGGGAGGTACGGCCGGGGCGGGCGTGGGCGACCACGGGCCGCCCGGCCCGGATCCGGTCCACGTGGCACCGGAAGCGCCCGATGCGGTCGTCCTCCGCGGCCAGCACGTGCGCCACCCGGGCCAGCACCACCGGTACACGCGCCTGGTCGACCAGCACGGCCTCGGCCTGCCGCTTGCCCTCGCCGTAGTTGGCGTCCGGGTAGGCGGGATCCGCCCAGGGCAGCGCGGTGTCGCAGGGGTGGTCCGCCGCGTCCAGCTCGTCCTCGCGGGCGAAGGCGCTCATCGTGCGACGGGCAGGACCGCACCTGACCGCGGGCGGCCGTCGGGGCGCGTCGGAGAAGCGGTCGAGCTGGACGCGGGGCGAACAGACGTGACCGGGGCGGGCATCGGCGACGGCCGGCCCCACGGTGAGGCGGGTGGCCGCCGCCAGGCCGGCGGCGAGAAGGGCGAGTGCGGTTCTCGGGCGCATGGCGGTCACCGCAGGACGGGACGGTGCCCGGCGGGAGACCGTCCCGTGGAGCCGCGGCCCCGGATCAGCTCCGCGGCGGTACGGCGACGAACGCCTCGCGCGGCCGAGTGGTCGGGGTGTAGCGCGTGACGCCGGGGGTGGCCGGCACCAGGTCCTTGTGGATCGCCGTGGCGACGTTCTGGATCGTGGCGACGCCGTAGTCCATGGTGCTGTCGTCCTGCGTCAGCACGGTGACCATGTAGTCGTGGCCGGCGCCGTTGAAGGTGCCGAGGCTGTGCACGCGCCAGCCGTGCGTGGAGCGCTGGAGCCAGCCGTTCTTGACGTGCACGGAGACCGAGGACGGCGCGCCGGCGGGGGTGCCCCAGCGCTGGTCCGCGACGACCTGGCCCATCAACTTCAGGATGTAGGCCCGGGAGTTGTCGCTCAGCACGCTGTTCTTCGCGGTGACCAGCTGGAGCAGCTTCTGCTCGTCGATGACGTTCTCCTGGGTCAGACCCCAGTAACCGTCCGCGCCCGGCACGGTCCTGGTCATGCCGGCGGCGGTCAGGAAGTCCTGGATCCTCGCCGCACCGAGCTGCTTCCACAGTTTGCTGGTCGCGTCGTTGTCCGACTGGGTGATCATGGCCGTGGCGAGGTCGGCCTCGGTGTCGGTCAGGTACCGGTTGTGCTTCCTCGCGTCCCACAGCAGCGTGGCGAGCACGGTGACCTTGACGGTGCTGGCCGAGTCGAAGGCGGTGGTGGCGTTCAGCGTGCAGGTGGTGCCGGTGGAGCGGTCGTACAGGCCGACGGCGACGGTGCCCTCGCGGTTCGCGAGCGCGGCCGTGATGTCCTTCTTCAGCTTGTCGGCCAGCCCCGCCCTGGCGGACGTGCAGGTCACGGTGGCCGTGGGCGCCGCCGCGGCCGGAAGCACGGTGGCGCAGACGAGCAGTGTGGCGCCGAGAGCGGTCGTGAGTGCCCCGGCTCGGCGGGATATCCGGTGGGTCATGTGTAGCGTCCCCCTGGTACGTCGTTCGGGCGTCCTGCGGTCGGTCACCGTCGGCCGTGTCCCCGCACCGCCTGCCGCGACGCCGGGACGGACGACGGCTGTACGCATGTTCGCAGGCACGGGAGTTCGGCGGATCAGGGGGATGACCACGGGGCAGAAAGCCGTCGGCGTGGGCCGGGCGGCGGGGCGACACCCGTACGGCAGCGGCCCGTTCCGGCCGAGCGGCGCCCGTGTGCATTCGTGCGCCCCGCCGCGCCTCTTTCGCGATCCCGGCCCGCCCCACGAGGCTCGGCGCCACGGCCGCCGTCCCTTCCCGGGGCGGGGCACGAACAGGGAGGGGAAGACGATGAGGACCACAACCGGCAGACGCCGCGCCGCGGTCGGAGCCGTCCTCGCGCTGCTGGCGGGGCTCGGCGCCGTCGCGGCTTCGGGGAGCCCGGCGGCGGCGGCCACCGGGGATGTGCTGATCGTGCAGAAGGGCAGCTCGGGCAACCTGGTGACCGTGCAGACCTTCGTGTTCCTTCCCGGCATCGCCGAGCAGGGTGACGGCGTCCAGGCCGGAGCCACCCAGTTCGCGGTCACGAATCTCACGAACCGGGTCCTCACCCTGACGGAGAGGACCCCGGCGGGCACGGCTGTCCACAGCGGCACGGTCGCCGCCGGCGGGTCCGGCACCTTCGCCGTGACGAGCGGCGACACGGTCGCGCTCACGGTACCGGCCGACTAGGGACCGTCCGACACGGCCCCGGACTCCCAGCTCTGCCCCCAGGGGCAAAGTAACCGGCGGGTAGCTTTCAGATAGTCAGATGACCCGTTTCCTTGCCCCCGGGCGCCTCGTTGGGCCGTCCGAGTGAAGCCTGGGGCAGGCGAGGGAAGGGGCGGGTGTGCGGCAAGAGTGGTCGCCGGAAGAGCTGTTGGCGAGCTGGACGCTGGTGGACGGCGACTGGGACCTGGTGGCGAACAAGAGCGGATCGACACGGCTCGGCTTCGCACTGATGTTGAAGTTCTTCGAGTCGGAGGGCCGGTTCCCGGATCTGTTGGAGGAGGTTCCGCAGTCCGCAGTGGAGTACGTCGCCGGACTGGTGAAGGTGCCAGCCGCCGACTTCGCCAAGTACGACCTGACCAGCCGGTCGGCGAAGAACCACCGCAAGCAGATCCGCGAGGCTCTCAAGTTCCGGCCCGCCACCCGGGCGGACGAGGAAAAGCTGATCGAGTGGCTCGCCGATGAGGTGTGCCCGGTCGAGCTGGTGGAGGACCGGCTGCGCGAGGCCCTACTGGTGGAGTGCCGGGAGAGGAGCATCGAGCCGCCGGGCCGCATCGACCGCATCGTCACCGCGGCCCAGACCCGGGCGGAGAAGGCGTTCTGCGCGCGGACCATCGAGCGCCTGGGCGGCGGGGTGGCCCGGCTTCTGGCGCTGGTGGCCGAGGACAACGAGGACGGCGCGGCCCTGCTGGCCGCGCTCAAGCGCGACCCGGGTGCGGTCGGCCTGGACTCCCTGCTGGCGGAGATCATCAAGCTGAACGACGTGCGGAAACTCGGCCTGCCTGACGGGCTGTTCGCGGACTGCTCGGAGAAGCTGCTGGCCGCGTGGCGGGCGCGGGCGATCAAGATGTACCCCTCGGACTTCCGGGACACCGCCGAGGACGTACGGATCACGCTGCTTGCGGCGCTGTGCTCGTCCCGGCAGACGGAGATCACCGATGCCCTGGTGGATCTGCTGGTCGCCCTGGTGCAGAAGATCAACGCCCGTGCCGAGCGCCGGGTGGAGAGGCAGCTGACGGCGGAGCTGAAGAAGGTCCGCGGCAAGGAAGGCATCCTCTTCAGGCTCGCCGACGCCGCGATCGGCAAGCCGGACGAGATCGTGCGCACGGCTCTGTACCCCCGGTCGTCGGCGAGAAGACGCTGCGCGACCTGGTCGCCGAGGCGAAGGCGAATGAGAAGGTCTTCAAGGCCAAGGTCCGCACCACGCTGCGCTCGTCGTACAGCTCGTACTACCGACAGATGCTGCCGCCGCTGCTGAACACGCTGGGCTTCAGGTGCAACAACACCGCCTACCGGCCGGTGATGGACGCGCTGATTCTGTTGGCCAAGTACGCCGACGTCGACGGTAAGACCCGCTTCTACGACGCTGGTGACGCGGTGCCGATGGAGGGCGTCGTGCGCAAGGACTGGCGCGAGGCGGTCGTCGACGACAAGGGCAAGGTCGAGCGGATCCCGTACGAGCTGTGCGTCCTGGTCGCGCTGCGGGACGCGATCCGCCGCCGCGAGATCTACATTGAGGGTGGGCTGCGCTGGCGCAACCCGGAGGACGACCTGCCCGGCGACTTCGAGGCCACCCGCACCGTGCACTATGCCGCGATCCGCCAGCCGATGGACCCGCAGGCGTTCATTACGGACCTGAAGCAGCGCATGACGGCCGGCCTGGACCGGCTGTCGGCAGCGCTCGCGGACGGCTCCGCGGGCGGGGTGAAGGTCACCACCCGGCACGGCGAGCCGTGGATCACGGTCCCGAAGCTGGATAAGCTGGACGAGCCCACCGGCCTCCAGGCGCTCAAGGACGAGGTCGTACGACGCTGGGGCGTCCTCGACCTCCTGGACGTGGTGAAGAACGCCGACTTCGCCACCGGCTTCACCGACGAGTTCGCCTCCGTCGCCGCCTACGAGCGCATCGACCGCGCCGTCCTCCAGCGTCGGCTGCTGCTCGCCCTGTTCGCTCTCGGTACGAACATGGGCATCCGCGCCATCGTGGCGACCGGCGAGCACGGCGAGACCGAAGCCGCGCTGCGGCACGTGCGCCGGCACTTCATCACCGTCGACAACCTCCGCGCCGCCGTGACGAAACTGGTGAACGCCACCTTCGCGGCCCGCGACACCGCATGGTGGGGGCAGGGCACGGCATGCGCGTCGGACTCGAAGAAGTTCGGGTCCTGGTCCTCGAACTTCGTGACCGAATACCACGCCCGCTACGGCGGCAACGGCGTGATGATCTACTGGCACGTGGAGCGGAAGAACGTCTGCATCTACTCCCAGCTGAAGTCCTGTTCGTCGTCCGAGGTCGCGGCGATGATCGAGGGC
Organism: Streptomyces sp. Y20; assembly: GCF_043195475.1. NCBI lineage: Bacteria > Bacillati > Actinomycetota > Actinomycetes > Kitasatosporales > Streptomycetaceae > Streptomyces > Streptomyces sp. Y20. The sequence goes on from NZ_JBIDDP010000024.1 coordinate 48,440, forward strand.
CTGCTGCGGCACTGCACGGACGCCGAGATCGAGTCGAACTACGTCGACACCCACGGCGCCTCCGTGGTCGGGTTCGCCTTCACTGAGCTGCTCAACTTCCGCCTGCTGCCGAGGCTGAAGAACATCGGCAGCGTCCGCCTGTACCGGCCCGACGACGACCCGCCCGGCTGGCCGGCGCTCGGCGGCTCCCTGACCCGCTCGATTCGCTGGGACCTGATCGCCCAGCAGTACGACCAGATGGTCAAGTACGCCACCGCCCTGCGCCTGGGTACGGCAGAGGCCGAGCAGGTGCTGCGGCGCTTCACTCGCGGTGGCCCCAAGCACCCCACCTACGCCGCGCTCGAAGAACTCGGCCGCGCGGTACGCACGATCTTCGCCTGCGACTACCTCGCCAGCCCCGGCCTGCGCCGCGAGATCCACGGTGGGCTCCAGGTCGTGGAGAACTGGAACAGTGCGAACACAGTGCTCCACTACGGCAAGGACGGCGCCCTGACCGGCCCGGACAAGGAGCACGCCGAGACCTCCATGCTCGCCCTGCACCTCCTTCAGTCGAGCCTCGTGCACATCAATACCCTGCTGCTCCAGCAGGTTCTCGCCGAGCCCGCCTGGGCGAAGAAGCTGAGTGCCGAGGACCGGCGTGGGCTGACCGCGCTGTTCTGGTCGAACATCAACCCGTACGGCACGTTCCGCCTCGACATGGACAAGCGGCTCGACTTGGGGCTATCGATCACAGTCCCCCGGCCGCGTTTCCCTGAGCCCACCGCGACGATGCCCAGCTGAGTGTTCGGCGCCGTCGACGAGAGTGCCCGAAGCCAGCTCCAACGGCTTCGGGCACTCTCGCCGTGGCTGGCATTGCAAGGCTCCGGTGATCCGGGCCTTACCGGGCCCGTGTGCCGCCGTCGGTGTCCGAGTGCATCTGTCCCAGGGTGGGTCTCAGATCCAGGTGGGCACGTGCCCCTCGGTGTAGCGGGCGCCGAAGCCGCCCTGAGGCAGGATCTCGTCGATGGCCTTGAGGTCGGTGTCGGTGAGGGTGAGGTCGGCGGCGCCGGCGTTTTCCTGGATGCGTTTCGGGCTGCGGGTGCCGGGGATCGGCACGACGTGCTCGCCCCGGGTCAGGAGCCAGGCCAGGGCCAGCTGGGAGACGGTGGCACCCTTGGCCGCCGCGAGCTCGGCGAGCCGGTCGACGGCTTCGACGTTCTTCTCGAAGTTGCCCGGCTGCCAGCGCGGGTCGACGGTACGTATGTCGGTGGCTTCGTACCGGCCGGCGGGCTTGGCGGTGCCGGTGATGAACCCGCGGCCGAGGGGGGAGTAGGCGACGAAGCCGATACCGAGTGCGTCCAGGGCGGGGAAGAGCTGCTCGACGTCCCGTTCGAACAGGGAGTACTCGGTCTGCAGGACGGAGACCGGCTGCACGGCGTGCGCCTTGCGGATCGTCTCGGGCCCGGCCTCGCTGAGGCCGAAGTACTTCACCTTGCCCGCGTCGATCAGCTCCTTGACGGTGCCAGCGACCTCCTCGATGGGCACCTCGGGGTCGACGCGGTGCTGGTAAAAGACGTCGATGTGCTCCACGCCGAGGTAGCGCAGGCTGTTGTCGGCGACCTTGCGGATGTTGTCGGGCCGGCTGTTGAGGACGCTGCCGATCCGCTCGGGAGGCACGGACATGTCGACACCGAACTTGGTGGCCAGGACCACGTCGTCACGGAAGTCCCTGACCGCCTTGCCGAGAAGGATCTCGTTGGACCCGGTGCCCCAGCCGTACATCTCGGCGGTGTCGAAGAAGGTGACACCCCGGTCGTGGGCGCGGCGGACGGCGGCGACACCGGCCTCCTCGTCGGTGGGCCCGTAGGCCATCGTCAGGCCCATCGCGCCGTAGCCGATCGCCGAGACCTCAAGGCCCTGGCTTCCCAGTGTCCGGTGTTGCATGACGCACTCCTCTGAAAGAAGTCAGGAAGGCAATTTCTGGCGAACCGTTGTGTCAGTGCGCTGCCGCGGTCAGTCCGGCGCGGTGGATGCGGGTGTGCTCGGCGACGCGCCGGCCGAGATGGCGGGCGGTGTTCAGGTCCGCGTCGTGGACCGCGGGGGTGTCGTTGAAGCTCTGCGCGCCAGCACCGAGGTAGAAGCCGAGGCGGTTGTCGTCCTGGGGGCTGGAGGTGGTGGTGTTCCAGCCCGGCAGGAGGTTCAGGCTCACCCAGAGCATTCCGTGCTGGGCCGCCAGGAGCGCCAGGTACTGCAGGGTGTGCAGTTTGTCGCCGCTCATGGAGCCGGAGTTGGTGAATCCCGCCGCGAGCTTGTCGCTCCAGGCACGGGTCATCCACCGCTTGCTGCTGGCCTCGGCGAAGGCGTGGAACGCTCCCGACGCGGTGCCCATGTAGGTGGGGGTGCCGAAGATGATGGCGTCCGCGGCGTCCATCAGTTCCCAGTCGGCGTCGCTGAGGGAGGCGACGTCCACGCGGTGAACGTGCGTGCCGGCGATGGAGCGCGCGCCGTCGGCGACGGCAGTGGCAATCTGCGCGGTGTGGCCGTAGCCGGAATGCGACGCGATGACGATCGAGATATCGGACACGGGTGTTCCTATCCTGCCGCGATGCGGCGTGTTCGGTGGTGTGCTGGCAGACGATGAACTGCCCGGTGCGGCGGTCGGCCGCACTGTTCCAAGAGTGGGGACCGACGTCCCGGGCCGGGGTGCGGGGCATGCCCAGGTGTCGCGGGCCGGCGCCGACCACCATCAGCATGGATCGTCGTTCCGCTTTAAAAAGTAGCACCGATAAGGCGGCGATACGCAATATGGGATATCGTTGTTCCATGAACGAGGGACGACGCGCCGCGCGACGCCAGGTACTGCAGGTGGCCGCCAAGCTTTTGGAGGAGGGCGGCAGCGAAGCGGTCTCCACGCGCGCGGTCGCCGCAGCCGCGGGCATCACGGCCCCCGCGCTCTACCGGATGTTCGACGACAAGGACGGACTCCTGGCCGAGCTGGCCGCCTACGGGTTCGAGATGTACCTGGCCGAGAAACGGGAGGCACTGGCGCTGACCCCGGACGACCCGGTGGCCGACCTCTACCGCGGCTGGGACCTGCACGTCGACTTCGGACTGCGGCACCCCGCGTTTTACGTGCTCATGTATGGCACTGCGCGGCCCGGGCGCCGGCCCCCGGCCGCGGACGAGGCGCACGCCCTGCTGGTGAGACTGCTGGGCCGGGCGGCCGAGGCCGGGCGCCTCCGGGTTCCGGTGGAGCAGGCGACCCGCGTCATCCATGCGGCGACGACGGGTGCCACGATGGCGCTGATCGGCGAAGAGCCCTCGCGGCGGGACCTGACCACTTCGGCGCGGCTGCGGGACACCGTCATGGCCTCGGTCACCACGGACTCGCCCGCCTCATCCGGGTCCGACCTGGCCTCGCACGCACTCGCCCTCGATGCCGCACTTGAAACCGCCCTCAGCGCCGGGGTACCTCTGCGACACACGGAGACGGCTCTGCTGCGCGAATGGCTACAGCAGTTGGCAGACTGAAGGGGTCGCCTACTCCGCAGGCGGTGGGCGCAGTCGGTTACGCCGGCCGTCCAGAACTCGATGTGCGTGTCGGCAAACGACGGCGAGCTCAAGCGGTCAGCGCATCACTGCTGTTCAGGAGGTCAGCGTAGACCTCTGCCGGAGTGCGGTAGCCGTGGGTCTTGCGCGGACGGTGGTTGAGTTCGTGAGCGATGGCGTCCAGGTCGGC
>NZ_JBIDDP010000025.1:0-20667 GCF_043195475.1 Streptomyces sp. Y20
CCGGGTGCGGGCCGCCGCCGGGGGGGGCGGCGCCCCGCTTCCGGCGCCTGGGCGAGCGGCAGTGCCACCCCGGTGGCGGCCGCGTCGAACGGCTCGTGAATGGTCACCAGCTTCGTCCCGTCCGGGAACGTCGCCTCGATCTGGACATTGGTGATCATTTCTGGCACGCCGTCCATGACTTCGCCGCGCTGCACCACGTGACGTCCCGACCCCATCACCGAGTCGATCGTCGCCCCGGCACGCGCTCTTCGTAGACATGTGCCGTCAGCAGCGCGATGACCTCGGGATAGTTCGGCAGCAACCCGCGCGCCCGGCGCCGCCGGGCGACATCCGCCGCCACGTGTACCAGCAGGCGCTCCTGCCCATGCGGAGTCAGATGCACGCCATCCCCCTCTCTTCCTCGTCGCTTCCCTGAACCGCGCGGCTCTTCGGAGCGACACGGTGCGGTGTCCCTCACGTGGCCGCCGCGGACAGTCATCGAAGAGAAGAGGCGCCCGAAATGTGGAGGTTCGCCCCGTTGATCCCCATCGAATGAATCGGAGGCACGGGGGCACACTGGGCCCGGCCGCGGGTGCGCCGACCGCTCCTCCAGGCCCTCCCGGGCACCCTCTCGAACGGTCATCGCCTCGGGCAGGGCAGTCGACGGGACCGTGGCACGACAGCGCGGCGCCACGGTCGCCCGGCGCCCATCACGGGCAGCGCCGGACGAGCAGAGTGCGGGGTGGGTCCGCCCGGGAGCAGGTCGCCCTGCGGTTCCGGATCCCGGGCGGGCCGGGTGTCAGCCGCCCGAGCAGACGGTGCCGTTGAGGCGGAAGACCGTCGGGTCCGGGTTGGGCCCGTCGTTGGCGCCGACGAATCCGAAGGAGGCCGTCGATCCGCCGTCCGGGGCCAGCGGCCCGGCGCCCTCGGGAGCGGTCACCCGCACGTGCGAGCCGGTCTGGTGGAAGGTGGCGCCCCAGCCGGAGGACACCGACTGGCGGTCGGCCGGCCAGTCCCAGTCCACGGTCCAGCCGGTGATCGCCGTATCCGAGAGGTTGCGTACGGTGACCGTGGCCGCGAATCCATTGCCCCAGCCCGTGTCGCGGTGGTAGGTCACCGCGCAGGTGGCGTCCGCCGGGGTGCCGGTGGTGAAGGTCAGCGGAGAGGACGGGGCGGAGAGCCGTCCCGCCGCGTCGGCCGCCAGCACGTCCACCGTGTGGGTGCTGCCCGGCGGCAGGTTCCGCAGGGTCACGGAGGTGCCGGTGGTCTCCCCGACCAGGTGGGTGTGGACGCCGTCGCGCTCCTGGACGAGATAGCGGGCGGCGCCCGCCGCGGCCTCCCAGGACAGGCGCGCGGTGGTGTCGGCCACCGCTTCCAGTCGCGGGGTGCCCGGCGTTCCGGCGGCCGAGGCCCCGGGTCCGGTGGCGGCCCGCGGTTCGAGGGTGACGGTGAGCAACGCGTACGGCGGCACGGTCACCCGGGTGGCGGACGCCTCCCCGCCGGTGACCTCGGTGATGTCGCTGTCGCCGCGTGCGTAGCGGCTGACCTTCGGTGCGGTGCCGGACGGGGTGAAGCCCGCGTACGCGAGGTCCACGGTCCGTGCGGCGTCCGCGTTCTTGTTGACGAGCATGACGCTCAGACGCCCGTCGCGACGGAGCACGGCGTGTGCCGAGACGTCCTGCGCGGAGGAGGCGGCAGCGACCATGGTGTCGCCCGCGGTGCCCAGTTCGCCGGTCATCTTCATGCCGTAGTAGGGGTGGAAGGGCGTGTTCGGCGCCGGCTCGCACACATCACCGGTACAGGCGCCACTGGAGAGCATCCCCATGTCGCCGTAGTCGGTCTCGCCGTCGACGGCGGTGATCCCGCCCGCCCCGTTGTGGGTGTTCCACCAGTCGACGGTGAACACGCCGTTCTCCATGGCCGTCATGAACGCGTCGGCGGCGAACAGGCCGTTGGGGCGCGCGGTGAGCCGAGCACCACCCGTGTTGGCGTTGATCTCGGTGAGGGCGATGCCGATGCGCGCTGAGCCGGTGCCCGCGTACCGGTCGATCTGGCCGCGCACCTCCCGCAGTTCGCCCGGCAGCCTGGCCAGCCGCGCCGTGGCGTCCTGGGCCGTGGTGTCGGATCCGCCCGCGTACCAGTGGACGCTCACGAAGTCGACGACGTCGGCCACTTCGGAGAGCACGGTGTGGTTCCAGTCGCCGGGATCGCCGTCGCCGACCACGCCGTCCGGCCATTCGCCCGGAGCGGTGAGGACGGCGCCGATCTTCACGGTCGGGTCGACGGCCTTCATGGCCGCGGCGTAGGCGCGCACCTGGCGGGCGTACTCCTGGGGGCTCTTGTCGGCGTGTTCGTCGTTCTCCCAGCCGCTGCCGTAATGGCCGTTGCCGTAGATCTCGTTGCCGATCTCCCAGTACTTCGCGCCGTAGTTCTTGGTGACGTTCGCATACCGCACCCAGCCGGCCGCCTCCTCGGGCGTGCCCGACCCGTAGTCGGCGATCAGGATCGGCTGGGCCCCCGTGGCGCGGACGGTGCCCATGAAGGAGTCGAAGCCGGTTCCCGGGGCGACATATCCCCCGGGTGCCGTGTGCGTCTGCCAGTGGTAGATGTCGGCGTAGGAACCGCCGGGGTAGCGCATCGCGCCGACGTCGGCCGCCTTCATCAGGCGGGCGACCTCGGGATCGTTCATGTGCGAGTCCCAGATGGCGGTGTTGCCGCCACGGGCGGTGCCGGACAGCCGGCCCAGCGCCGCCTGGGCGTTGACCTGGACCTCGGCGTCCGCGGCGCCGGCCGCTCGCGGTGCGGCGGGCGCGACGCCGGCCAGCGGGGGCAGCAGGGCCAGCGCGGCGGCCAGGACGGTCGCGCCGCGCGCGAGGGGGCGAAGGCCGGCGCCGGCCGGCCGGGCGGGTCTGCGCAGTGGGGACATGCGGGTTCCTCCCTAGGTGGTCCGGCGGCGCGGGCGGGCAGCAGGTAGTCGGACCATGCCGCCGGACGGGTGAAGTGCCGCCGCGTCAGCAGGACGTTCGGCGCCGGTGGCACGGGAAGCGAGGCGGGGGTGCGGTGGCGATCGTGCGCGTGCGGGGGGGTGTGGCGGCAGGGCCCCCGCCGTGGGAGCGCTCCCATGATGGGAGGGGTGCGACGCCTTGTCAACGCCTGGGCAACGGAGTGACGATCGGGCCTCCTGGCGACCCCGGGAGGCCCCCGGCCGCCACGCGGCTACGACACCGGCCGGCCGCTGCCGGCCCGCGGGCAGGCAGCGGCCGGTGGGCAGTGGCGGAACCTGGGGGCGGCGGCCTCGAGGATGAGCGCGTCGACGCCGACGTGCTGGACCGGTGAGGGCGCGGACACCCTCAGCGCGCCGGACGGAGGCGCATCAACCGCGCGGGCTCATCGCGGTCCGGGCCTCCCCCGCGCCGGCCGTGGGACCCGGCCCGTCATCGCGGCCTGGGAACCGCCGGGGCCACACGTCCCCATCGGCCCCCAGGACGGCCTGGACGCTCGTTCCGCGTCGAGGCAGCCACCGGTGGAAGCGGTGCGGTGCGACCGACTGCCGGCCCGCTGCGGCTCACGCGTCGATCGCCTCGGGCCGGACCGGACGGGCGCGGACGACGAACGGCCGCGAGAGGACGGTGATGACGACGGAAAGTATGGACACGGCGGTGATCGTCGCACCTGGGGTGAGGTGCTCGGCGAGGCCCCCGGCGATCGCGGCTCCGATGCCCTGCCAGGTCATGCGGCCGGCGGACTCGACGCCCTGGACCTGACCGCGGACCGGGTCCGGGGTCAGCGCGAGAAGCTGCTCCTGGAGCGGCAGGGTGGCGGCGAACCCGGCGCTGGCCAGGAATACCGCGGCCGCCACCACCGGCGTGGACGGATCGGCGGCGAACAGCAGGTACGGCACGGCGAGCAGCAGGCGCAGGGCGAAAGCGTAGCGGCGGCGCCGGTCGGCGCTGAGCAGGCGCCCGACCGCCAGGTCCCCGAGGAGCATGCCGGCCGATCCGGCGGCCAGAAGCGTGCCCGCGTCCTGCGGGGCGTAGGAGATGAACAGGGCCTCGCAGCCGACGATCAGGCCGTTGGGAACCCACAGGTTCAGCAGCAGTGCCCGCTGGCCGGGGTGGGAGAACAGCGCGATGTTGATCGTCCAGGTCTGCCGCAGCCCGGGTCGCCGGGTCAGCCGGATCGAGTGTTCCCGGACGGTCGCCGCCACGACGCCCAGCGCGAGCGCGGTCAGGCCGGCTGCGATGACGAAGACCTCGCGCGGGCTGAGACACCGCAGCAGTACGGCGCCGATGGCGTAGCCGAGGATCGCCGTCCCGCCCGACGTGATGTTCATCAGCGACCGCGCGAGCGCGTACGTCGAGGCCGGCACCACCTCGGCGAGCAGGCCCATCCGTGTCCCCGTGCCGAGGGACTGGAAGAAGCCCAGCACCAGGAGGAGACCGAACCGGACGGCCAGCGGCAGCCCCGGGATCGCCTGCGCGGCCACGCCCAGCAGCGAGACGCCCTGGAGCAGGACGAGGGTCCGGCGAGGACGGTTGCCGTCCGCGACCGACATGAGCGTCAGCGCACCGAACACCGTGGCGAACGTGGCGCCGTACATGCTCACGGCGGTCAGGAACGGGGACCGGGTCTGGTGGTCGACCAGCGTGCCGAGTGCGAAACCCGACAGGGTGCTCGCGGCAGCCGTCAGCGTGAAGCCGGCGTACAGACCGGCGAACTCACGGTTGCGGAGCAGGGCGCGGTAGCTGGTAGGGGGCGGAGTGAAGGGCATGGAGGTGTCAGAAGGCATGAAAAAAGCCTCCGAGCGCACCCGTCGGGGCGCCGAAGGCCAACGCGGTTATTTTAACACTCGATTCAGTCTTTCCAACCCGGACGTCCGGACAGCAGGACGAGGCGTGCGGGCGGGACCGTCATCCCGCCCGGATGAGGTAACGCTGGTCGGCCGCGCCGGTACATGGTTCTTCGATCGCCTCGGCTCCCTGCGCGGAGGCGTTGCCGGCGATGCCGATGCACTTGCTGCTGTCGGCCGGACGGAGCCGGTAACCGCCGGCGCGGTCGGTGGAGGCGGCTTCCATACGGAACAGGGTGGCCTGGGCACAGTCCATACGGGGCTCGAGCATGCCCTTGACCGGACCGGTACTCATGATCGTCAGGCACCCCTTCCCCATCTGGGGATGGTGCCATCGGATGCGGTAGAGGCCCTCGCCGGCCGGTTCGAGACAGGTGCGATGGCACCGTGGCCCGGGCGCAGGGGAGTTGGACGGCTACTGCGCTGGCGCGCGCCGTGGGCCGCGTCTTCCGTGACGAGCTGCTCGGCGACCGGCCGCCGGAGGTGCTCAAGGACATGCTCGACCAAGCGGGCGAGCCGCGCACCGCGGAGGCTGAGGGCGCGGGGCCGCACCTGGAGAACGTCGTCCCCGCACCGAGGGCCGCCGGTGCGCGCGTGAGCACTCAGGTGAGTCGGAGTACGTCGACCTGGTGTCGAGGAGGGTCTGCGGGCGTTGCGGAGGGGCGTTCCGGCCGGTGGTGGGTCGGCCCGTGAACTTTCTTCGGCCGGAGCTGAATCCTTTTCGGGTGTCCCCGTCTCTTATCGGTGTACCGGCCGCGAGGGCCGGTGGAGACCAGGAGGAGACACCATGATCATCGGCATCGTAGTGATCGGCGCAGTGCTCGTGGGCGCGTGCAGCTGGCACCTGACCAAGCGCATGCGGAGCCGGAGCTGACCAGCGCCTGCGGGCACGGCGCTTTGCGGGTATGAGTAGGACGCATGAACCGTAGCTTCTCCTGGCCGGACGAGCGGCTGATCAAGGCTGCCCAGGACGGCGACGTCACCTCGCTCACCACCGTCGTCATGGAATCGCAGCCTCATGTGCGCAAGTTCGCCATATCGCTGTGCGCCTCACCGCAGGACGCGGAGGACGCGGCACAGGAGGCGCTGATCATCCTCTACCGGAAGATCGGCACCCTGCGGGCCTCCGGCGCGCTCGCCGCATGGATGTTCCGGATCGTGCGCAACGAATGCCTCCGGCAGGTACGGCTGCTCGTCTCGCGGAGCGACGAGACGGCGGCCGAACCGGAGGCGTGCGCGGAGCCGTCCGCCGAGGACGCGGTGCTGCGCCGGATGGAGGCGGAGCGGGTCGCTGCCGCGATCAGCGCCCTTCCCCGCGACCAGCGGCAGGTCCTGATCATGCGGGACGTGCAGGGCCTGCCCGGTGGCGTCGTCGCCCGGTCGCTCGGCCTGAGCACCCCCGCGATGAAGTCGCGCCTGCACAGAGCCCGCGCGACCCTGCGTCAGTCGTTGACCCTGACCGACCAGGGATCCGATCAGGGTCCCGATCACACACCCGATCAAGCAGTCGATCGCCCAGCCGGAGGAGAGTTACGACCTTGAACACCGTGAAGCTCACGAAGAGCACGCAAGCCCCGGCCGGGAAGCCGGCGGCACCCGAGCTGAACTACGCGAGCAAGTCCGTCACGCGCCATCTGGTGCGCGGCGTCATCGGCTTCGGGCTGGTCATCGGATCGATCGCCCTGGTGCCCGTCGTCGGCCCGGTCAGCCTGGTGGCGGCCCCGCTGGGTCTGGTCGCCTTCCGCGGCTGCCCCACCTGCTGGATGGTCGGCCTGGCCCAGACCATCTCCCGCGGCCGTCTGGAGCGCAACTGCGTGGACGGCGTCTGCACGCTCACCAAGGCGGACCCGGCGAAGAAGGCCACGGACGAGCCGTCTGCCGGCGTCACCGTCCCGGCACATCTGCCCGTGTCGACTCCGGCATCCGCGCCCAGCGAACGTTCGAACCTCTGACCTACCGCCAGGGAAGAATCAGATCAGCCCACGCGCGAAAGCCCTCCCGGCGTCGACAGAATCCGGGAGGTGACTTTCTGGGTGCCGGGCATCACGTACGGCGGATACCACTGACGCAGCCTCGATGTTCGAAGAGCGCTCCGACGTCGAACATGTATGCGCGTTTCGATATGTTGATCAATTATTCCCGGGACTTAGGCGTTCCGTTTCCAGCGGCGCGGTGTGCAGTGATCGACACAGCGGGCGCATGACCGGAACAAGCGATCGAAGAGCTTCTTCATGTCCCGATCTCAGCACGGCTTCGCGCGGCGATCCAATATCTTTTCCGAACCGGTGGCAAAGGATTGGGTATCGTATCGGCTATGGACTTAAGGGGTCTGCGTTACTTCGTGACGGTGGCAGAGGAAGGCAACGTCAGCCGGGCGGCCCGGCGGCTGCACATGTCTCAGCCGCCACTCAGCCAGCGAATCCGTGAGCTGGAGGCCGAGTTGGGCTGCGAGCTGTTCCTGCGGGGCCCCAAAGGAATGCGATTGACCCCGGCCGGCGACGTCCTGCTCGAAGAGGCCAAGGTGCTGCTCGCGGGAGCCGACCGGGCCAAGGAGCGGGTGGTGCGGCAGGTCACCGGCGCCCGGTCGCTGCGGGTCGGGGTGCTCGGACCCGGTGAGGCCGCCTTGTCGAAACCAGTCGCCCAAGCCTTCGCGAACAGCCATCCGGCGGCCGTGGTGAGCCTGCGACAGGGGGATCTGGCCGACCCGACGATGGGTCTCGCGGCCGGTGCGATCGACGTGGCGATCACGTGGACACCCTTCGACGTGACCGGTGTGGCCGTGCGCGCGATCCAGGAGGACCGCTGCTTCGCGGCCGTGGCAGCGGACAGTCCCCTCGCCAGGAAAAGTTCCCTGACCAGGGGCGACATCGACCACAGCAGCTCCGTTCGGTTGCCTGCCGGGGTCGATGCGATCTGGCGGGCCCATTGGCAGCCGTCCGCGTCGGGCGGTGGCCCGGAGGTGCGCTCGCTCGACGAGTGCCTGCACGCGGTGCTGTGGCAACGCTCGATCGCGCTGGTACCCGAATCGGCTCTGCGACGGCACGCGGTCGAGGGCATCGCGTTCCGGCCGGTGGCCGACCTGCCACCCACACAGCTGGTTCTCGCCTGGCGGCGTGACGACCGGTCGCCGCTCGTGACGGCGTACGTCGACGCGTTTTCCGCGGCACGAGGAATCGGTTCAGCGCCCCGGCGGGAACGCGTTGTTCACACGTAGTCGACACCGCGGGCACGCCCCATGCCGATCTCCCGCGATTATGCGGTATATCGAGTTCCGGATTACGAATCCCCCACTCCCCTCCGACATGAGCGGTGTTACCCGGTGGATACCGGAAAACCGTTGAGACGTTCTGGGTGGTTTTGGTTTACGCAGAGCGCGGCACGGTGCTACCGTCCGAAGCCGACTTGAAGTCCGGCCAGACGTCAAGTCGGCAGCACGATGATCGCGCTTCACGGGGGGAGCTACCGAACCATGATCCGCCATGCCCAGATATATGCACAACCTCCATCGGCTGACACCGCACGGAACACGTCGGGCGATGCGGAAGACAATGCGGAACAGCCGGCCGGGGACCGGGAACCACAGCCGCTATTCGATCAGCTCGAGGACCGGGCCATTGCCGTCGTCGGACTTTCGTGCCGTTTTCCCGGCGGTTCTGGGCCGGCCGAATTCTGGGACCTTCTGCGGAACGGCCGCGACGCCATAGCAGACCCACCCCCGGACCGCGCCCACCTCGCCGCATTACCGGAGGGGTCGCCGCGCCGCGGTGGTTTCCTGCCCTCGGTCGACACCTTCGACGCCGGGTTCTTCGGCATATCCCCACGTGAAGCCGCCGCGATGGACCCGCAGCAACGGCTCGCGCTGGAACTGGCCTGGGAGGCGCTGGAGGACGCCGGCATCGTCCCGGCCACGCTCGGCGGCACCGACACCGCCGTCTTCGTCGGCGCGATAGCCGACGACTACGCGGCGCTCACCCACGCGGCCGGACCAGGAGCGACATCCGCGCACACGGTGACCGGGCTGCACCGGGGCATCATCGCCAACCGGATCTCCTACACCCTCGGCCTGCGGGGCCCGAGCATGGTCATCGACACCGCGCAGTCGTCATCGCTGGTCGCGGTCCACCTGGCCTGCGAGAGCCTTCGCCGCGGCGAGTCCACAGCGGCGCTGGCCGGCGGCGTCAGCCTCAACCTCGCGCCGGAGAGCACCCGGGCCCTGGCGGCCTTCGGCAGTCTCTCGCCGGACGGCCGATGTTACGCTCTCGACGCCCGTGCGAACGGCTACGTCCGAGGTGAGGGCGGCGGTCTGGTGGCACTCAAACTCCTCAGCCGGGCCCTGGCCGACGGGGACCGCATCCACTGCCTGATACGCGGCGGGGCCGTCGGCAGCGACGGCGCCAGCGAAACCCTCCCCACCCCGAACGGACCAGCCCAGGAACGTGTGCTGCGCGACGCCTGGAAGCACGCGGGAATCCCGCTGGACCAAGCGCAGTACGTCGAGATCCACGGATCGGGCACCCGGGTCGGGGACCCCGTCGAAGCATCGGCTCTGGGCGCCGTCTTCGCCCCGACCCGCACACCAGAGAACCCGCTCATGCTCGGCTCCGTCAAGACGAACATCGGCCACCTCGAAGGAGCCGCCGGCATCGCCGGACTCGTCAAGACCATCCTCTGCCTCAAGAAGCGCGAGCTCGTCCCGACCCTGAACTACCGCACCCCCAACCCCGGCATACCGTTCGCCGACCTGCGACTCGCCCCCGCCACCGCCACCCGCCCGTGGCCGCACCCCGACCGGCCGCTCGTCGCGGGCGTGACCTCCGTCGGGATGGGCGGCACCAATTGCCACCTGGTGCTCAGCGAGTGGCCGGACGCCGCCGCCGCGAACGACGTGAACACACCGGAAGACGAACGGAGTCCGGACGGGCAGGGCGGTTTCGTCCCCTGGGTGGTGTCCGGGCGCGGTGACGCGGCGCTGCGCGCGCAGGCCGCCCGGCTCCGTGAACACCTCACCAACCACCCGGAGTCCGGCGCCACCGAAGTGGCCCGGGCCCTCGCCCACGACCGCACCGCGTTCACCCACCGGGCCGTGCTCGTCGGCGCCGGCCGGGACGACCTGCTGACCGCCCTGGACGCGGTCGCCGACGCCCGGGTCAGCCCGGCCGCGGTCGAGGGCAGCAGCCCGCGAACCCGCCGCACGGCGGTGTTCGTCTTCCCCGGCCAGGGCTCGCAGTGGGCCGGCATGGCCGAGGAACTGCTCGACCGCGCACCGGTGTTCGCACGGGTCGTCGAGGACTGCGAGCGCGCGCTGCGCCCATACCGCGACTGGTCCCTGACCGATGTGCTGCGTGCCCGTCCCGGCGCGCCCGCCCTGGAACGCGACGATGTCGTACAACCCGCCCTGTGGGCCGTGATGGTCGGCCTGGCCGCACTGTGGCAGGCGGCGGGCGTCGAACCCGCCGCGGTCGTCGGTCACTCGCAGGGCGAGATCGCCGCCGCCACCGTCAGCGGCGCCCTCGGCCTCGACGACGCGGCCCGGCTGATCGCCGTGCGCAGCACGGCCCTCGGCGCGCTGGCCGGGCGCGGCGGCGGCATGCTCACCGTGTCGCTGCCCGCGGACCGGGTACGGGAGGACATCGCCGGTCGCCCGCAGCTCAGTGTGGCCGCCGTCAACTCCCCCGGCATGACCGTGGTGGCCGGTGACGGTGCCGCCCTGGACGCGCTGGCCGCGCACTACGGCGAGGACGTCCGCACCCGGCGCGTCCCCGTCGCCTACGCCTCGCACAGCCCGCACGTCGACGCCGTACGGGACACGCTGCGCGCGGACCTGGCCGGGATCGCGCCCCGTGCCGGGCGGGTACCGCTGCATTCCACGGTGACCGCGACGGCGCTGGACGGCCCCGGCCTCGACGCCGGGTACTGGTTCCGCAATCTGCGCGAACCCGTGCGGTTCCAGCCGACCGTACGGGCGCTGCTCGACGCGGGGCACGATCTGTTCATCGAGATGAGCCCGCACCCCGTGCTGACGCTCGCCGTCCAGCAGACCGCGGAGGCCGCGGACGTGCCGGTCGCCGCGCTGGGCACCTTGCGCCGCACGGAAGGCGGTCCGCGACGGCTGCTGCTCGCGTTCGGCGAGGCGTTCTGCCACGGCGCGGAAGTGGACTGGTCCGCCGTCCTGCCGGCCGGCACCGCCCGCGCCGAGCTGCCGACGTACCCCTTCCAGCGGCGTCGGCACTGGATCTCCGCACAACGCACGGCCGGTGCCGCCGTGCCGACGGCCGGCACCGGGCCGACGCCGGAGACATCAGCGCCCGTGGGGGACACCGCTGAGGCGCCGGAGACCGCGCCGGCCCGGTCGCTGTCCGGCCCCGCCGCCCTGGAGCTGGTGCGGGCGCACGCCGCCGCCGTCCTCGGCCACCACCGGTCCGACGAGGTCGAACCACGTCTACGGTTCAAGGAGCTGGGCTTCGACTCCTCGATGGTCGTCGAGCTGCGCGACCGACTCGTCACCGCCACCGGACGCACACTGCCCACCACCGTGGTCTACGAGCACCCCAGCCCCGCCGAACTGGCCGCGATGCTCAGCGACCCGCAGACGCCGGCGCACACCGAGCCGAGCCGCAACACGGCGGCCTCCGTGTCCCGTTCCGGCCAGGACGACCCCGTGGTGATCGTCGGCATGGGCTGCCGTTTCCCCGGCGGGGTGGATTCGCCGGAGGGGCTGTGGCAGGTCGTCGCCGAGCAGCGCGACGTGATCTCCGGCTTCCCGGCCGACCGGGGCTGGGACCTCGACGGCCTCTACCACCCCGACCCCGCGCAGATAGGCACCACATACGTCCGGCACGGCGGTTTCCTGGAGGGCGCGGCCGAGTTCGACGCCGAACTGTTCGGGATCTCACCGCGTGAGGCGCTGGCCATGGACCCGCAGCAGCGTGCCTTCCTCGAGGTGTGCTGGGAGGGTCTGGAACGCGCCGGCATCGCCCCGGACTCCCTGCGCGGCACCCAGACCGGCGTGTTCGCCGGCGTCATGCCTCAGGAGTACGGTCCTCGGCTCGGTGAGGCGGCTGCCGGTGCGGCCGGGTTCGGCCTCACGGGAACCACCTCCAGTGTCGCTTCCGGCCGGGTTGCATACACGCTGGGCTTGCAGGGACCGGCCCTGACGGTGGACACCGCGTGCTCCTCCTCCCTGGTCGCCCTGCACCTGGCCGTACGCGCCCTGCGCTCGGGCGAATGCTCACTCGCCCTCGCCGGCGGCGTCACCGTCATGTCGACACCCGGCATCTTCATCGAGTTCTCGCGTCAGCGGGGCCTGGCGGCCGACGGGCGGTGCAAATCCTTCTCGGCGGACGCCGACGGCACCGCCTGGGCCGAAGGCGTCGGCATCCTGGTCCTCGAACGACTCTCGGACGCCCGGCGACAAGGCCACCAGATACTCGCCGTCGTCGCCGGAACAGCCGTCAACCAGGACGGCGCCTCCAACGGCCTCACCGCACCCAGCGGCCCCGCACAACAACGCGTCATCCACGCCGCCCTGACCGACGCCGGCCTGACCCCCTCGGCAATCGACGCCGTCGAAGCCCACGGCACCGGAACCGTCCTCGGCGACCCCATCGAAGCACAAGCCCTCCTCGCCACCTACGGCAGCGAACGCAACGGCCGACCACTCCTCGTCGGCTCCCTCAAATCCAACCTCGGACACGCACAAGCCGCCGCCGGAGTCGGCGGTGTCATCAAAATGGTCATGGCCCTGCGCCACGGAGAACTACCCGCCTCACTCCACGTGGGCAAACCCAGCGACCTGGTCGACTGGAACGCGGGCGGCATCGAACTGCTGACCCAGCCGCGCCCATGGCCCGCCGGTGCGGGCACGACACGGCGAGCCGGAGTCTCCTCGTTCGGGATCAGCGGCACCAACGCCCACACCATCCTCGAAGAAGCACCCGCCGAGACGCCCGTGCCCGAGGCCGACGCCGAGGCCGACGCCGGGCAGGACGACCCCGCTCCCCTGTGGGTGCTGTCCGGTCGTACGGAGCCGGCTCTGCGCGCCCAGGCCAACGTGCTCCTCGACGCCTTGGACGCTCTGGACGGTGTACCCGCCCGGGACCTCGGCCGCGCCCTGGCCACCACCCGCAGCGCCCTCGACCACCGTGCGGCCGTCACCGCCGGCACCCGTACCGAGGCCCGGGTGGCACTGACCGCGCTGAGCCGTGGCGAACCGCACTCCGCTCTGACCGTCGGCACGGCTCGCCCCGACGACGGGCTCGCCTACCTCTTCACCGGACAGGGCAGCCAACGTGTCGGCATGGGACGCGAGTTGTACGAGGCCGAGCCGGTCTTCGCCGCCGCCCTGGACGAGGTGTGCGGGGAACTCGACGCCTGCCGCGCCTCCCTGACCGGCACCTCGCCTCTCCACGAGGTGATGTTCCACGACGCCGAGGCGCTCGACCGGACGGAGAACACCCAGAGCGCCCTCTTCGCCCTCCAGATCGCGCTGTTCAGGCTGCTGGAGCACCAGGGGCTGGCACCGGACGCCGTACTGGGCCACTCCATCGGCGAGTTCGCCGCCGCGCACGTCGCCGGGGTACTCACCCTGCCCGACGCCTGCGCACTGGTCGCGGCGCGTGGCCGGCTCATGCAGGCTCTGCCGGCCGGCGGCATGATGATGGCCGTCCAGGCGTCACCGGACGAGGTCCGCGCACTGCTGGAAGGCCGCGAGCACGAGGTGAGCGTCGCCGCTGTGAACGGCCCCACCGCCGTCGTCATCTCCGGCGACGTCGAGGCCGTCGAGCAGATCGCGGCCGTGTTCGCCGCCGACGGCCGCAAGACACGCCGGCTCGTCGTGAGCCACGCCTTCCACTCGCACCGCATGGACGGGATGCTCGACGCGTTCGGCACGGTCACGGCGGGAGTTCGGTACGCCGCGCCGCGTGTCCCCATGGTGTCCACCGTCACCGGACGGCCCGCCGACATCACAGCCGACTACTGGGTCCAGCAGGTGCGCCGGGAGGTACGGCTGTCCGACGGTCTGGCCGCGCTGCGCGATCTGGGGGTGCGAACCTTCGTCGAACTCGGCCCGGACGGCGTGCTGTCGGCACTGGGCCAGGACTGCCTGGACGACGGGGCGACGGCGTTCGTGCCGGTGCTGCGCCGCGGCCGGTCCGAGCGCCGCACCCTGGCCACCGCGCTCGGCACCCTGCACGTCCGCGGCCGAAGCCCTCGCTGGCGCGCCGTGTTCGGCGATGGCCGAAGGCCGGGCCTGCCCACGTACGCGTTCCAGCGCGAGCGCTACTGGCTGACCGCGAACGGCAGTCGGGGACCGGCCGGCCATCCGTTGCTCGGGCCGGCCGTCGAACTCGCCGCGTCCGGGCAGACCGTGCTGACCGCACGGCTCGGCCGCCGCACGCACCCCTGGCTCACCGACCACACCGTCCTCGGCTCGGTGCTGCTGCCCGGAACCGCCTTCCTGGAGCTCGCCGCCCGGGCAGGAGCGCAGACCGGCGCGCCGAGGGTCGCCGAACTCACCCTGACGTCACCGCTGATGCTCCCCGAGGACGGCAGCGCGGAGGTGCAGCTCGTCGTCGCCGCGCCTGACGAAGAGGGGCAGCGCGCCCTGACCGTGCACGCCCGCGCCGCCGCGCCGGAGGACACCACAGAGCCGTGGACCCTGCACGCCACCGGCCTCCTCGCACCGCATGCGGGGGCCCCCACGGCCACCGCCGGCTGGCCCGCCGCCGCGTCCGCACCACTGTCCCTCGACGACTGCTACGACCAACTGGCCGCGGCCGGGTACAGCTACGGCCCCGTCTTCCGCGGCCTGCGCGCCGCGTGGCGGCACGGCGCGGACCTGCTCGCCGAGGTCGCCCTCCCTGCGTCCGTCACCGACGCGGCCTCCTACGGACTGCACCCGGCCCTGCTCGACGCGGCCCTGCATCCGGTCGTCACGACCGCGCTGGGCGATGCCGGCCGTCGTCTGCTGCCCTTCTCCTGGCGGGGTGTGTCCGTCCACCAGCCCGGCGCACGCACCGCTCGCGTCCTGATCACCGCGGGTGGGCCGGACGCGGTCGCGCTGACCCTGATGGACGAGAACGACACGGTGATCGCCGAGGTCGAGGAACTGCTCCTCCGCCCCGCCGGTGACAGCCCCGTCGTACCAGGGTCGCTCCGCCGCCTGGCCTGGAAGCCGGCCGGCGCGGACCGGCAGCCGCCGCCGGACGCCGCCGTACTCGGCACCGCCGACCTGGGCGTCGGCCCTCGCTACGCCGACCTCACGGCACTGGGTGAGACCCTCGACGCGGGGCTGCCCGCCCCCTCGGTGGTCTTCGCGCCGCTCGCGGAGCTGTCGCCCGGCGGGGACTCGTCGCGGGGCGGGGACTCGTCGCCGACCGTCGGCTTGTCACCGCTCATCGATCCGTCGCCGGCCGTGGGCATCGCGTACGGCCCGGTGGGCGGCGTCCGGTCCGCGGTGCATCGCGCGCTCGCTCTGCTTCAGGCGTGGCTGGCCGACGACCGGTTCGCCGACTCCCGGCTGGTGCTGGTCACCCGGGGTGCGGTGGCCACGGCACCGGACGCGGACGTGACGGACCCCGCCGACGCGGCCGTATGGGGGCTGGCGCGGTCGGCGCAGACCGAACACCCCGGGCGCATCGGGCTTCTGGACGTGGAGTGGGCCGACGACTGCCGCTCCGCGTGGCCGTTGACGGGCTCGGAGCCACAACTCGCGGTGCGGCGAGGTGCCCTGCTGGTACCCAGGCTCGGCCCCGCGACGGCCGACGGCACCCTCGTCCCCCCGGCCGGGGCGGCGGCCTGGCGGCTGGCGGTCCGCGAACGCGGGACGCTGGACCACCTGGTGCTCGACCCCTGCCCGGAGTCCCTGGCCCCGCTCGGCGACGGTGAGCTGCGGATCGCGGTGCGCGCCGCGGGCGTGAACTTCCGTGACGTACTGAACACCCTTGGTCTCTACCCCGGCGATCCCGGCCTGCTCGGTCTCGAAGGGGCCGGTGCCGTCACCGAGGTGGGACCGGGCGTCACCGGCTTCGAGGTCGGTGACCGGGTGATGGGCCTGTTCTCCGGAGCGTTCGGGCCGGTGGCCGTGGCCGATCACCGGCGGGTCGCCGTCATGCCCGCCGCCTGGACGTACGCCCAGGCGGCGTCCGCGCCCATCGTGTTCCTCACCGCCTACCACGGCCTGGTCGACCTCGCCGGTCTGCGTGCGGGCGAGCGCGTCCTGATCCACGCGGCGGCGGGTGGTGTCGGCATGGCCGCAGTCCAACTGGCCCGGCATCTGGGAGCGGACGTCTACGGCACGGCGAGTCCCGGCAAGTGGGGCGCGCTGCGTGCCCTCGGCCTGGACGACGTCCACCTGGCGTCGTCGCGCACCCTGGACTTCGAGACCGCGTTCGCCGCGGCCACCGAAGGGCGCGGCATGGACGTCGTACTGGATTCCCTCGCCGGTGAGTTCGTGGACGCCTCGCTGAGGCTGCTGCCGCACGGTGGCCGTTTCGTGGAGATGGGCAAGACCGATCTACGCGACCCGAGGGAGGTCGCGGCCGAGCACCCCGGGGTCGACTACCGGTCCTTCGACCTGCTCCAGGCGCCCACCGAACGGATCACCGAACTGCTCGGCGAGGTATTGCGGCTGCTGTCGTCGGGGGCACTGTCTGCGCTGCCGGTCAGTGTGTGGGACGTGCGCCGGGCACCGGAGGCGTTCCGCCACGTCAGCCAGGCCCGGCACGTCGGCAAGGTGGTCCTCACCCTGCCGGTGGCCCTCGATCCGGCCGGTACGGTGCTGGTCACCGGCGCCACCGGGGCCCTGGGCGGACTCGTCGCCCGGCACCTGGTCACCGAGCACGGCGCCCGGCGTCTGCTGCTGGTAAGCCGCCGCGGCCCCGACGCGCCCGGCGCGACGGAACTGGTCGCCCAGCTCTCGGGACTGGGCGCCGAGGTCCACCTCGCGGCCTGCGACACCGCCGACCGCGAGGCGCTCGCGCACCTGCTGACCGGCGTACGGCTCACCGCCGTCGTCCACGCGGCGGGAGTGCTCGACGACGGCGTGATCACCGCACTCACCCCCGAACGCCTCGACACCGTTCTCGCGGCCAAGGCCACCGCGGCGTGGAACCTGCACGAACTGACCGCCGGCCAGGAGCTGGCCGCCTTCGTCCTCTTCTCCTCCGTCATGGGCGTGATCGGCGGCGCGGGGCAGGGCAACTACGCGGCCGCCAACGCCTACCTGGACGCCCTCGCCCAGCACCGCAGGGCCCGTCGGCTGCCGGCGCTGTCCCTGGCCTGGGGATTGTGGGCGGACGCGGTGGAAGGGCCGGGTACCGACGGGGGCGCCGGCGCCACGAGGACGACCGGCGGTACGGGAACGACCGGCGCTGCCGGAATGGCGGGCGCCCTGACCGAGGCCGACCGGGGGCGGCTCGCCAGGAGCGGCCTCTCCCCCATCGACCCGATGGAAGGGCTGGCCCTGTTGGACGCGGCCCTCCGCGTGGACAGCGCCGCACTCGTGCCCGCACACATCGACCGGGCCGCGCTCGGTGCGCTCGGCACTCGACTTCCGGTCGTGCTCCGGGATCTGGCACCGGCCGCGCCGCGCCCTGCCGACCCTCAGGTCACCGTCACGGCGGCGAAGTCCGCGTCCCTCCATGACCGGCTCGCCGCGGTGAGCCGGGCCGAGCAGGACGAGATGCTGCTGGACCTCGTCCGGGTGCAGACCGCCGCCGTACTCGGCCGGTCCGAAGCGGCCGGCATCCCCGCCGACCGGCCCTTCAAGGACCTGGGCTGCGACTCGCTCACCCTCGTGGAGCTGCGCAACAGGCTCCAGACCGGCGCCGGACTCCGGCTGCCCGCCACCTTTCTCTTCAACTGCCCGACACCCAGGGCGGTCGTCGCCCACCTGCACGGCGAACTCGCACCGGCCGAAGCCGGAGACACCGGCCCGACCGCCTCGCCGACCACGCCCGGACTGGCCGAACTCGACCGGCTGGAAGCGGCACTCGCCGAACTCGCGGACCGCTCCGACGACGACACCAGGGCCGAGATCATCCAACGGCTCCAGGCGCTGCTGCTCCGGGTACCGGTCCAGCGGTCCCGGACCAACCACGACGATCTGACCACACGGGTCCAGTCGGCATCGGTCGACGAACTCCTCGCGTTCATCGACTCCGAGCTCTGACCCGCACCAGCCACACCTCACCTCACCGCACGGCATCACATCGCACCGCATCACCTCTCGGCCGGGCGGCTCGCCACGCTCCGTGGCGTCCCGCCCGCCCTCACCCTGCTCACTCGGTTCGCTCCGCCCGGCCCGCCCGGGCACGGCTCGACAGCGGCGACGCAGGGTCCACGCGCACAACGCACAGCGTCACGACGTCTACGGGGGGCACCACCATCATGAGCACGAAGGACTACGACAAGCTGGTCGACTACCTCAAGCGCCTCACCGTCGACCTCCACGAGTCCCGCCAGCGGGTCCGCGAACTGGAGGACGGCACCAACGATCCGATAGCCGTCGTCGGCATGGGCTGCCGTTTCCCCGGCGGGGTGGATTCGCCGGAGGGGCTGTGGCAGGTCGTCGCCGAGCAGCGCGACGTGATCTCCGGCTTCCCGGCCGACCGGGGCTGGGACCTCGACGCCCTCTACCACCCCGACCCGGACCACTCCGGCACGTCCTACGTCCGGAACGGTGGATTCGTGGAACAGGCCGCGGAGTTCGACGCGGAGCTGTTCGGGATCTCGCCGCGTGAGGCGCTGGCCATGGACCCGCAGCAGCGCCTGCTGCTGGAAGTGTCCTGGGAGGCCCTGGAGCGGGCAGGCATCGCACCCGGATCGCTGCACGGCACGTCGACGGGCGTGTTCGTGGGAGCCATCGCCCAGGAGTACGGTCCTCGGCTCGGTGAGGCGGCTGCCGGTGCGGCCGGGTTCGGCCTCACGGGAACCACCTCCAGTGTCGCTTCCGGCCGGGTTGCATACACGCTGGGCTTGCAGGGACCGGCCCTGACGGTGGACACCGCGTGCTCCTCCTCCCTGGTCGCCCTGCACCTGGCCGTACGCGCCCTGCGCTCGGGCGAATGCTCACTCGCCCTCGCCGGCGGCGTCACCGTCATGTCGACACCCGGCATCTTCATCGAGTTCTCGCGTCAGCGGGGCCTGGCGGCCGACGGGCGGTGCAAATCCTTCTCGGCGGACGCCGACGGCACCGCCTGGGCCGAAGGCGTCGGCATCCTGGTCCTCGAACGACTCTCGGACGCCCGGCGACAAGGCCACCAGATACTCGCCGTCGTCGCCGGAACAGCCGTCAACCAGGACGGCGCCTCCAACGGCCTCACCGCACCCAGCGGCCCCGCACAACAACGCGTCATCCACGCCGCCCTGACCGACGCCGGCCTGACCCCCTCGGCCGTCGACGCGGTCGAAGCCCACGGCACCGGAACCGTCCTCGGCGACCCCATCGAAGCACAAGCCCTCCTCGCCACCTACGGCAGCGAACGCAACGGCCGACCACTCCTCGTCGGCTCCCTCAAATCCAACCTCGGACACGCACAAGCCGCCGCCGGAGTCGGCGGTGTCATCAAAATGGTCATGGCCCTGCGCCACGGAGAACTACCCGCCTCACTCCACGTGGGCAAACCCAGCGACCTGGTCGACTGGAACGCGGGCGGCATCGAACTGCTGACCCAGCCGCGCCCATGGCCCGCCGGTGCGGGCACGACACGGCGAGCCGGAGTCTCCTCGTTCGGGATCAGCGGCACCAACGCCCACACCATCCTCGAAGAAGCACCCGCCGATGTCAGGACTCCGGGAGCGCAGAACTCGCTGGACGGTGGTCGGTTGCCGTGGGTGGTGTCGGCACGGTCGGCGGACGCACTCGCCCAGGCGGCGCGGCAGCTCGCCGACCACGTGCGGGCACGGCCCGAACTGGCGTCCGGCGATGTGGCGTTCTCCCTCGCCACCGGCCGCTCCGCCTTCGAGTCCCGGGCCGTCGTCCCGGGCACCGACGGACGCGAAGGACTCCTCGCCGGTCTCGACGCACTCGCCTCCGGGGAGGCCGGCGGCGAGCAGGGCGTGTCTCCCTCCCGTGCCGTGTTCGTGTTCCCGGGGCAGGGATCGCAGTGGGCCGGGATGGCCGTCGATCTCCTCGACACCTCCGACGTCTTCCGCGACACCATCACCGCCTGCGAAGAAGCCCTCGCCCCCTACGTCGACTGGTCCCTGACCGCCGTACTGCGCGGCCACCACCAAGCACCCGGCCTCGACCGCGTCGACGTCGTCCAACCCGTCTCCTGGGCCATGATGCTCGCCCTCGCCGCCCTCTGGCGCGCCGCCGGAGTCACCCCCACCGCCGTCATCGGACACTCCCAAGGCGAAATCGCCGCCGCCGTCACCGCAGGCGGACTCACCCTCCAAGACGGCGCACGCATCATCGCCCTACGCTCCAAAGCCCTCCGCGCCCTCTCCGGCAACGGCGCCATGGCCTCCCTCGCACTAACCCAATCCGAGACAGAGGAACTCCTCACCCCCTGGACCGGCCAGCTATTCATCGCCGCCATCAACGGCCCCACCTCCACCGTCGTCACCGGCCAACCCCACGCACTCGACGAACTCCTCACCCACTGCGAAACCGCAGACATCTGGGCCCGCAAAATCCCCGTCGACTACGCCTCCCACTCCCCCCACGTCGAAACGATCCGCGACACCCTCGCCCACGACCTGAACCACATCACCCCCCGCACCGGCCACACCACCTTCCACTCCACCGTCACCACCACCCCCCTCGACACCCGACACCTCGACGCCACCTACTGGTACCGCAACCTACGCAACCCCGTACAACTCGCCCCCAC
>NZ_JBIDDP010000026.1:0-10008 GCF_043195475.1 Streptomyces sp. Y20
ACTGCCCCTCTCGCCAGCGTCTCCAGACCTCATCCTGTTGAGCTGGCGAAAACCCGTAGTCACGCACCTGTGCCTCCACGATCACATGATCATCCGTGGGTGGTGCGTTGATCACTTGAGGGTGCCACCGTATGCCGACACTCGACCCCGTGATCGCGAACCCGCAGGTGAGCAGTGTCGGCAACTCGCGTCGAGAATCAACGTCGGTGAACGGTCCGCCGATAGATTCCGACACATGCTCATCGGCTACTGCCGCACATCGACGGCCGACCAGAACCCCGATCATCAGATCGACGCACTGCTCCGCCACGGCGTCGACCGCGACAACATCCACATCGACGTCGCCAGCGGCGCGAAGGCGTCCCGCCCGAAGCTCGACCTCGTCATGCAGCTGCTGCGCGAGGGCGACTCCTTGAAGGTCACCCGGCTCGACCGGCTCTCCCGCTCGGTCCTGCACCTGGTAACCCTCGGCGCCGACCTGCGCGAGCGCGGTATCGGGCTGCACGTCATCGAGCAGGGCATCGACACCGCCACCATGGAAGGCAGGGCCATGTTCGGGATGCTGTCCGTACTGGCAGAGCTCCAGCGCGAGCTGATCGTGGCGAATACGAACGACGGGCTCGCCTCCGCGCGGGCCCGGGGGCGGGTCGGCGGACGCCGACCGAAGCTCACCGAGGACCAGGCCGCGCTCGCCCAACGTCTCTACGACGAGCGGGAGAAGACCGTCCAGCAGATCGCCGACATGTTCGGCGTGCCACGGTCGACGGTGTACGGGCACCTCGACAAGACCAAGACAGTCCCCCGCCAGCCCAAGAAGACCGCCGCCCCGCAGTCCTGAAACAACCGGCGGGCTACTTTGCCCCTGGGGACAGAGCTGGGAGTCCGGGGCCGACACGCCCGCACGCCGGCGGGGTCTCGCGACGGCGTGTCGCGAGGCCCCGCGCTCGTCCTCAGGCCTGCGGCGGTACGGCGACGAACGCCTCGCGCGGCTGAGTGGTCGGGGTGTAGCGGGTGACACCGGAGGTGGTCGGCACCAGGTCCTTGTGGATGGCCTTGGCGACGTTCTGGATGGTGGTCACGCCGTAGTCCATGGTGCTGTTGTCCTGCGTCAGCACGGTGACCATGTAGTCGTGGCCGGCGCCGTTGAAGGTGCCGAGGCTGTGCACGCGCCAGCCGTGCGTGGAGCGCTGGAGCCAGCCGTTCTTGACGTGCACGGCGACGGACGACGGCGCACCGGCCGGGGTGCCCCAGCGCTGCGAGGAGACGACCTGGCCCATCAACTTCAGGATGTAGGCCCGGGAGTTGTCGCTCAGCACGCTGTTCTTCGCGGTGACCAGCTGGAGCAGCTTCTGCTCGTCGGTGGCGTTCTCCTGGGTCAGACCCCAGTAACCGTCCGCGCCCGGCACGGTCTTCGTCATCCCGGCGGCGGTGAGGAAGCCCTTGATCTTCGTCACGCCGAGCTGCTTCCAGAGCTTGCTGGTCGCGGTGTTGTCCGACTGCGTGATCATGGCCTTGGCGAGCGACTGCTCGGTGGCCGTCAGGTACCGGTTGTGCTTCCTGGCGTCCCACAGCAGCGTGGCGAGCACGGTGACCTTGACGCTGCTGGCCGAGTCGTAGGCGCTGGTGCCGCGCAGCGTGCACGTCGTCTTGGTACCGCGGTCGTACAGGCCGACGGCGACGGTGCCCTTGCGGTTCGCCAGCGCGGCCGTGATGTCCTTCTTCAGCTTGTCGGCCAGCCCCGCCTTGGCGGACGTGCAGCTGACGGTGGGCGCCGTGGCGGCGGCCGGGGTGGCGGCGACGACGGCCGGTACGAGCAGCGCGGCACCGACGGTGGCCGCGAGCACACTGGCCCGGCCGGATATCCGGAAAGTCATGGAAAGTTCCCCTTGAACGTCGAACGGGCGTCCCCCTGAACGCCGTTGAGCGCACCCGTGCGCTGCCGAGGAAGACTCGCCAGGACGGTGGAGGGTTGTACACCTGTTCGCGGGGCGTTAGTTCGACAGAGCGCGAGCCCCCCCCCCCGGCCCCGACCCCTCACCCGACTCCCGCCGGGTGACGCGGTCAGCCGTCAGCCGTCAGCCGTCAGCCGTCAGCCGTCAGCCGACGATCCTCCGGGTGGCGGCGTCCACCGCCGTGACATAGGGGTCGCAGCCGTCCCCGTCGCCGTCGGGCCGGCACCTGGGGTCGGCCACCTCGACGGACCACACCGCGCGCCAGGGCCCCTGATACCCCATGGCGCGCTCCGTCGTCAGCTCCCGGGCGCGGATCCGCAGGTGCCCGGCGTCGGCGCGGCTGCGCCGCTCCCACTTCCTGACGAGGTCCTCGGCCTGCCGTGCCGAGAGGAGTCCCTCGGGCAGCTCCACGTGCGTGGGCCCGAGGTCGACGGACAGCCCGTGGACGCGCCCGGCCGAGCTGATCCGCACATCGAGGCTGCGGGGCATGGCCACCCCACGCTCCCTGAACCGCCACGAGATGACCCAACCGCCGCCGCCCGCATCGTGGCCCACCGCCCGCGTCGCATGCCAGGAGGCCGAATCGGCCCACGGGTAGTGGGCGCGCATGTAGGCGCGGGCGACGCGGTACGCGTCCCGGGCGTCGTGCGGCGGGGTGGCACCGGGGACGGCATATCCCGCGACGGAGGTGCCGGTGAAGTCGACGGTGAGCCGGCGACCGCCGGGCCACATCAGTTCCGCGGGGAACCCACCGGCGAACTGGACGGACATCCACCCGTTGTAGCCGTCGACGCCGGGACTGACGCGTACGTCCCCGACCTCGTACCGGTTCCCGAAGGCCTGCCGGACGGCCCGCTCGGCGGCCTCCCGCTCGTCCCCGTGGGCGTCCCGGACGCTGGAACCGTCGACATGCTCCAGGGTGACCGCGCTCTGGAGCAGGGTGACCCCGAGAACACCGAGCACCCCGAGGGCAACCACAGTGGACCGGCCCAGGGCCCGCCAGGCCACCCGCCCCCGCACCGCCAAGAGCCCCACGGCGAGACCGGCCAGTCCCCCGGCCACGTTCATCTCGACATCGGCGCTGTCACAGACGCCGGCGGCGAACGGGGCCAGCGCCTGGCAGAGTTCGATGAGACAGGGCAGCGCGAGCACACAGCCCAGCACGGGCACCGGCCGCCGCGACGCGAGCACCCCGAACAAGCCGATCGGCACGAACATGGCCAGGTTCCACAGACCTTGGGTGGTGTAGAGCGGCTCGGTGATCTCATGGTTGATCACACACTCGCCCCGCCCGGCGCCGCCCCCGCGCATGGCGAGGGTCACCCCGAGCACGCCGGTGAGGCAGAACACGAACGGCGCCCACCAGAAGGCCCGCTCGGCCCGGCGCCCCCGGGCCACCCGCCACGCCGTCGCCCCGAGCACGGCCGCGAGGACGGTGAGTCCCCCCAGGAACCAGTGATCGTCGCCGAACACAGCCTCGAACACGTCTTGTTCTCCCCCGCCGGTGACGGCCTGGTCAGGGCCGCCAGTTCATGATCACCTGAGAGGACGGCCACGACGGCCGGACAGTTCCGCGCACCGGCTCCCCGACGGCGGAACAGCAGCGCCCGGGCGCAGGAGAGCCGGGAGCGGGACCGCCCGTCGGGGCCGGGGCTCAGGCCAGGTGCGTCGGCGCGAACATCCGCAGCACCACCGGCAGCACCACCACCGACGGACCCGGGGTCGCCAGGGCCTTCGCCAGGTCCTGCTCCAGGGTTTCCGGCGTCGTGCGGACGCCCGGGACTCCGAAGGACTCGGCGAGGGCCACGTAGTCCGGGCGGGTCAGTTCTGTCGCCGTCGCCTGGCCGAAGGTGTCCGTCATGTATTCGCGGAGGATGCCGTAGCCGCCGTCGTCGACGATCAGCCAGGTGACCGGGAGGTCGTACTGGCGGGCCGTGGCCAGTTCCGCGATGGAGTACAGGGCGCCGCCGTCGCCGGACACCGCCAGTACCGGGCGGGTCGGGTCGGCCGTCGCCGCGCCGAGTGCCGCCGGGAAGCCGTAGCCGAGGCCGCCGGCGCCCTGGGCCGAGTGCATGGTGTTGGGGCCCTGGGCGTCGAAGGCGGACCAGGCCCAGTAGGCGAGGATGGTCATGTCCCAGAAGGACGGGGAGCCGGCGGGCAGGGCGGCGCGGACGGCGGCCAGCACGTCCTGTTCCAGGGTGAGTTCCTGGGACGCGATACGCTGCGCGACCCTCGCCAGGAGGTCCCGTACGCGGTCCGGCGCCGCCGCGTCCGTCCGCTCCCGCACCGTCTCCAGCAGGGCTTGAAGGGCCAGGCGGGCGTCGGCGTGGATACCCAGGGCCGGGTGGTTGGACTCCAGTTTGCCGGCGTCCGCCTCGATCTGGACGACCCGGCCGCGGGGCTTGAACGTGTGGTAGTTCGAGGAGAGTTCACCGAGGCCGGAGCCGACCACGAGGAGGACGTCCGCGTCCTCCAGGAAGTCCGTGGTGTGCCGGTCCTCCAGCCAGGACTGGAGGGAGAGAGGGTGCTGCCAGGGGAAGGCGCCCTTGCCGCCGAACGTCGTCACCACGGGCGCGTCCAGCTTCTCGGCCAGCCGGCGCAGCTTGCCCGACGCGTCCGACCGTACGACCCCGCCGCCCGCGATGATCACGGGGCGGGCGGCGTTCGACAGCAGGTCCGCGGCCACCGCCGTCAGTTCGGGGCGCGGGACGAGGTCGTCGGGGGTCGCGTCGATCGCCGTCACCACGGGCAGGACCGTCTCCGCGAGGAGCACGTCCTGCGGGATCTCCACCCACACCGGCCCGTGCGGAGCCGTGAGCGCCGATTTCCAGGCCGCCGCGACGGCGGAGGGGATCTGGGACTGGGCGCGGACGGTGTGGACCGACTTGACGACGCCCCGGAACGAGGCCGCCTGGTCGGGCAGTTCGTGGAGGTAGCCGTGCCGGCCGCCGCCCAGCCCCGCCGTCGGGATCTGGCTGCTGATCGCCAGGACGGGGGCGGAGGCGGAGGCCGCCTCCTGGAGTGCGGCGAGCGAGGTCAGGGCGCCCGGGCCGGTCGACAGCAGCAGCGGGGCCGCCTCGCCGGTGATCCTGCCGTAGGCGTCCGCCGCGAAGCCCGCGTTGTTCTCCACCCGCAGGCCGACGTAGTGGAGGCGGGAGCGGCGCAGCGCGTCGAACATGCCGAGGGCGTGCTGGCCAGGCAGGCCGAAGACCGTGGTCGCGCCGAGCCCGGCCAGCGTCTCCACGACCAGGTCTCCGCCGTTGCGGCCGGCGGGCGGGTTCAGCGCGGCCTCCGTCTGCGCGGCCGTCGGGCGGAGGACCAGGTCGTGGTCGTGCGTCACTTCGCTTCCGCGTCCTTCCGGGCCGCCGCGATCTGGCGGCTCATGATGGTGGTGAGTTCGTACGCCGTGTGGGAGGCGGCGACCGAGGTGATCTCGGCGTGGTCGTACGCCGGCGCGACCTCGACGACGTCCGCCGAGACCAGGTTGCAGGAGGCCAGGCCGCGCAGGATCTCCAGGAGTTCGCGGGAGGTCATGCCGCCCGCCTCCGGGGTGCCGGTGCCGGGCGCGTGGGCCGGGTCGAGGCAGTCGATGTCGATGGAGATGTACAGCGGGCGGTCGCCGATGCGCTGGCGCAGCTGGTCGGCGACCTCGTCGGCGCCGCGGCGGTAGACGTCGGCGGAGGTGACGATGCCGAAGCCCATCTTCTCGTCGTCGGTGAGGTCCTGCTTGCCGTACAGCGGGCCGCGGGTGCCGACGTGGGAGAGGGCCTCGGTGTCGAGGATGCCCTCCTCGACGGCGCGGCGGAACGGGGTGCCGTGGGTGTACTCGGCGCCGAAGTAGGTGTCCCACGTGTCGAGGTGGGCGTCGAAGTGGAGCAGGGCGACCGGGCCGTGCTTCTTCGCGACCGAGCGCAGCAGCGGCAGGGCGATGGTGTGGTCGCCGCCGAGGGTCATCAGGCGGGCGCCGGTGCCGAGCAGCTCGTCCGCGGCGGCCTCGATGGTGTCGACGGCCTCGTTGATGTTGAACGGGTTGGCCGCGATGTCACCGGCGTCGGCGACCTGGGCGAGGGCGAACGGGGACGCGTCCTGCGCCGGGTTGTACGGGCGCAGCAGCCGGGACGCCTCGCGGATGGCGTTGCCGCCGAAGCGGGCGCCCGGCCGGTACGAGACGCCGGAGTCGAACGGCACGCCCACCACGGCGACATCGGCGGTGCCGACCTCGTCGAGGCGGGGCAGCCGGGCGAAGGTCGCGGGGCCGGCGTACCGCGGGATGCGGGAGGAGTCCACGGGGCCGCGGGGCGTCTCGTTGCTGCTCATGGTCGAATGCCTTCTTTCCTGCGCTTCGTCGCGCATGTACTGCTTTCCCTACGACTCTACTGGTGAGCCGGGGCCGGTTCGGACACGAGTTCGGGGGGCTGTCCGGCGAGGCGTTCGCGCCCAGCGGCGAGGACCGCCTCGCCGGTGGGCCTCGGGGCGAGCAGGCCGAGGCCGATGGGGGCGCGGAGGGGTGTGGCGGCAGCGGATCGCGGGGACATCCGCCCGTACCCGCGGCTGCCGTTCCCTGACGACACTAGGTGGCCGGAAAGCGACTGCGAAGAGTACGTTTCATCCAGCGGAGCGGGGCGGGATGGAGGAAACGCACACCATGCCGGAGACGATCACCCCAGCGGTACCCCCGACCCCGCCCGTGCCGCTCGCGGCCCTGCTGGCCCGGGAGGACCTCGGCCTGCGGCAGATCGCGGGCCCCCGGGAGCCGGGCGCCGTCGTCCACTGGGCGCACACCTCCGAGATGGCCGACCCGTACCCGTATCTGCTGGGTGGCGAGCTGCTGCTGACGGCCGGGGTGCACATCCCCGGGGCGGCGCGAGCGGGGACGTACTTCGACGACTACGTCTCCCGGATCGTGGCCGCGGGCGGGGCGGCCCTCGGCTTCGGCCTGGCGCCGGTGCACGACACGGTGCCCCCCGCCCTGGCCGCCGCCTGCGACCGCCACGGCCTGCCGCTGCTGGAGGTCCCGCCGCAGACCACCTTCTCGGGTGTGGCCCGCGCGGTGTGGCAGCTGATGGCGCAGGCCCGGCTGGCCGAGCTGCGCCGCGTCACGGAGGCCCAGCAGAGCCTCGCCGCCGCGGCCTCCCGCCCGGACCCGGTGCCGTCGGTCCTGCGCCGGCTGGCCCAGCGGCTGGGCGGGCACGCGGTCCTGCACGGCCCCGACGGCACCGCGATCGCGACGGCGGGCCGCGAGCCGGCGCAGGGCGTGCGGGAGGCACTGGCGGCGCTGACCGGCGTGGTCAGACCGCCGGCGGACCACACGGCGGGCGGCACGCCGGGCGGTGGACCCGGACCCCTGCCCGCCTCCGCCACCGACACCCTCGGCTCCACCCACCTCGCCGTCTACGCCCTCGGCGCCGGTAAGGGCTTCGTGCTCGGTGTGGCCACGCCCCGCAGGGAGCCCGGTGACCACACCATCGCCTCCGTGGCCGCCGTCCTGCTGTCCCTGCTGACCGGTGAGCACCGCAGCGGCACCGGCGCCGCCCGGTCCTCCGCACTGGTACGGCTGCTGCTGGGCGCTCCGCCCGAGGAGGTGGCGCCCCTGCTGGGCGCCGCTGAGTGGCTCGTCGTGCACGCCCGGCCCGACCGGAGCGGCCCCGACCGGGGCGGCCCGCACGACGCCGTCTCCGCCTCCGCCCTCGGCGCCGCCCTGGGGTCACCGCTGGTCGACGTCGGCCGGAACGCCGTACGGGTGCTGGTGCCGGCCGGGCGGGAACCGGAGCCGCAGCCCGGCTGGACGCTCGGGGTCAGTGCCGCCGTGGCGCCGCGCGACTGGCCGGCCGCCGACACCCAGGCGGCGCGGGCCCTGGCCCGGGCCCGCGCCACCCGCTCCCGCCTGGTCCGGCACGGCGCCCGGCCGGCCCTGGCGGACCTGGTGCCCCGGGCCGAGGCGCGGGCGCACGCCCGGACGCTGCTCGCACCGCTCGCCGGGCAGCCGGCGCTCGCCGAGACCCTGCGCGCCTGGTTGTCACTGCACGGGAGCTGGGACCGTACGGCGGTGGCGCTGGACGTGCACCGCAACACCGTGCGGCAGCGGATCGCCCGCTGCGCGGCCCTGCTGCCGGCCGACCTGGACGACCCGGACGTGCGCATGGAGCTGTGGTTCGCGCTGCGGCAGGAGTGACGGACGAGGCCGGGTGACGCCCGTCCCAGCGGGCGGTATGCCGAGGACGCGCGCGGGGCGCTGCCTCACAATGGGAGCCATGCCGATACCCGGGACACCCAGCCGCGCCCAGCTCGTCGACCACCTGGTGAGGACCCGTATCGCGGGGGACGTCGCCACGCCCCGCGAGAACAACCTCTCCCACTACCGTCAGCTCGCCAACGGGGTCCGCGCCTTCTGGTTCGGCCTGGAGCTGGGCGACCGCTGGACGGACGAGCAGGACGTGCTCGCGGTGATGGCCGAGCGGGTGGGTGTCAACGACGACCCGGAGTACCGGTACGGGCAGGACACCATCGACCCCGAACTGACCGTGGACGCGCTGGAACGCATGGCGGCGCGGCTGCGGAAGGCGGCCGAGGGGCGCCAGCGGGTGCTGTTCGCGACCGGGCACCCGGGCGGCCTGCTGGACGTGCACCGGGCCACGGCCGCCGCGCTGCGCGCCGCCGGCTGCGAGATCGCCGTCATCCCGGACGGGCTGCGGACGGACGAGGGGTACGTCATGCAGTTCGCCGACGTGGCGGTGCTGGAGCACGGGGCGACGCTGTGGCACACCCACTCGGGGGAGCCGATGCGGGCCGTTCTCACGGGACTGGAGCGCGAGGGGCGCCCGCTGCCGGATCTGGTGGTCGCCGATCACGGCTGGGCGGGCTACGCGGGACAGCACGGCGTGGACTCGGTCGGGTACGCCGACTGCAACGACCCGGCGCTGTTCCTCGCCGAGTCCGAGGGGACGCTCCAGGTCGCCGTGCCGCTGGACGACCACGTGGTCAGTCCCCGCCACTACGACCCGATGACGGCGTATCTGCTGGCCCAGGCGGGACTCGGGACCTGAGGCGCTGTCCGGCCGACGTGCCGCGGCGTGCGGTCCGGCCGAGAACCGGAGGCGCACGCCGCGCTGGTCGGACGGATCAGTCAGCCCCAGTCGTCGTTGTTGTCGTTGTGACGACCGTTGTTGTCCCCGTAGCCGTTGTCATGGCCGTTGTCATGGCCGTAGCCATTGCCATGGTCGTTGTCATGACCGTTGCCGTAACCGTTGTCATGGCCGTTGCCGTAGTCATTGTCATGACCGCGACCGCCGTGGTCGTTGTCGTTGTTCCACCAGTTGTTGTAATCCCGGTTGTTATCCCGGTTGTTGTTGTCGAAGTGACGGCTGTAGCTGCTGCCACTGTCGTGGTGGTCCGATGACGCCGACGCGGTGCCGGCCCCGGCGACGGCGACTCCGCCGGCCAGCAGCAGCCCGGCCGCTGACGTCGCGACGAGACGCCTCGTGCGTAGTGATCGCATAGGAGATACCTTCCGTTCCCATCGTCTCTCGCGGCTCCCCGCGGGGAAC
Organism: Streptomyces sp. Y20; assembly: GCF_043195475.1. Lineage (NCBI taxonomy): Bacteria > Bacillati > Actinomycetota > Actinomycetes > Kitasatosporales > Streptomycetaceae > Streptomyces > Streptomyces sp. Y20. The sequence goes on from NZ_JBIDDP010000026.1 coordinate 9,497, forward strand.
GTCACGAGGTGGATGGCCGGCGCCGTCATGACGAAGGGGAAGTGACGGCGCGGTCTTCGGATGTCACCGCTGCGTCATGAGCGGCACGACGCTTCGCCGGCGCCTGCAGCCCACCCGTACGTCGAGGCGCCTTCGGGTGCTGCGGCTGAGGCACGGGGCGTACCCGCACCTCGCCGGCCGAGCATGCCGTTCGCTGCGGCTTTCAGTATTAGAGCCTAAGCCCACATACGTCGTACGTCACCTTGGGCAACGGCTGCCGCGCCACCCGGTGGCCCTGCCGGAGATGCGTGGCAAGTCCCCCCGACGGCAAGGAGACACCCCGTGCTCCGGCGCGTGTCCCTCGTCCTGGCCGGCCTGCTCGCGGCCGGGTTCTTGGCCGCCGCTCCGGCCTGGGCCCACGGGCGACGGGGACGCCTGCCGGCTCGGGCGGCACGGGCGCGGCGTGGCGGGCGGGTCCCCCGGACGGGGGGCCCGCCCGCCACGGGGGGGGCGGCCCGGCGGGGGGCGCGCAG